>DATMZR010000031.1 GCA_035573435.1 Solirubrobacterales bacterium
CGAGGCGTCCTCGAGGTCCGGCGTGGACGGCGCGTAGGGAGGTGCCCCAGACAGCTCGACCGCGCCGGTCGCCGCCTCAGCCGCCTGCTTCGGATTCATGGCGCTCACCCGCAGCCATGCTAGCGCCGAGGAGGTTGCTCAGCGGCTGTTTGCCGTCGAAGACTGCGGTAAGTCGGACCGACGTGCCCGCCGCTGCTCCTTCTGATTCCGTAGATGCTGTTTTACCGCCCGCTCCAGCCGCGTCCACGAACCCGTGCGCTCCTGCTCCGCCCAGAACTCGACGAACCGGTCGAAGAGCAGCCTGCGTCTGGCCTGGACGTAGACCGCGAGCACCTCAAGGCCGCGGTAGGCGGTCCGGTGCCTGGCGAGAGCGGCCAGGCCCGGGTCGATGTCTGCCGAGTCGCCGGCGCGTTCCCTCACGGCCTCCGCGTCCTCTGCCCGTAACGCCGCCAGATGGCCCTCGACCCGGGGCAGCATGACGTCGCAGTCGTGCAGCTCGCCGAGCAGGTCCTGCAGGTCCCGGGCGCGCCGCCGCGCCGTCTGCGCGGGCCTGCCGAAGCAGAACTCGGTCGCCTCGAGGACGTAGCGAAGCCGCTTGGCGGCGATGCGCATGTCGTGCTGGTCGCGACTGCACTCGAACTCCAGGGCGGCCGGCGCGAAGGAGAGCATCTCGTCCAGACGGGTACGGATGATTCGAGCAGCGTTGTCCGCCAACGGCGAGTGCGGGTCGAGCTTCTTGACACGCTTCGGCTTCACGCCCGGGTAGCCCGCTCTCCCTCGATGGTGGCCACGAGCTCCGACAGGAGCTCGTTCAAAGCGGCGAGCTTCCTGGCGTCGACGAGCAGCGCGAGCGCTTCGTTTGCCTTTGCCTGCTCGGCCTCCAGCTTCTCGATCAGCGTCTGGATCCCCGGGCGGTCGGGGGCCGCCATTCCCGCTGCGAACTCCTCAAGGGTGGCGATGGCCACGTCGCGGTCTCGGCGCTCGCCGAGCGCGTCTGCGATCTGCTTCACCCGGGCGAGCGCGGCGCGGAACTCCTTGGGAGGAAAGCACGGCTCGAAGATCTCAAGCGCGGCGCGAAGCCGCCGGGTTGCCACGCGCATGTCGTGGACTCGCTCGATCTCGACGACGTCGAGCACGTCGTGGGCGTGGTCGGCGACCTCCCGGGCTCGAACGGAAACGATCCTTGCCGCCGCCGCTGCGTACGCCTCCTCTGCCGTCAGGTCCGGGATCGGTGCCGCCTTTGCCATGGCGCTACTGGGCGCGCGCCGGGCGCGCGTGATCAGCGGTCCGGTCCCGTCGCTGGACGGCAACCCCAGCCAGCTCACGCTCCAGATCACCCAGAAACGGAAGGTCGGGGTGCCGCGAGCTGAGCGTTTCCAGAGTTCCCAGATAGTGGGCCAGCTGCTTCTCGCTTGCAGAGTCGGGATCGGCCCGCAAGCCGGGCATCTTCGCGAGCTTGTCGGCGGCGTAGATGGCTGCCGCGGGCCAGCTGTGTGCCGCGATCCTGGCTCGGTGCTCGGCCTTTCGCGGCTCGTAAGACTCGATCCCGTCGTCCTCGGTCATCGCCTCCACCAGCCCAGCGATGCGGGCGCCGAAGCGCTCGGCGATCTCAGGCAACTCGGTGGCCGTCGCCTCTACCACGTCATGCAGCAGGCCGGCCGCAACGACTTCCTCGTCGAAGCCCGCCTCGTGCAGGAGCCTAGCCACCTCCGTGGAGTGCCGCAGCTTGGCCTCCCCTCGACTGTCCCCTCGACGGTAGGCCTCACCCGTGAACCGCAATGCGCCCTCGAGCAGGTCGGAGCCCTGAACGAAGGCCGGGTGCTGGGGGTTGTCGAGCGCCATGGTCCGGTCAGCCGGAGGCTACCCGCTGCGCATGCCCTCCGCCGTCCCAGATCGTCAGGCGACGAGAGCGCGTGGGTTGCCGTTCGCGGCGCCATTCAGCAGGTCGAGGATGACGCCCTCGCGGAGGCCGCCCTTGCCGATCTGAAGCGGCTGGCCGAGCAACTCCGACAGCTTCTCCAGCAACAACACGCCGGTCGGCAGGATGCGCACCCGGCGGGGATCGAGCTCGAAACGCTTGGCGACCTCGGCGATCGGCGCCCCGGTCAGGACGCGGATCGCCCGCTCCAGGGTCTCGTACTCGAGCGCCGCGCCCACCAGTGCGCGGAGCGAAGTCGCGCTGCCGCCGACGGCAACCGCCTGGTCCGGTTGGTCGAACTCGACCCCGTCGAAGAACTCCGCGATGTATTCGCGCACCGCCCGCAGCTCCGCCGGCGAGGGCGGATCGTTGGACAGGAAGTCGTCGGCGAGCGCGCCGGACCCGATCTTGAACGATGCGACGGAGCGCAGCCCCTGGCTGGCGCTGCCCAGGACGACCTCCGAGGACCCGCCGCCCACGTCGACCACCCCCACCTCGCCCTCCACGGGATGGCCGAGGGTCTTGGTCGCGCCCAGGAAGGCCAGACGCCCCTCCTCGTGCTCACTGAGGACCTCCACGGGCACGCCGGCGACCCGCGAGACCTCGGACACGATTTCGTCCCGGTTGGCGGCCTCCCGGATCGCGGCGGTGGCCACCGTCCGGATCGTCTCCGCCCCCACCTCGTCAGCAAGACGCACCTGAGTCGCCACCGCCTCCGCGACTTCGGCGACCTTCTCGGCATCGACGGCCCCGTCGTGCTGTGAGGCCTTCCCGATCCGGGTGTAGGCGCGTTGCTCCATCACCTTGCGAAGCTGACCCTCAGTGGGCTCCGCGACAAGCACCCGTGTCGTATTGGAGCCGATGTCGATCGCCGCGCAGAGCATGCGGTGGCGATCTTTTCAGACCGAACGGATGCGGCCTCACGCCGAGGAGGGCTGCGGAAGAACGTCCCCGCCCGGGTGGGACGCGTCCTCGAACTCGCGGAAGAGGCCGGTCACCAGGAAGGCGACCTGCTCGCCGACGTCAACGGCGTTGTCGCCGATCCGCTCCAGGGCCCGAGCGACCAACATCATCGTCATCGCCCACTCTCGGCGGTCTTGCTCGTCGCCGATCTCGATCGCCAGGCGGAAGCACTCCTTGTTGAGGTTGTCGATCAGGTCGTCCTGCCGGACCAGGTCGCGAGCCATGTCGATGTCGCGATCCGCGAAGGCCTGCTTCGCCTGCCTGATCTGCCCCGGAAGTGCTTTGCCCATGGTCACCAGGTTGTCCAGCATCCGCTCGTCCGCGGGCGGTTCGTGGCCCGCGATCGGGATCAGCTTGGCGATGTTGACGCACTGGTCACCCATCCGCTCGATGTTCTTCATCACGTGCAAGAGCGCGGCGATCAGACGCAGGTCCGTGGCCACAGGGGCCTGGGTGGCGAGCAGCGTCAGGATCGCCTGGTGGATCTCCAGGTAGCGCCCGTCGATCACGTCGTCGTCGGCGATCACCAGTTCGGCCAGCTCGATGTCCTGGTGCTGAACCGCCTCGACGGTGCGCTCCACGGCCGCGACCACCAGGTCGAGGCCGTCCAGGGCGCGTCCCTCGAGTTGCTCGAGCTCCTCGCGATAGTGAAGGCGGACCTCGTCCGGGGCCATCAACCGACCTTGCCTGTCACGTAATCCTCGGTTCGCGGGTCGCCCGGATTGGTGAAGACCTTCTCCGTCTCGTCGTATTCCACGACGCGGCCGGTGCGGTGCTTCTCGCTGGCGTCCAGCTCGACCATGAGGAAAGCGGTGCGATCGGAGACACGCGCCGCCTGCTGCATGTTATGGGTGACGATCACGATCGAATAGTCCCGCTTCAGCTCCAGCATCAGGTCCTCGATCTTCCCGGTGGAGATCGGATCGAGCGCGGAGCAGGGCTCGTCCATGAGGATCACGTCCGGGTCGACCGCCAGGCACCGAGCGATACAGAGGCGCTGCTGTTGGCCGCCGGAGACACCGTATGCGCTGGCGTCCAGGCGATCCTTGACCTCGTCCCACAGCGCGGCGCGGCGCAGCGCGCCCTCGACGCGACTGTGGAGGTCGTTCTTCATCCCCAACACTCGCGGGCCGAAGGCGACGTTGTCGAAGATCGACTTCGGAAACGGGTTCGGCTTCTGGAACACCATCCCGATCCGCTTGCGCACCTCGACTGGGTCAACCTGCTTGGCGTACAGATTCTGGCCGTGATAGAGCACGGAGCCCTCGACGCTGGCGGACGGGATCAGGTCGTTCATCCGGTTCAGGCACCGGATCAGGGTGCTCTTGCCGCACCCCGAGGGCCCAATCAGGGCGGTGATGTGGTTCCGGTAGACGTCGAGCGAGACCTCGGCGACCGCTGCGATGCCGTCGTAGGAGACGGTCACGTTCGAGAGTTCGAACACTGCCTCGCGAGCGAACCGCGGTCGTGGGCCGGCGTCCGCACCGCCGCCCCGCACAGCCGTATCGATTTCGGGCGTGGCGCGCTCGCGCTCCATCCGCTCGGGATCAGTCACCTTTGGAAACACTATCGACCACCTACCACTTCTTTTCGTATTTGTTGCGGAGCCAGACGGCAACAGCGTTGAGCACCAGCAGGACCCCGAGCAGAACGATCATTCCGGCCGCGGCAAGATCCTTGAACTCCTCCTGGGGCTGCGAGATCCAGTTGAAGATCTGGAGCGGCAGGACGGTGAAGTCGCTGCCCAGCCCGCTCGGGTAGAAGCTCAGGTACGTCGCCCCGCCGACGACGATCAGGGGGGCCGCCTCGCCGATCGCCCTGGAGACCGCGAGGATCACCCCTGTCGCAAACCCCGGCACGGATGCGGGGAGCACCTGCTTCCAGATCGTCTGCCACTTGGTCGCACCGAGAGCCATCGAGCCGTCGCGGATCGACGGCGGGACGGCACGGATCGCCTCGCGCCCGGCGATCACCACCACCGGCAGGACCAGCAGCGCGAGGGTGAGACCCGCGGCGAGGACAACGTGGCCCAGGCTCAGTGGCCCGCGGACCAGGAACGCGAGGCCGAGGATGCCGTAGACGATCGAGGGAACCGCGGCGAGGTTCTGGATGTTCACCTCGATCCAGCGGTTGTACCAGCGGCTGCGGTCCGCGTACTCCTCCAGATAGACGGCGCTGGCCACCCCCACCGGAACGATGAAGGCGATGCAGACTGCGATCACCCAGAGCGTCCCTACCAGCGCCGCCCCGATCCCGGCCCTGTCCGGAATCGACGATCCGAGGTCGGTGATGAAGTTCAGGTCGACCCGGCCGATGCCCTTGCTGAATACCTGGATCAGCACCGCGGCGAGGGTGACCAGGGCCACCCCGAGGCAGGCGAGCATGCCGCCCCTGAAGGCGAGCTCCTTGAGCCGGGCGCCTCGCGGAGCATGCGGGATCGCCAGCGGCACGCGCGGCGCGGCGGCCGTCGTCACGTCCGGTGGGGGTGCCGGCGGAGGAGCGCTCATTCGTAAGCCTGCCTGTACTTGCGCACGAATCGGATCGAGATCGCGTTCATGATCAGAGTTAGAACGAAGAGCGTCATCCCGCAGGCGAAGATCGAGTAGTAGCCGGTCGTGCCGGCGGGGTTGTCGCCCTTCGCGGTAGCGCCGATGAAGGTGGTGATCGTCTCGAAGGGCTGCGTCGGATCGAGCCCGGTGTTGGGGATTTGCCCGGCGGCAATCAAGGCGATCATCGTCTCGCCGATCCCGCGGGAGACGCCGAGCACGATCGCCGCGACGATGCCCGAGAGGGCTGCGGGGGCCACCACCCTAGTCGAGGTCTGAAGCTTCGACGAGCCGAGCCCGAACGCTCCCTCGCGAAGAGCGACCGGGACGGCGGACATGGCGTCCTCGGAAACCGAGGCGATCGTCGGGACGATCATGATCCCCATTACCAATCCGGCGGAGAGCGCGTTGAAGACCTGCACGTCGAGGCCGAGGAAGTCATGCACGATCGTGGGCGTGACGAACGTGAGCGCGAAGAAGCCGAGCACGACGGTGGGGACGCCGACCAGCACCTCGAGCACCGGCTTGATCATCCTTCGTGTTCGCGGCTTCGCGTATTCGGAGAGATAGATCGCGGAGCCCAGCCCAACCGGGATCGCGACCACGATCGCGATGGCGGTGACCAGCAGGGTGCCGTTGATCAACGGCCAGATGCCGAACTGCGGATCGGCGAAGAGCGGTTTCCAGTCCCCGTCCGTGATGAATGCCACCACCCCGGCGTCCTGGAAGAACTTGATCGTCTCGGTCAGCAGGGAGGCGACGATCCCCAGGGTCGTCAGCACCGAGATCATCGCTGCGACGAAGAGGCCCATCCTGATCGCCTCCTCGCCCCAGCGGCGGCGGGCGGTGCCGAGGTTCGGGGTCCTCGGCACCGCCTCGCCCGGGGCTCTCGTTCCGGCTTCCACCCTGGGGCGCTCCCTCGCTACCGCCTTATCCGGCTGCGCTGCTCGCCTTCTTCAAGGCCGACTTCGCCTTCGCCGCCTGCGAGCTGTCCATCGGGACGATCTGCGCCTGCTCGGCGATCGTGTTGTAGTTGTCGACCACGAACTGCAGGTACGCCTTCACCTCCGGCTTCTGGATCGCGTCGGCGCTCGGGTACATGAACAGCGGCCGCGACAGCGGCGAATACTCGCCGGACTGGATCGTGTCCGTGCTGGGAGCCACGCAGCCCTTGCCGTCATCAACCGAGACCAGGTTCAGCTTGTCCTGGTTCTGCTCGAAGTAGGAGAAGCCGAAGTAGCCCAGGCCATCCTGGTCGCCGGCAACGCCCTCGACGAGCACGTTGTCGTCCTCCGAGGGCTGGTAGTCGTCCCGGCTGAGGTCTTCCTCGCCGTTGATCACGTCGGTGAAGTAGTCGAAGGTGCCCGAGTCGGTACCCGGTCCGTACAGGCTCACGCTGGCGTCGGGCAGCGGCTGGCCTGTGTCCGCGTCCTTGCCGAGCTGGCTGTAGTTGCTCACGTCCGTGTTCACCCACAGCTTCTTGAGCTGATCCGTGGTCAGGCAGCTGATCTCCAGGCTGGGGTTGGTCACCACCGAGATCCCGTCGTTTGCGACCTGGAGGTCCGAGTAGGAGACGCCGCCCTTCTTGCATGCGTCCACCTCTTCGGGCTCGATCGGCCGCGAAGCGTCGGAGATGTCGGTCTCACCGGCGCAGAACTTCTCGAAGCCGCCGGAGGTGCCGGACTCGCCGACGCTGATCTTGACGTCCGGGTTTTCTTCGTTGAACAGCTCGGCCGCCGCCTGCGCGAACGGGAACACGGTGCTCGACCCGTCCATCCTGATCGTGCCGGAAAGGCCGCTGCTGCCGCCGTTGCCGCCGCCGCCGCAGGCTGAAAGCCCGAGGGCGAGAACGACAGAGGCGATGATGGCAAGTATCCACTTGCGAGATATCACGTCTGATGACTCCTTCGTCTGGTTTCGGCGGCAGAGTCCCAGCGGTCACGCTCGCCCCTGTTACCGGCGCGTGGCCAGCGTGTGAAAAACCGGTGAAGTCCCGCCCTGAAAGGCTCCGCCCAGGCGCCAACGGTCCCGGAAGGCGACCTGCCGGTGGCCCTTCGGGGAGGGCGTCGATTTTCTAGGAAATTGCGGGCCTGAAGGCCTCGGCCTCCGAGGCCTCGGGCGCCGCTTCGGTGGGCCGCGGCCCGCCCGGCACCAGGTCGGCCCCGGCCTCAACCGGCTGGGGATCGAAGCGGTAGCCGATCCCGAAATGGGTGTGGATGTAGCTCCAGCCGGGGGAGCGCTTCTGAAGCTTGGAGCGAAGCTTGCGCACGAACACGTCCACAGAGCGATCGCCGTGGATCATCGAGTAACCCCAGACCCGCCGATAGATCTCGTCGCGTTCGAGCACTTTGCCGGCGTGCTGGGCCAGCGCGTCCAGGAGCTCGAACTCGCGGCGGGTGAACTCGAGGCTCTCGCCGCCGACGTACGCCTGGAAGCGGTCGGGCATGATCTCCAGCTCTCCCGCGACCAGCGGCCCAACGTCCTCGCGTGTCTGGCCACGGCGGTGGCGGCGAACCACGGCTTCGACCCGCGCCACAACCTCCTCCGGGTGGCACGGCTTCGAGATCCAGTCGTCGGCGCCCAGGCGAAGCCCGCGAACCCGCTGGGTCACCGTCGCGCCTTGCGTGCAGATGATCACGCCGAGGCCCGGCAGCATCCCGCAGACTCGCTCGAGGAACTCCCAGGCCAGCGGCCCCAGCAGAGCGGGGTCGACGAGAAGCGCGTTCAGCTTCATCGCCGCCAGCTCTTCGGCCGGCACGGGACCCGAGAGGACCCGGTACTGGTAACCGGACCCCTCGAAGCGCTTCGCGAGCACGCGAAGGAAACCGGAGTCGTCGTCGATGACGGCTATTCGAAGTGTTCCCGGTTGGACGCTCATCAGGGCGTGGCCGCGAGGCAAGGGCCGGCATGGCCGACCCTGCCTCGCACGTCTGAGCCGCAGATCATGGTAGTGACGTGGCGGTCGTCATGACCGCCTCCTATCGGGAACTTCACAGAACTTTCACAGGCCGCTTCTCCGAATCTTTACCTGCCCTTGGGGCAGCGCCACGAGACTGCCGCGCAGCGAGAAGTCCTCTCTCGTGCGGCGCGCGACTCTCACTCCCTGCCCCGAGTCGCGCGCCTTCTCATTGACGAAAGCCGTCAGAACGTTGGGTCGCGGACGCCGCTGGCGATCAGCCCAAGCAACACGATCCCCAGCAGCACGCGATAGGCAACGAAGACGTCGTAGCTTCGCCGGCGTACGTAGGCGATCAGGCCGGCGATCGCCAGGTAGCCGGAGATGGCGGCGGCGAGCGTGCCCACGATCATCGGGCCGACGACGCCCTCGGGGAGCCCCTCAGAGGCCACCTCGAGCGCCTTGTAGGCAACCGCGCCGGCGGTCACCGGGGCGAGCAGCAGGAACGAGACGCGCGCAGCCGAGTCGCGGTCGAGCCCCAGGAAGCGGCCGGCCGTGATCGTGATCCCCGAGCGCGAGACGCCGGGCGCCAGCGACAGCACTTGGGCCAGGCCGATGTAGAGGCCCTGCCGGGGCGAGACCTCATCGAGGCCCTGCTGCTGCGGGCGGCGATCCGCATACCCGAGCAAGAGGCCGAAGAAGATGATCAGGATCGCGATCTGCCACGGATCGCCAAGGTGGTCCTCGATGAAGCTCTCGCCAAGCCCACCGGCGATCACCGCCGGAACGGTGCCCACCACGATCGCCCAGGCCAGGCGCTCCTCAGGCCCCGCGATCGCCCGCCTTCGCAGCGACCCCCACAAGGCACGAAGGAGACGCGCGATGTCGGCCCTGAAGTAGACCAGGACCGCGGCCAGCGTCCCCGCATGGAGTGCTACGTCGAAGGTCTTGTTGAACGACTCGTTGTCCTGGAGGAAGTGGTAGTCCTGAAGCCAGGGAACGAGAATCAGATGACCGGAGGATGAGATCGGCAGGAACTCGGTGAGTCCCTGGACGATCCCGAGCAGGAGCGCCTCGAGCTCGGACATTGGCGCGGCATGCTAGAGCGACGAGGTAAAAGGCGCGATGGGCGGGCAACGGGAGCGCGGTGCGTGTGGCTATAGAGTTCGTCTCGTGAGCACCGCCCGGCTGATCCGCTTGGCCGTATTCGCCGCCGCGGCCCTGGCGTGGGTGCTCGCTCTGGCCCCCGCGGCACTGGCCGGCGACGGCGTCGGCCTTTGGGGGCGCACCGATGACAAGGTGATCACCTTCTTCGCCTTCGCGGTGATGGCCTTCTTCGCCATCCTGGTCACCGTCCTCTCCCTGATCCAGATTCGGATGGAGAGCCGGAAGGAGCGCCTGCGCCGGGAGCTGGACCGGCTTCAGTAATAAATCCGGCGGAATAACTCCGACGGAAGCCTCCGCTTTGCGTACGTTTCCCCCGGGCTAGGGTTCCAGCCTTACCCGGCAGGCCCACACGCAGTTACCGGAACTTCGTCCCTAGCGCCAGCGCATAGCATCCGGGCATGCCGAAGGTTCGCTACGAGAGAGTTGGGGCCGCCGCGGTTCTGACAATCGACCGACGGGAGCGGCGAAATGCGGTGGACGTCGAGACCGCTGCGTTGCTGCTCGACGGCTTCCGCGAGTTCGAGGGCGACGACAGTGCCCGGGCGCTCGTGCTCACCGGCGATGGACCGGAGGCGTTCTGCGCCGGCGCCGACCTGAAGGCAATGGCGGAGGCCGGCGCCGACCTGAGCTCGGACGTCCTGGACTCCGTGGCCGGGAGGCCCGAGGGACCCATGGGGTTCACGCGCCTCATCGCGTCGAAGCCGACCCTCGCGGCGATCTCGGGCTGGTGCCTGGCCGGGGGGCTCGAGCTGGCGCTCTGGTGCGATCTACGAATCGCCACCGAGAGCGCCCGCCTGGGCTTCACCGAGCGACGCTTCGGCGTTCCCCTGATCGACGGAGGAACTCAGCGGCTGCCCTTGGTGGTCGGAATGGGCAGGGCGCTCGAGATGATCCTCACGGGCCGTGTGCTCGACGCTGCCGAAGCCCTCGACTGGGGACTCCTGAACGAGGTCGTCGCCGAAGGGACGCACCTCGAGCGGGCGCTGGAGATCGCCGACGGGCTCGCCGCCTTTCCCCAGCCGACGATGCTCTCGGACCGCCGGGCGGCGATCGAAGGCGCCGGCCTGCCGCTCGGCGACGGCCTCGCTCTCGAGGCCGAGTTGGGGCGGGCGTCGGTGGAGACTGGCCTCCGCGGCGCGGCCCGCTTCGCGGCCGGCGAGGGCAGGGGCGCTCAGGGCGCGGGCGTGTAGGGGACCGCTTCTCGGGCCTGATTCAGCTCTGTGGCAACCGGAACTCGGTCAGCAGCCGCTTCTCCGTCTCGCCCTCGATCGTGGCCAATACCTCGACATGTCCCTCGAGCGGCGTGCCGCGCAGCTTGGTCGCCAGGAGGTCGTCGACCTGGAAGATGCCGGCCGAGTTGTTCATCCTGATCTCCACTTTCACCGCGCGCTCGGTCCCAGCCTCAATCGCCACTTCGTCGATCGCCGCCGCGGACAAGGCGTGGATGCCGAGCCGACCCGACTCGACGGGCACGCGGGAGCGCCCATGGGCCATGTCGAGCGCGTCGGCAACCCGCACCACCCCCGCCTCCAGCGTGTACGGCTCGCCTCGGCGCCGGTGGCCGATGATCGCGCCCAGCGCCTCGGAGACGACCACCGTGCGCTCAGGCTCGTCGTAGACCTCCTCCAGAAGCTGCCTCAGCTTGGGCTCAGCGAGGAACAGGCTGTAGGCCTCGTGGTCCGTGCGATGGATGGACATGCCGACGTCGTGCAACAAGGCCCCGGCGGCGACCACGACCTCGCCGTCGCGGCGCCCCATCCCGTGGTCGGTGACCATTGCCGGCTCAACGCCGGCCTTGACCAGGAGACGCAGCAGACGGAGCCCGATGTTGAGCACGATCTGAACGTGGACCCAGGAGTGGTCGGACATCCCGCGCCGCTCGGAGGTCACCTGGGCCATATGCCACCAAGCGCGCAGCTCCGTGTCCGCGTTGACCCCGTCGAGCAACGCTTCGAGCCTGCGGTTTCCGCGCGTTGGGACGCGGACCCGGGCCTGTTCGATCGCCTCCCGCGGCGACGTGCCCCGCTCGTCGGGGCCGGAGGCCGTCTCGGCTTCCGTGACGCGTTCGGCGGTCACGGGCGGAGTGTGTCAGGCGGGGAGGCGCCCCCAAATGGGGGTGCCCCTACCGCCGGGCCAGCCGGACGACCTCGCGGATAGCATCCCCCCGTGGCCGGGCTGCTTTCGATCGAGCGTCATCGGGAGGTTGCGCTCGTGACGCTCCGCCGCCCCGAGCGGCGAAATGCCCTGTCGATCGAACTGCGGCTCGAGCTCGCCGACGCCTTCGGCCGCCTGTCCGGCGACGCTGACGTCGGCTGCGTGGTGCTCACGGGAGCCGGCGCAGCATTCTGCTCCGGGATGGACACCACGCAGTTCGGCGGCGACCTGGAGCACCGCGAGCGGCTCGTCGAAACCAGCACGATCGCCTTCGAGGCGGTTGGTGGCTGCCGTCGCCCGATCGTCGCCGCGGTCAACGGCCCGGCGATCGCCGGGGGATTCGCGCTGGCGCTGCTCTGTGACCTGCGGATCGCGTCCACCGCGGCAACGTTCGGCTACCCCGAGCTGCCACGAGGCATCCCTCCGAGCTACGCGGCAGCGCGGGCCGTGCTCCCGGCAACCGTGGCCCAGGACCTCTGTCTCACCGGACAGGTGGTCAAGGCAGAGAAGGCGCACAAGCTGGGGATCGTCCGCGAAGTCGTGGACGGCGATGTGGTGGTGCGAGGTCTGGAGCTCGGCCAGCGGATTGCCGACCTGCCGCGCAAGGCCGTGCTGGAGACGAAGCGCCGGACCCTTCTGGAGCGGCGTCATCTGTGGGGCTTCCTGTTCGAGGACGAACAGCGCGTGTTCCGCCGTGCCCTCCTTGGGCCCGATGCGGCCCCCAGCTCCAAGGAGAACGGCGAAGCCGCCTGATCCCCTACGCGATCGGCGACACCGCCTCGAGTATGTAGGGCCAGACGTAGACCTCCCAAAGGGCTGCCAGCACCAGCGTGGGAATCGCGACGGCCACGGTCGCCACGGTGGCTGCCAGCAGATCGCCCCACTCTGCCCGGCGGCTGGCGATCGTCCAAGCCGCAAGCGGCAGGAACAGGGCGGTCAGCTCGGCAAGCGCGTGCGGCAGCACCGTCAGCATCAGGACCGCCGGGGAGATGTCCAGCTGGTGGGCGAGCGTCGAGCCGGTGAGTCCCAGGGCATAGGCCTGCGTCACCAGCGAGAAGCATGTGACCGCGATCACCCACGCGAACGCCACGGGCTGTGCTTTCACGTGGATCCAGCGCCAGGCGCCGGTGCGCTGCTCGGCGGCCACGGGGAGCGACGCGCCGGCGATGAAGCCCGCCACGCACGCAAAGCCATGGAGCGCCAGGACCAGCGAGTTGCCGAACAGGAGCGGGAGCACGCTGGCAGCAGTGGGCGACTCGGTGATGCCCGGTATCGCGAGCGGCGTCGGGTCGGGCCGAGCCACAGTCGAGATGACCCAGACCACACAGAGCAGAGCGATGGCGACCGCGAGGCCGCCACCCACCCAGCTCCGTAGCACCGGCCACGGCTCCTGGTTCCAGCGCGCCAACGTCCCCCGCGTCTGGCGAGCTCCGTGAACGAGCACATACTGGTTTGCGTCCACTGCCTGGGACATCGGCAGAGGAGGACGGTGGGCTTAACGCACCGGGGGCTGGCGGAGGGTGGCTTCCCTCAACCGCACGTCGGCCAGGCGCCCGAGCCACTGCGCGCATACAGCATCGCGGCGCGATAATCCTGCTCGGCCTCCGAGGCGGCGGCCGGGTCACCGGACCCGCCGACCGAGGCCCAGGTGCTGTAGTCGAACTGGTATTTGCCGTGGTAGGCCCCATCTGCCGAGACCGCGGTGGGGTCGCCACCGGACTCGCACGCGGCGATCGCGCTCAACGTGGCGCTGGAGGCACCAGCCGCCTCGGGAGTGGGAAATCCCTCGGCGGAAACCGGCTCCAAACCGGCCGGGCCGGCCTCCCGGTTCGACTCGGCGGAGCGGGCTTCGGCCCTTGCGGCCTGGCGACGAGCAATCGCGACCGCTCTGTCGAAACGGTCGCCGGGCTTGTCGAGGAAGGCTAGTTTGGCCTGATCGCCGTGCCGATGGTGCAACCGCGATACTCCCGAACTCGATGCCGGCGCTCCGTGCCGCTGCTTGGCGGCAGGCTGCGCAGGAGCGCCGACTGCTTGTGTGGCGACGCACAGGGCGAGCCCCAGGGCGCTCGCGGCGGCGATCAATTTTCGTCTTCCGGCGGACACGGATGAACCACCTCCGTTCGGTGCCGCCCGGCGCCGTTGTGGCACGACCGCGCGCCGACCGCAAGGCCCAGCGGCGCACGTGGTGCGCCCGCCTTGCTCAGCGCTCCGGTCTAGCCGGGCATCCAAGTCCCCTGGGCGGCCAGGTCAGCGCGCCGATCGGCGGCGCGTGCCCGAGGGGCCTGTCCGTGAAGGCGGGCAGGGTGGCAAGCGAACACGCGTTTGTGTGTGACGAGGGTCACACACGCCACACTTGACTCACATGAATCGTTTACCCCTGAGCGTGGTTCGCCAGGAATTCCCGGACAACCCGGCCTTCGGGACGGCCGTCTCGCGTGCGATCCTCAACCGTGTGGCCGCAGGCGAGCTGCCCCCGACGCTGCGCCTTCGCCATACGTCGCCGAGCCTCGCTTTCTCGCGCCAGGATCGCGCCAGCCCGGGCTTTGCGGCCGCCGTCCGCTCCGCGCGCCGGGCGGGATTCGAGCCCGTGCTGCGGCTCGCGGGTGGGCGCGCCGCCGTCTACTGCAAGCAGACCCTGGCGTGCTCATGGGCGGTCCCCGACCCGCGCCCGGCGTCGCACACCGTGGAGCGCTTCCGGGAGCTGGCCGAGCTGCTCGCGGCCGCGCTACGCCAACTGGGCGTGGACGCCCGGGTGGGAGAAGTGGCCGGCGAGTACTGCCCCGGGGCCTGGAGCGTCAACGCCGGCGGCCGCACGAAGCTCGTCGGCATTGGCCAGCGGCTGATCGCCGGCGCCGCCCATCGCGGAGCGGTGCTGGTGGTCGGCGGCAGCGAGCGGATTCGTGACGTGCTCGTGCCCGTCTACGACGCTCTCGGCCTCGAATGGGATCCGGCCACCGCCGGCAGCGTCGAGGACGAGATCGGCGAGGTCGGCCTGGCGGGCGTCGCCGACGTGATCCTCGCGAGCCTGGGCGAGCGCTACGAGCTCAGCGAGGACGAGCTCGACAGCGCGACGCTGGAGCTCGCGGGGCGCCTCGAGCCCAACCACAGGGTCGAGGTCCAGTGAGGCTGCTGGCGTTCAGCGACTGCACACCGACCTCGGTCAGGCGCAGCGTCTCGTCGAGAGGAGCGCTGAGGTGGACGTCGTGGTGGGCGTCGGCGACTTCGCCTCGGTGCACTCGGGCCTGACCGAGACGATTGCCGCCCTTCGCGCGATCGAGGCTCCGGCGGTGCTGGTTCCCGGGAACAACGAGACCGAGGACGCTCTGCGCGAGGCCTCTGCGGACTGGGGTCGGGCCGTGGTCCTGCACGGCGGTGGCACCGAGATCGACGGCGTGGCGTTCTTCGGCCTGGGCGCGGGCGTCCCGGTGACTCCGTGGGATTGGAGCTTCGATCTCACCGAGGAGGCGGCCGCCAAGCTGCTCGAGGCATGTCCGGAGGGCTGTGTGCTCGCGGTTCACTCCCCGCCGCGAGGCCACGTCGACGTCAGCAGCGCCGGCAGGCACCTGGGCAGCGAGGCCGTGCTCCGCGCGATCGAGCGCAGCCGGCCCCGCCTGGCCCTGTGCGGCCACATCCACGAGAGCTGGGGCATGCGATCGAGGATCGGCCCCACCCCCGTGATCAACCTGGGGCCGGAGGGGATCGTCCTCAACGTCTAATCGGCGTCCTGGATTGCAGCCATCGCCGCGTTGCGACCATTGAGGGCGATCACCGAGCCGGCGGGATGGGTCGCGGCGCCGCAGAGGTACAGCCCGTCGACCGGCGTCCGGTGGTCGAAGCGGCGATCCCACATCTGCTCCGGCAGCGCTTCCCCCTGGAAGATGTGGCCACCGCTCAGGCCGATGCGGTGCTCGATGTCGGGCGGGCCCAGGACCTCAAGGCACTCGATGCAGTCCCGGACATCGGGGGCGTAGGCGGCGATCGCGTCGAGGATCAGTTCCCCGATTTCCGCCCGCCGCGACTCCCAGTCACCCTGGGCGAGCTCGTAGGGCGCGTACTGCGCGAAGACGCTCATCGTGTGGCGCCCCGGCGGCGCCACCGAGGCGTCGTAGACGGTCTGGAAGTAGAGCTCGCAGAAGCCGATCGACGGCTCCCCGCGGCGGCCGGCGTCTGCGGCCTCCTGTGCCGCGTCGAGCCCCGGCGTGATCGAGATCATCGCCCGATGTGCGTCCACGCCGCGCGCAGCGGCGAACGCCGGCAGCCGATGAAGGCCGGCATTCAGCTTCACCACCGGCGACTCCGTCCGCCAGCCTTCGATTTTCCTCCTGAAGGCGGCAGGCACGGCGTCGGCGTCCAGCATCGCGAGCATTCGCTTCGGGTCGGCGTTCGAGATCACGACGGGGGCCCGCAGCAGCTCACCGCTCTCGATCTCGACCCCCTCACCGGGAACGATCCGCGCCACGGGAACCCCGGCGGCGAGCGTGGCGCCGCTCTCCTGCGCCGCCTCGGCGATCGCGAACGAGACCCGGCCCATGCCGCCCTCCACGTACCCCCAGACATCCCCGTGTCCCAAAAGGTCCCCTTGATGGTGCATCAACCTCACCGACGCGGTCCCCGAGTCGTGCGGCCCGGCGAACGCGCCGATCACCCCCTGGCCGAAGAGCGCATGCTTGATGCGCTCGTCGTCGACGTAGCGGTCGAGGGTGTCCGCGATCGACTCCTCGAACACCACCGAGACCAATTCGTCGTCGTGGCCGAGAAGCTCCTCCAGCTCGTCGCGGGTCGGAGAGGCGCCCACCCAGGTATCCCGAGGTCCCGTGCGAAGCAGCTTGCGCAGGCGCTCGAACAACTCGTTGTAGGCATTGATGCCGCGAATATCACGCTCCGAAAACCCGTTCTCGCGTAAGTGGGAGGCCGTGCGCCCGCGATCCAGGAAGAGCGCCACCGAGCTGCCGTCAGGCAGCGGGCACCAGAGGTTGGGGTCGGCCACGAAGACCCTGTAGCCGTGCCGCTCGAGCTCGAGCTCGCGGACCACCAAGCCGTCGAGCAGCCCGACGACATATGCACAGGGACTGATCACGTAGCGCGGGTCCGGGAAAGGGCGCTCGAGCGTGCAAGCGCCGCCAATCTGCTCTCGCCGCTCGAGCACCAGGACCGAGCGGCCGGCTCGGGCCAGGTAGGCGGCCGCGGTGAGCCCGTTGTGTCCCGCGCCGACCACGATCGCGTCCCAGTCCCGAGCAACGAGCTTAGGGAGCGGGGCCGGCAATCCGACCTTGCCCATCGCAACGCCGACATCAAGCCTGGTCATCCGGTTCACCATGGCACGATCACGCATCAGGTCTCAAAATGGGCGACGATTCTGGACTGTGAGCGACGATTCGGATTCCGGCAGCGAGCGGCCTTCGCGCAGCGAGCCGGTTCCCACGCGAAAGCCCGAAAAGCTCGGCGAGAGAGCTCGTCGCGCCGACTCCAGGCCCAAGCTGGTAGCGACCGCCAAGTTCATCCGGCAACTCCTCCCCGGCGACGATCGGTACGGCGATTCACTGTCGACGGCCGGCACCAGGGTCCCGGAGAAGATCGGCCGCCTGGTCTTTGAGGTCGAGCCGGAGCGGCCGAGCGCGCTCCGCGAGCTCGGGCTGGGCGCCCTCCAGGCGTGGCAGGCGCTCTCCGAAGCGCAGGGTCGGGGTCGCGGAAAGGTCGACGTCGCGATCCTGTTCACGGACATCGTCGGCTTCTCCTCCTGGGCGCTCGACGCGGGCGACGAGGCGGCGCTGGAGCTGCTGCGCCAGGTCGCGACCGAAGAAGACGCAGCGATCTCCACGCACCGCGGCAACCTGGTGAAGCGGCTCGGCGATGGCGCCATGGCGGTGTTCAGCAGCGCCGAACAGGCGGTTCACTCCGCACTCCAGGCACAGGGCGAGCTGGGCCGCATCGAGGTGCACGGGCACAAGCCGAAGCTTCGCGCCGGAGTTCACCTCGGACGGCCACGAAAGGTCGGCGGCGACTACCTGGGCGTCGACGTCAACATCGCGGCCCGGGTCGGCGAGGCCGCCGCGGGAGGCGAGGTACTGGTCTCCGAAGCGGCCCGCCAAGTGCTCGATCCCGGGACCTTCAAGTTCGGCCGCAACCGGCGGCTGCGCGCCACCGGGGCGCCCAGCGAGCTATCCATCTGCCGCGTCGCCCTTCGCTGACCCATCGTCATCCGCAGCCTCCGCCAGGGGACTTCTCCGAACCGGGTGCATACGGCCGCGATCGGCGGGTACCAGGTTCAGAGTGCGAACCGGCGGGACCAGGATGAAACGGCACTTGCTCGCAGTCTGTGCGACTGCAGTGGCACTGGCGATCACGGCGATCGTTCCGGGCGTCGCCTCCGCATGGGCGCCCGTCAGCCAGGCCACCGTGCATCCGGGCGTAATGACGTTCACGGACGGGGGGCAGTGCACCTCGAACTTCGTCTTCACCGGCGGATCGAACGTCTACCTCGGCCAGGCCGCCCACTGCTCGAGCACGGGCGGGCAAACCAGCACCGACGGATGCGACACCGGATCGTTGCCGATCGGCACGCCGGTCGAGGTGACCGGTGCCTCGAGACCAGGCGTCATGGTCTACAACTCGTGGCTGACCATGCAGTCGAAGGGAGAGAGGGGCGCGAACCCGTGCGCCTATAACGACCTCGCCCTGGTCAGGATCAATCCCGCTGACGTCGGCAAGGTCAATCCTTCGGTGCCCGGGTTCGGCGGCCCGACCGGCGTCGGTAGCGCCGGCGGCCTGGGCTCGACGGTCTACTCCTACGGCAACTCCTCGCTGCGCGGCGGAGTGAGCAAGCTGAGCCCCAAGCAGGGGGTCCTGGTCCAGAACACGGGCGGTGGCTGGAGCCACACCGTGTACACGGCGACTCCGGGGATTCCCGGAGACTCGGGCAGCGGGTTCTTGAACGTCTCCGGCCAGGCGATGGGCGTGCTGAGCACCCTCCAGATCCTGCCCACGGCAGGCTCCAACGGGGTCGGCGACCTGGGCAGGGAGATCGCCTACATGCGCGCCAACAGCTCCTTCTCAGGCGTCCAGCTGGTGCCGGGAACGAAGGCCTTCAACCCGAGCCTCATCGCGGCGATTCGCGGCGCCTGACTCATTCGGTGGCGCCCACCGAGATCAGGATGGGCGCCGTCCGTCTGAACGTCGCCGACCTCGATCGCGCTCGGCGCTTCTACGAGCAGGCGATCGGCCTGCGGGCCTTCGACAGCGCTGCTGATCTCGTCCGCCTCGGCACCGATCCCGGCAGGGCGGTCGTCGAGTTGGCGGCGCGGCCGGACGCTCCAAGACGACCGTCCGGCACCACGGGCCTCTTCCACCTGGCGATACTCGTTCCCAGCCGAGCGGAGCTCGCGCGAACCCTGCGTCGCGTGACGGACGCCGGCTGGCGGCTCACGGGCGCCTCCGACCACTTGGTCAGCGAGGCGCTCTACCTCCGTGACCCGGAGGGCAACGGGATAGAGATCTACCGGGACCGCCCGCGCGAGCAATGGCGCTACGCCGACGGGCAGCTGCAGATGGACACCCTGCCGCTGGACCTCGACGGTGTCCTCGGTGAGCTGCAGGCTGTAGACACAGAGGTGAATGGACTGCCCACCGAAACCCGGATCGGGCACGTCCATCTGAACGTGGCCGAGCTCTCCGCGTCCGAGGACTTCTACGCCGGCCCACTCGGTTTTGAGGTCACCGTCCGCGGCTACCCCGGGGCGCTGTTCTTCGCGGCCGGCGGCTATCACCACCACGTCGGGGCGAACACGTGGGCCGGCGAGGGAGCAGCGCCTCCCCCGCCCGGCTCACTCGGGCTCTCATGGTTCGAGATTGCGTTCCCGGGCGCCGAGCAGGTGGAGCAAGCGGGGCGGCGCCTGCAGGCCGCAGGGTCCGAGGTTCAGGACGACGGGGAAACCCTGCAGGTCGCCGATCCCTCCGGCAATCGGATCCTGCTCACCTCCTGACCGTCCGGCGCCGCAAGGCTCAGGGCGCCGGGTCGCAGTCGTCGTCGCCCGGCGCCGAAAGCTTCCCCAGAAGCTCGACCAGAGAGCCGAGCTCGTCCTCGTCGAAGCGCTCGCCGAGCAGCCGCTCGACGGCGGCCGCCTGGTCGGGGCCGCACCGCTCCAGCTTCTCCACCCCGGCCGGCGTCAGCTGGGCGTAGGAGACGCGCGCGTCCGTCTCGCATTCGCGCTTGCCGACCAGGCCGGTGGCCCCCAGGCGGTCGAGCAGCCGGGTTACGCCCGAAGGCGTGAGCCGCACCTCGTGGGCGAGGTCGACGCGACGCATGGCCCGCTCCGGCGCCCTGGCCAGCAGCACCAGGACCTCGTACTCGTTGAGCGTCAACCCATGCTTCGCGACGAGCTGCGCGCTCAGCTCTCGGGTGAGCGCGGCGTGGGCGCCGAGCAGCCGGCCCAGGGCGAGCATCGAGGGAGATGGTTTCGTAGTCAAATATTGTGCGGTCAAGTTTCTATGGTATATTTGTTTGACTAAACAAGTTTATCCGACCTGACCCCAAAGGAGGAACTTGACAATGACCACGGTACAAGCCGAGACGACCATCCCCACCGGCGTCTGGAGATCGGACCCCGTCCACTCGCACGCCGGCTTTTCCGTCAGGCACATGGTCGTGGCCACCTTCCGCGGCAGCTTCGCGGATTTCGACGTCACGCTCGCGAACCGGGACGGCGCCCCCAGCCTGTACGGGGCCGTGCGCACGGAGAGCGTCCAGGTTGCCGATGAGAACCTGAAGGGACATCTACTGTCGCCCGAGTTCTTCGATTCGGAGCGCTTCCCCGAGATCACGTTCACCTCGACTGGTATCCGCGCCGACGGAGGCCAGCTGGTCGTCGATGGCGAGCTCACGATCAAGGGCACGACCAAGCCCGTCGAGGTGCGCGGCCACATCAACGGACCCGCTGCCCATCCGGCCGGGGGCGAGCGACTCGGCATCGACCTCGAGACCCAGGTCGACCGAACGGATTTTGGCCTCAACTGGAACGCGCCCATGCCCCGCGGCGGGGTCGCGGTCGAGAACGAGGTCACCCTCACGATCCACCTGGAGCTCGCCAAGGAGGAGGACTAGGCGGTGCGGGTGCTCGGGATCTCAGGAAGCCTCCGTCGGGAGTCTCACAACACCCGGCTGCTGCGGGCGGCGGCGGAGCTCTTGCCGCCGCCCGTTGGGTTCGAGCTGTTCGAGGGACTCAAGGGCGTGCCCCCCTACGACGAGGACGACGACGGCGATCTGGCGCCAGTGGGGGCACGGCGGCTGCGCGAGGCGATCGCGGCGGCCGACGCCGTGCTGATTGCGACCCCCGAGTACAACCACTCGATCCCGGGCCAGCTCAAGAACGCGCTGGACTGGGCGTCACGCCCGTTTCTCGAGAACGTCCTTCGCAACAAGCCGGTGGCCGTAATCGGGGCGAGCACCGGCAATTACGGCGCCATTTGGGCGCAGGCGGAGGTCCGCAAGGTGCTGAGCGCGATCGGGGCTCGGGTGGTGGACGCCGAGCTGCCGGTGGGGGCCGCCGAACAGGCCTTCTCCGGCATCCGCCTCGCTGATGAGGTGCTTCACGCGGGGCTCGCGCAGATCCTCGACGAGCTGGTCGCGGCCGTCGCTGAGCGGCAGCCGCTCGCCGCCTGAACCACGGGCCCTCGTTTAGATTTCTTCGCGCGCAGACCCGACGGCCACAGACACGCCCATTGCGCTGGGGCGCGTTACGGGATGGCAGAAAACCCACTCCAACTGACCACGCCGGCGGAGCCTTCAGCGCTCGCGCCCATCCGGCGCGAGATGGAAGCCTGGCTGGCCGAGCAGGAGATCGATCCGACAGACGGATGGCAGATCGTCGGCGCCTGCCACGAGGCCTGCGCAAACGCCGCGGAGCATGCCTATCCGCCGATGGAGAGAGGATCCATCGAGGTCGATGCCCGGCGGGACGGCGACCGCATAGTCGTCAGGGTTCGCGATCGCGGTCGATGGCGCCCGCCGCAGGGCAGTAAGGGGCGGCGCGGCCTCCCCTTGATGGAGTACTTCATGGACAGCGTCGACATCGAGCGATCCGAGCAGGGAACCACCGTTCGCATGGAGCGGCGGCTGGACGGGGGCTTTCGCGATTGACGGACGGCCCGGCCCGGTCAACCTGCACCACCGAGCTCGATCCAGACGTCGGCGCCGCCCTCCGGGGCGTTTCGGGCGGCGGCGCGTCCGCTGTGAGCCTGGGCGATCGCGTCGACAATCGCGAGGCCAAGTCCCGTACCACCCTCCGCCCGCGCCGCATCGACCCTCCTGAAGCGCTCGAAGGCATGGGGAAGGAATTCGGGCGGGAAGCCGGGGCCTGCATCGCTCACGTGGAGCTCGACCCCGTCGCCCGTGGCACGGGCCCAGAGGCGGATCTGGCCATTTCCGTGACGTAGCCCGTTCTCGACCAGATTCGCCAGCGCCTGCTCGACGCGGGCGCGGTCGGCCTCGATCACCAAGCCATCGGGATCGTCCACCATCAGCGACCGGCCTGCCTCGCGAGCACGCCCGTCGAAGCGTCCTCGAACCGCGGCGAAGAGGTTGCGCACCTGAATGGGCCCTGCATCGATCGAGAGCGCTCCCTTGTCGGCACGGGCAAGCACGAGCAGGTCCTCGGCGAGCTGCGAGATCCGATTCGCTTCTTCGATCGCCGAGGCGATCGCCCGTCGCAGCTCATCCGTGCTCGCCCCGTAGCGGAGGGCGAGCTCGAGCTCGGTCCGGTGCAGCGCAAGCGGAGTGCGCAGCTCGTGGCTGGCGTCGTCGACGAACGCTCGCTCCCGCTCCACCGCGGCTTGGAGCCGATCGAGCATTCGATTCAGGGTCTCGCCAAGCCGGCGAAGCTCGTCCTGGGCGGGCGAGAGGGGGAGGCGCTGCTCCGCCTCGGCAGCCGAGATCTCGGCAGCCCGCCTGCGCATGGCGTCCACCGGGCGAAGCGCCGCCCTGGTTGCCCCGTAGGCGGCCAGCGACGCCAACACCAGGGCGACAGGGCCGCCGATCAGAAGCAGAGTTGCCAGGTTCCCCAGCGTCTCGTCGCGGTCAGCGAGGGATGCGCCGACGACGACGATCAGCCGGCGCCCCTCCTCTTTCCTGAGCGGCCTCGCCTCCAGGCGAACCGGCTCGTCGCCGAGGCCGGGCAGATGAGAGCGCTCGAAGAGCACAGCCCCTCGGCGGGCCTGCTCCAGCTCGGATGCGGTGAGGACGGCGCGGCCCCTTTGCTGTTTCGCATCGAACAGCCGTCCCGACTGGGTCACGATCTGGGCAAAGCTGTCCCTTTGCCGCAGCACGCTGCGCACCGACTCCCCCAGGCCGCGGTCGGATGCCTGCACCAGGGCCGTCAGCTGAGCGGCGCGGGAATGCAGGTCCTGATCGATGTCGCGGTTGAGCTGCGACTCCAGGCGCAGGTACAGGAACAGACCGGTCCCGGCCAAGACGACGGCCATCACCGCGGAGAAGACCAAGGTGACGCGCAGCCTGATCGGCAGGCGGCTCAATGCGGCCGCTCCTCCCGGAGGCGGTAGCCGACTCCCCGCACCGTCTCGATGCTCTCCACCCCGAATGGCCGGTCGACCTTGCGACGCAGGAGGCGGATGTAGGAGTCGACGACGTTCGAGCGGTTCTCGTATTCGTAGTCCCACGCATGCTCGAGCAGTTGGAACCGGGACAGGACCTCTCCTGGCCTGCGCATGAAGGTCTCCAAGATCGCGAACTCCTTGGGCGAGAGCTGGATCTCGGCCTGGCCACGCCAGACCTGCCGCCGCGATGGATCCAGGCGCAGGTCCCCAACCCGAAGCTCCGCCGGCCGCTCGACCGGACCCCGCCGCACCAGGGCGCGCAACCGGGCGAGGAGCTCGGAGTAGGAGAACGGCTTGGTGAGGTAATCGTCCGCGCCACCGTCGAGCCCGGCGACGCGGTCCCGCACGGAGTCCCGGGCGGTCAGCATCAGGATCGGAGCCCAGACGCCATCCGTGCGCAGACGGCGGCACACCTCGAAGCCGTCGATGCCAGGGAGCATCACGTCGAGGATGATCGCGTCGTACTCGGTGGCCCCGGCTCGCCAGAGGGCGTCCTCGCCGTTGGCGGCAACGTCCGTGGCCATGCCCTCCTTCTCCAAGCCGCGCTTGATCAGGCCGGCCATCTTCACGTGGTCTTCAACGATCAAGATGCGCATCGCCGTGCCTGGGAGCTTGTCCCAAGAAGATGAAAGAAAGATGACAGACGCTCGGTCCTGAGATCAGGACCTGCCGGCGGGGGCCCGCGGGCGGCGCGAAGGCGCTCTGGGCTTCCCGCGAGCGTAATCCCTGAACCGCCGCTCGAACTCCGGCCACCAGGGTGGCTCCGGAACGTCGGCCTCCGGCCCCCCGCCGCCATCGTCGCCCGGGGCGCGGAGAACCAGGTAGGCGGAAACGCTCAGTAGGGCCGCGAGCCAAAGCAGAGCGAGCACGAAGGGGTCTGCCGCAGGACCCGGCCGGGTGAAGGTGGCGGCCAGGGTGGCACCATCCACCCCGAGGCAGAGGACGGCGAGCGCAAAGCCGAGCGCGGCTGAGCGCAGCGCCCGATGCCTCCGGCTGGCCGATCGGAGCGCGACCACCCAGACGATCAGCACTGGCCACAGGACCGCGTGAATCCAGCCCGGAATCTCGAACGGTGGTCCGGTGTCGGCCAGGTCGAGCGTCGTAGTCAGGTCCAAGCAGTGGAGACGGGGGGAATCGAACCCCCGTGTCCGGTCGCAATGCGAAGGCTTCTACAGGCTTAGCCGGCGCTTTGATCTCGCCTTCCGGGTCCGCGCCGGCGGGTGAGTCCGGAAGGCCAGTCCCCTGAGAGTCCCCTGGCGGCGAGGACGAACCGCTTCGGGCGAGCCCGTTTCTGAAGCCGGTCCCCCTCCCCACGGGCCGAGGGAGGGCCGACTCTCACCTACTTAGTTTGAGCTAAGCAGCGAGGGCGAACTCGTGGTCCGCACTTATTGATTGTCCCGGTGTTTAGCGAGGCCTCCGGGAACCTCGGCCTGCAACCGTTCGCACGGATCGACCAGATCGAAGCCTGTCGTCCCCGTGCTATGTCTCCCACAAGGGTACCCCCAGCGACAAGGGCATCGGCCAGGCCCTCTCACCTCAGGCTACATTTACTGAAGTATTGGAGAATTGACGATCGAGATGGCCGATTCAGCCGCAGCCGAGAGCCTCCGCTACGAACCGATCCAACCGGGGTCCGGGCGCGCGGACGAGCCGGGAACGCGGAAGCGGATGGGCGCCGTGCTGGCCACCTTGGCGGTGATCGCCGCAAAGGCCAAGTCACTGCTGTTCGTGCTCCCCAAGTTAAAGCTCGTGACGTCCTTCGGCTCCGCGTTCGTCTCGATCGCCGCCTATACGCTCATCTGGGGCTTTCCCTTCGCGGTTGGCTTCGTGGCGCTGCTGTTCCTGCACGAGCTCGGACACGTGATCCAGCTCCGACGCGAGGGGGTCAAGGCGTCGGCGCCAATGTTCATCCCCTTCCTGGGCGCGGTGATCGCCGCCAAGTCGATGGGCCGCGATGCGGCGGCGGAGGCCAGAGTCGGGCTGGCGGGCCCCGTGCTGGGAAGCATCGCGACCCTGGTGCCGCTGGCGATCTGGCTCGCCACCGGCAGCGACTTTTGGCGCGCCCTCGCCTACATCGGCTTCTTTCTCAACCTGTTGAACCTGCTTCCGGTTCTGCCGCTGGATGGCGGGCGGGCAATGGCCGCGCTCAGCCCCTGGATCTGGCTCGCCGGCTTCGCCGGCCTCGTCGTGCTCGCCTTCTTCTTCCCGAATCCGATTCTGTTCCTGGTGCTCGTCTTCGGTGGAATGGAGAGCTGGCGGCGGTGGAAGGCGCGCAACACCCCCGAGGGTCGCGCCTACCATGCCGTGCCGGCCCGCGTCCGGGGTCTCGTCGCCGCCACCTATCTGGGCCTGGCGGCGCTGCTCGCCGTGGGGGTCGCGGAGACCTTCCTCGAGCGAGGGATCCCCGGCGGGTAGCGGCCACGGCGGGTGAAGCACCTCTTCCTCCTGCGGCACGCGAAATCCAGCTGGGATGATCCCGGCCTTGACGATCACGACCGGCCCCTCGCGTCTCGCGGCCGTCGCGCCTCGGCGCTGATCGCCGACCACATGAGCCGAAACCGAATCGCCCCCGCGCTGGTGCTGTGCTCCTCGGCGCGGCGAACGCGCGAGACACTCGACAGGGTCAGCGCGGCGCTCGGTCCTGCGGAGATCCTCATCGAGCCCGATCTGTATGGAGCGTCGTCCGAGGATCTCCTCCAACGGCTGCGCGAGGTCCCCGACGAGGTCGAGTCCGTGATGCTGGTGGGCCACCAGCCGGCGATCCAGGACCTCGCGCTCCGCCTGGCGGCTGAAGGCCCGGAGTTGGAGGCGCTGAGGGGGAAGTTCCCCACCGCGGCGCTGGCGACCCTCACCTTCGAGGGGGACTGGAGCGAGCTCGGGCAGCAAGGCTCACAGCTGGCCGCCTACGTGAAGCCGAAGCAATTGAAAGGCTCCGCCTGACGGAACCCCCAGAGGAGGTCGGGATGGGCCAGCATGAGTTCGATGCGATCGTGATCGGTGCCGGGCCCCCGGGCGAGATCTGCGCCGGTCGGATGGCCGCTGGTGGCTTGGAGGTCGCCATCGTCGAGGAGCACCTGGTGGGCGGCGAGTGCTCCTACTACGCGTGTATGCCGTCGAAGGCGCTGCTGCGCCCGGCGGAGGCGCTCGCCGAGGTCCGCCGCGTGCCCGGCGCCGCCCAGGGGGTCACGGGCGGACTGGATCCACAGGCGGCGCTGGCCCGCCGCGACGAGGTGATCCACGACCTCGACGACTCCACGCAGCTTCCGTGGCTCGAGGAGCGGGGCATCGAGCTGTTCCGCGGCAACGGGGCGCTCGACGGCGAGCGACGGGTGAGGGCGGGCGACGAGACGCTCATCGCCCGCCGCGCCGTGGTCGTCGCTACGGGCACGTCTGCAGCGCTGCCGCCCATCGACGGACTGGCCGCCGCAAAGCCGTGGGACAACCGCGAGGCCACGACCTCGAAGCGCGTTCCCAAGAGCCTGGCGGTGCTGGGTGGCGGCCCGGTCGGGGTGGAGCTCGCTCAGGCCTGGCGAAGCCTCGGCTCCGAGGTGGCGCTGGTCGAGGCGGCGGTTCGCATACTGCCCAAAGAGGAGCCATTCGCCGGCGAGCAGGTGACCGAAGCCTTGCGCCAGGCGGGCGTGGACGTCCACGCCGGCGCCAAGGCGACGGCCGTGCGCGCGCAGGAGGGCACGATCACGGTCCAGCTCGAGGGTGGAGCCAGCGTGGAGGGCGAGGAGCTCCTGGTGGCGATCGGCCGGCGCGCTCGAACGGATGGGATCGGCCTGGAGACCGTGGGGATCGACGCGGATGGATGGCTCGAGGTCGACGACCAGCTTCGCGTGGACGGGTCGGATTGGCTTTACGCGATCGGCGACGTGAACGGCAGGGCTCTGCTCACCCACATGGGCAAATACCAGGCCCGGATCGCCGGCGACCACATCCTCGGCAAGCAGGTCGCGGCGACCGCGGACAAGCATGGCTCGCCGCGCGTGACGTTCACGGATCCACAGGTTGCGGCCGTCGGGCACACGTTGAAGACTGCCCAGGAGGCTGGGATCGTCGCCCGCGCGGTCGACTCACCGACGTCCGGCACCGCCGGAGCGAGCTTTCACGGGCGAAACATGCCCGGAACGAGCCGAATCGTCGTGGACGAGGAGCGCCGGGTGCTCGTGGGCGCCACCTTCGTGGGGCCCGAGACGGCCGACTTCCTGCACGCGGCGACGATCGCTGTGGTGGGCCAGATCCCCATGGACCGGCTCTGGCATGCGGTGCCGTGTTTTCCGACCCGAAGCGAGATCTGGCTCAAGCTGATGGAGAGCTACGGCCTCTGAGTCCCCTCATACCGTCAGCTTCTGTTTCAGCTCCAAGATCAGATCACGCGGGAAGCCGACGATGTCGTCGAGTTGGTCGAGCGACTTGAAGCCACCCAGGCTGTTCCGGTAATCGAGCAGCCGGCCGGTCTGCGTGACTGAGAGCCTCAGGCGGCGCAGGTCGTCGTACGTCGCCTCGTTCACGTTCAGCCTCCCCCCCTGGGCCGGCGGGGGCACTTGTGCGGGCGCTGAGGGTGGTGCTGGCGCGGGGACGTCGGGCCGAGCGGGGTTCGGCTGGGCTTCCCCTTCCGGCTCCGCCCGCCTTGGCTCGGGTACAGGCGGAGCGGGCTCCGACGGCGGCTCCGGGCGAGGAGGCTCGACCAGCTCGGCGATCTGGCCGACGGCCGCTCGGGCCCGCTGCTCGGCCTCAGATGCACGTTGCTCGGCCTGCGCGATCCGATCGAGCATTTCGCCAAGGCGCCGTTCATGCTCGGTCTCCTCGGCGCGCAGCTCGGCGAGTCGCTCGGCCTTTGCCGCCCGCGACTCGGCCTCCTTCGCGTGCGCCTCGGTCTCCTCCAGCCGCTTGGCGGCCCGCTCCAGCGTCTCCGCCGTGCGCTGCTGCCGTTCAGCAAGTCGTGCCTCGGCCTGTTGCAGTCGGTCGGCCAGCTCGGCTCCACCCTCCTGCATGGCCGTCACCCGCGCCTCCGCGGCCTCCAAGCGCCTGCTCGCCTCGCCGCCGCGCTCCTCGGCCTGGACCCCCGACGGCTCCACGCTCTCCTCCGCGGCGCGCTGTCTCTCCTCCGCGGCGCGTTGCCTCTCCCCAGCCTCACGGATCCGCTGCTCGGCCTCGGTGCGAGCTCGATCCTCCTCGCCCGTCACGGACATCGACGGACCCGGTTCCGAGGCCTGCTCCAAGCGGGCCTGGGCGGCACGTTCGGTCGCCTCGCGTATGGCACGCTCCTCTTCAGCACGTTTGACCTCGGCGGATGCGTCCTGCGACACGGCGGCTGCCGGCTCCGGCTCCGGCGCGGCGACCGCGGGTGGCTTCGGCTCAGGCGGCTCGTCTGTCTTCGGCTCTTGGGCCTCGCGCTTCGCGGCGCGCTCGGCCTCCTTGGCGCGCTGGCGCTCCTCACGGGCCTGGCGCCGTTCTGCGATCACCCGCTCCCGCTCCTGCCGGACCCGCTCGCGCTCCTGGGTGCGGGCCTCGCGTCGCTCCGCTCGCCGACGGCGGCGCTGCGCGGAGCGAGATTCCTTCTGAGCGGGCGTCTGGGGCGGCGCGGCCGCCTGCTGCTGTTCGCCGGCCGTGCCGGCCCGCGCCCGTGAGGCGTCACCCTGCTCCTCGGCTTTGCCCTCTTCACCGTCCTCCTTGTCCTCGGGCTTCTTGCTGTAGCTCTTGGCCAGCTCTCGCTGGGCGCGCTTGCGGGCCTTTTCCTCCTCCCTGCGGCGTCGGCGCTCCTCGCGCTCGCGCTGTCGGCGCGCGCGCCGGCTCTCGGGCTCAGACGAGCGGGGCTGAGCCGGGGGAGCGGTCGGCGCCCCGGGACTTGGCGAGGACGGGGGGGGCGGGGGCCCGGCGGAAACCTGGGCTGCGGGATCCGGGGGCTCCGAAGTCGAACCCTGCTCTTTTTCGTTGTCGCCTTCCTTGCGGCGACCCAGGCCGAACAGACTCATCCCCTTAATCGTCGCATGCGAGCGTTAATTCAGGCGAGCCACATGACAGCTGCCATCGAAGGTGCGCTCAGCGAAAGCGTCGCCGATGCTCTCGCTCCATCTCCCGCTGCTGGTCACGATCGCGGATGTCGTGACGGCGGTCTCGCTGCTCCTTGCCGCGGGCCAGCGCCAGCTCCACCTTGGCCAGCGAGCCCTTGAAGTAGATCCTGGTCGGGATCAGGGTCAGGCCGCGCCGCTGGCTGCGACCGAAGAGGCGTTCGATCTCGTAACGGTGCAGCAGCAGCTTGCGGGGCCGCTCGGGGTCGTGGTTATCCCGATTCGCAGGGGCGTACGGGGGAATGTGGGCGTTTCGAAGCCACACCTCGCCGCCCTCGATCACCGCGTAGGCATCCACCAGCTGGGCCTTGCCCTCGCGCAGCGATTTGACTTCGGTTCCGAGCAGCTCGATCCCGCACTCGACCTTTTCGAGCAGCTCGAACTTGTGCCGGGCGCGGCGGTTGGTCGCCACATCGCCCGACGCGGGCTTGCGCTTACCGCTCGCCATCGGAATTCCCGGCGGGCAGGAGGTCCACGCGTCCCCGTGGAGCGTCGACCGAGTCCACCCTCACGGTGATCGGGTCGCCCAGCCGAAGGGCCCGGCCGCTGCGTCGCCCCACCAGCGCCGTTTCCGTCTCGTTCAGGTCGAAGCGCTCCTGCCGTAATAACCGGACGGGGAGCAGTCCCTCGTACACGTCCCCCAACTCGCCGCCAAAGCGGACGAACGCGCCGGCGCCGATCACACCGGAAATTTCCCCCTCGAAGCCGCGGGCCCAGCCCGATTCGAACAGCTCCCGCCCGAGCAGGAATGAGGCACAAACCTTGTCGGCGTCGCGCTCGGTCGCGGCGGCCTCGCGCTCCCGCTCGGAGCTGCGCCAGGCGGCCTCCCGCACCTTCTCGGGCTCGGGTTCGTCCTCGCCGGCGCCGATCACGGACAGCAGCGCCCGGTGTGCGACCAGGTCCGGGTAGCGACGGATCGGCGAGGTGAAATGGGCGTAGGCGGGGCTGCCGAGCCCGGCGTGGCCGAGGTTGCGCTCGGAGTAGTAGGCCTGCTTCAAGGAGCGAAGCACGAGGGATGTATACGCGTCCCGGCCGTGGCCCCGGCGCGCCGCCTCCCGTGCCACCGCGCGACTGATCTCACCGGCCAGCTCGCCGGCCTCGCTCGGAGACAGCCGCTCGGGCAGGGGCGGCGTCGGCACATCCAGCGCCGCCAGCTGCTCCACCAGGAGGGCGATCCGTTGCGGGTCGGGCTGCTCGTGGACGCGATACAGGGCGGGGACGCCACGTTGCTCCAAGAGCTGGGCGACCCGCTCGTTGGTGAGGATCATTAGATGCTCGATCAGCCGGTGGGCCTCCGTCTGGGGCACCGAGCGGGCCGCGGTCACGGCGCCCTCGGCGTCGAAGCTGAACTCCGGCTCGAACGACTCGACCTCGAGCGACCCCACCGGTCGTCTGGTGGCGAGCGCGGCGGCCGCGCGGCGCGCCAGGGCGAGCGGCTCCGCCACCTCCGGCGACGGCTGGGCGCGACCGGCGAAGAACTCATCCAGCTGGTCGTAATCGAGGCGTGCGTCGGAGCGGATGCGGCTCCGGTAGAAGCTCACCGCCCCAGGCTCACCGCCCGCGCCCAGCTCGATCTCCGCAGTCACGGCCAAGCGCTCGACTCCCGGCGCAAGGCTGCATGCTGCATCGCTGAGCGCCGCGGGAAGCATCGGCTCCACGGTCCCCGGCACGTACGTGCTGTTGGCGCGACGAAGCGCCTCGGAGTCGAGGCCCCCGCCGGGACGCACATGCGCAGCCACGTCAGCGATGTGTATCCAGAGCCGCACGCCGTCCTCTTCCGCCTTGGCCGAGACGGCATCGTCGAAATCGTGCGCGCTGGCGGGGTCGATGGTGAACGTGGGCAGGCGGGTCAGCTCTCGACGCGCCTGAGTTGCCTCGCGCGCCGTGGCGGCGGCCTCAGCGGCATCGGACTCGAGAGCGTTCCCGAAGCCACGATTGATGCCTCGGTCCCAGAGCAGGGCGGCCACCACCTCGCGCGCGCACTCGGCCGAGCCGAGCCCGCGTATGACGCGGGCGCCGGCCGGACTGAAGTCGACCAGCGCCATCTCTCCCGGGGCCGGCTTGATCGAGCCGCGAGCAAGGGCCACCCGCGGCCCCCGCTCGAACAACGGCTCAGCGACGGTGAAACGGCCGCGGCGCTCGAAGGTCGCCACCCTCCTCCCCAGCGCCCCGCCACGTCGAGGGCTCACCGGTTCTCGACGGCGATCCGCTCTGCCAGGACTGCCAGCGCGCGGCGCAGGCCCTCGTCCTGCGGTGTGTCGGGATCGTCGGCTGCCCTGACCGCGGGCTTGATCCCAGTGCCCGCCAGCGAGACTCCCTTCGGGGTGAAGTACTGGCCCACGGTCAGGTCCAGCGCACCGCCGGCGCTCAAGTGGATCAACTCCTGAAAGACGCCCTTGCCGAACGAGCGCGTCCCGACGATCGTCGCCCGGCGGTGGTCGCCGAGCGCCGAGGCGAGGATCTCGGCCGCCGAAGCGGTGTCGCGGTTGATCAGCACGATTATTGGGCGTTTCGCCAACTCATCACCCGTGGCCTCGTACTCGCGATGGCCCATGGTGCGGCTGTCGGTGGAGACGACCAGGGCTCCCTTGGAGAGAAACAGGCTCGCCGACAGCACGGCCTCGTTCAGGAGCCCGCCGCCGTTGTCTCGCAGATCGAGCACCACGCCCTTGGCGCCGCGGTCATAGAGACGCTCGAGCGTCTGCTGGAGCTCGCCGTGAGCCCCCGCACTGAAGCCCGTGTATCGAACATAGGCGATCTTGCTCGTCCCCGCGCGCCGGATCTCGCCTTGTGCTACCGGGACCTTCACCGAGGCGCGCTCGAGGCGGACGTTGCGGGAGCGGCCTCCGGAGCCGGATACCACCCGCAGCTCCACCTGGGTCCCCGGCGGGCCCTTGATGCGCCCCGTGGAGACCTCGGCAGGGACGCCCGCCAGAGAGCGGCCGTCCACCGCGATGATCAGGTCACCCTCCTCGATCCCGGCGCGCTCCGCCGGCGTCCCCGGCAGTACGTCCGCCACCCGCAGTCCGCGCTCGACGCCGGTGACGGTCAGGCCCACTCCCGAGAAGCGCCCCGCGGAGGCCGCCTCGAACAATTTCAGCTCGTGCGGGTCGAGATAGTGCGAGAAGCGGTCGTGATAGCGGTGCCGCAGCTCGCGGATGATCCCGTCGACCGACGCATGGTCGAGCGTCGAGCTGGAGACCGGCTTGTAGTAGTCGTCTTGGATCACGTCGCTCACCTGCGAGGTGAGGTCGGTGTCCTCGAACTCGCCGACCAGAGCGACGATGAGCGCCGTCACAGCCAGCGCCGTTACGGCGCCGACCACGAAGCCGGTGATGAAGCCCCGGCTCAAACGCGGAGGAAGCGGCGCAGCGTGACCCCGCTGCCGAGCGCGGAGACCACGACCGCCGCAGCCATCAGCGTGGCAACCAAAGGCACGAAGCCGATGGTCGAGAAGTTGTCGATGAGAACGAAGTTCTCCGACAGCGGGTCGATGATGGTCAGCTTCCCGACCCAGAGGATCCCGACCGCCAGCGCAGCGCCGAACAGGCCGACGATCAGGCCCTCGAAGACGAAGGGCCAGCGGATGAACCAGTTGGTCGCGCCGACGAGCTTCATCACCTCGATCTCGCGACGCCGGGCATAGATCGAGAGCCGGATCGTGTTGGCCACGAGCATCAGCGACACGACCAGGAGCAGGACCGCGATCACCAGGAGGATGATCTTCACGGCGTTGGTCACGGTGCGGATCTTGTCGGCCGTGCCCTGCCCGCTGCTGACGGTCTCGATCGCCGGGCTGATCGGCTTCGGCTTGCCGTTCTGAGCAGGCGGCATGATGGAGGCCTGGATCGCGTCCAGGTTATCCGGGTCGTCCGGGAACACGTTGATCGACGGGGGCAGTGGGTTCTGGCCCCGCAGCTGCGTGATTCCCTGGCTGAGCGGCTCGTTTCCGATCTGCCCACGCAGGATCCTCAATCCCCGCTGCTTCGAGACGTACTCGGTGCGGGACACATGCGGGATGGCCGCCAGCTTGCGCTGAACCGCCTTCGCCTGCTTCTGGGTGGTGTCGGGGAAGAGGAACACCCTCAGCGCGAGCTGCGAGCGCACGTTCTCGTTCGTGCTCGAGCTGGCCTTGATCACCGGGATGAACACGCCCAGCAGCAACGTCGTCAGCACGACCGTCACGATCGCGGCCAGACTGGGCGCTGCGTTCCGGCGCAGCGCACGCAGTGCCTCGGCGATGAAGAAGAAGACGCGTCCCACGGTCTCCGCTACGACCCCATCGTCTGCCCCGGGCCGACTCCCATCTCGGCGCCCACGCGAAGTGCGAACTCGCCCGTCGACTCGTCTGCGTAGCCGGCGGTGGCCTCGTCGCGGACCAGCCGGCCCTCGTCCAGCGCCATCACCCGGCGGCGCATCTTGTCCACCATCTCGCGGTCGTGCGTGGCGACGAGCACGGTCGTCCCGGTGCGGTTGATCCGGTACAGGAGCTGCATGATTCCGACGGAGGTGTGGGGATCCAGGTTCCCGGTCGGCTCGTCCGCGAGCAGGAGCGGCGGGTGGTTGACGAATGCACGCGCGATCGAGACGCGTTGCTGCTCGCCACCGGAGAGCTGGTCCGGATAGCTGTGGACCTTGCCCTGCAGGCCAACCAAGCGGAGGGTGTCGGGAACGGTCCGCCGGATGTCGCCTCGGCTGCCTCCGGTCACCTGGAGGGCGTAGGCGACGTTGTCATACACGGTCCGGTTGGGCAGCAGCTTGAAGTCCTGGAACACCGTGCCGACACGCCGGCGCAGATGCGGAAGGCGGCGGGCGGGCAGGCGGTTGATGTCCCGGCCGGCGATCCGCACCTCGCCGCTGGCCGGCTCCACCTCGCGGATCAGCATCTTGATCAGGGTCGACTTGCCGCACCCCGTGGGGCCGACGACGAAGGCGAACTCGCCGCGCTCCAGCGCGAAGGAGACGCGCTCCACCCCCACGTGCCCGCCCGGGTAGACGACCGTGGCGTCGCGAAGCTCAACGATCGGCGGCCGCGGCGCCTCGGCGTCGCGCGACCCATCGACGCGGCGCGCCCGGCGGGGCGGCTCGTCTCGGACGGCGCCATCGCGCCGTTCCGCGCGTTTTCTGAGCAGGGCCATGCGAACCGTGATTGATTCTTCGGCGCCCACCTCAATCCTGCGCCGGTCCCCCGTAGCCGTCGAGCCGGCGAGCGCTCGCGCAAGGGTAGCGAAGAACGCCGGCGGCTACGTCAGGTCCACTCGGGGCCGAAGAGCGGCGGGCGCGACACGATCGGCTTCAGCACCAGGGCCTCGCGGGCCCTGTCGGCAATCCCCCGCGCGGTGAGGCCGAAGTGCTCCATGCATGCTTCGCCGGTGCCGGAGAGCCCGAACTCGTCGCCCATGCCGACCGCGAAGATCGGCACCGGGTGCTGCTCGGCGGCCAGCTGGCGAACCGCATCCGCGAGCCCGCCGACCACGCGATGCTCCTCCGCGGTAACGGCGACGCCCGTCTTGCTGAGCGATTCGAGGATTGTCTCCGAGTGAAGCGGCTTGACGATCGAGACGTTGAGGACCTCTGCCTCCACACCGTCCTCCTGCTCGAGCGACTCGGCCGCCTCGATCGCCCGCCAGACCATGTGGCCGGTTGCGACCAGCGAGATGTCCTTGCCTTCCCGCAGCACCTCGACCCCGTTGCCCAGGGTCTCCGGGATGTCCTCGTAGACGATCGGGGTTGCCGGACGGCCAAACCGCAGGTACATGGGCTCGGTGCGTTCGTACGACTCGAGGGTCGCCCGGTAGGCCTGGTTGTAGTCGGCGGGAACGACCACGGTCATCCGTGGCATCGCCCGCATCAGGGCGATGTCCTCGATCATCTGGTGCGAGGCACCGTCCTCGCCGAGGGAGACACCGCCATGCGAGGCGCCGACCCGGATCTTGAGCTCGTTGTGGGCAATGCCCAGCCGGATTTGGTCGTAGGCCCGCCCGGCGGCGAAGATCGCGAACGTCGAGCAGTAGGGCACCTTGCCGGTGGCCGCCAGCCCGCAGGCCATCGACATCATGTTCGCCTCCGCCGCGCCGACGTTGAAGAAGCGCTCCGGAAAGCGCTCGCCGAACTTGATCGATTGGGTGGAGACGGCGAGGTCGGCATCAAGCGCCACCACGTCCTCGTGCAGCTCGCCGAGCTCGGCCAGCGCGTCGCCGTACCCGTGGCGGGTCGCGATCGGCTCGGTCTTCGCCTCGGCTGGCATCCGTTATCCGTCCCCTCCGGGATCGCCGCCCGCATTCTGCAGGGCCTTGGTCTGCTCGTCGAGGCGCTTCGTGAGCTCCTCGAGCGCCTCGGCGGCCTGCTCGGGGCTGGGGGGCTTGCCGTGAAAGCCGAAGCGATCCTGCATCGAGGAGACGCCTTTGCCCTTCTTGGTCTGGGCAACGATCGCTGCGGGCCTTCTGAGGGTGCGGCTGCGCTCCAGCGATTCGACCACCTGCTGCATGTCGTGGCCGTCGATCTCTACCGCGTCCCAGCCGAAGGCCTCGAACTTGGCGCGCACGTCGCCGATGTCCATGACGTCCTCGGTGGTGCCGTCGGTCTGCAGATGGTTGTAGTCGACGATCGCGGTCAGGTTGGAGACGCCGAAATGGACGGCCGAGGTCGCCGCCTCCCACGTCTGCCCCTCCTGGCAGTCGCCGTCGGAGAGCACGCCGAACACCTGCGCTGTGTCGTCGAGGCCGTCGAGCCGCAACGCCAGCGAGATGCCCACGCACATCGAGAGCCCTTGTCCCAGGGAGCCGGTGGATACCTCGATGCCGGGGGTGCGGCGCATGTCGGGGTGCCCCTGCAGGTGAGCGCCGATCTGGCGCAGCCCCATCAGGTCCTCGAGCGGAAAGTAGTCGTGCTGGGCGAGCGCCGCGTACTGGATCGGCGCGGCGTGACCCTTGCAGAGCACGAAGCGGTCGCGCGCCGGCCAGGCTGGATTCTCGGGGTCGTGGCGGAGCACGCGGTAGTAGAGGGCCGCGACGATGTCGGCAGCGGACAGCGAAGAGTCCAGATGGCCGGACTTCGCCACTGCGAGCATCCGCACGCAGTCGAGACGAAGGACCGTTGCCCACCGCTCGAGCTCGGCAATCGAGTGCTCCGCCTCCGTGCGCTCGGCCAGCTTACGAGGCGGCTTGGGATCCGGAACCGGCGTCAGGTGTCTCACGTCGGCGAGGCTAGCAGCGGATCCCATCTCGTTCGCAGGCTATGGGCGAGCGTGGACGGAAACCGTCGTGCGCAATCCTTGCCTGGTGAGGAGCTTCGCCCGAAGACCGCTCGTCTGGCTGGCCGTCGCCGCCCTGGCGACCGGGGTGGCGGTCCTCCTCCTGTCCGGGGACGAGGACGGCGGCCCGCCGGAGCCGGCGGGGCGGCAGGAGGTCCCAACGGAGGCGAGCAGAGCGGTGCCTCGGGAGCAACACGAGCCCGGCCACGAACCGGCGCACGAGCAGGGGACGCGCGCCGCCGTGCGGGAGGCGGTCCGCTCCTCGCCGGCGCCCCGGCTGGACGCCGACCAGCGCGAGCTGGCGGGGGTCGTCCGTGACTACGTGGAGGCACTCGACGCGCACGACGGTAGGCGCGCCTGCGGACTGTTCGTGACGGGCGCCCTGGCGCAGGTCGACTTCCCCCGCGACCGTGGAACCTGCGCGGCATCGCTGTCGGCCTCCGTGGGATACCGGGATCCCCATGGCTTCCCGGTGTATGACCGCTCGCGTATCGGGCGGATTCCCTCCGTGTCGATCGACGGCCAAGGCGCCCGGGTTGTCGCCACCATCGTGACCCACTTCGCCGGCGACCGCGAGCCCTCGGTCGAGGACGACCTGATCTACCTCCGAAACGAGGAAGGACGGTGGCTGATCGTGAAGCCGAGCGCGACGCTGTACCGGGCGATCGGGGTGGGAGACATCCCGCCGCAGGTACTCGCGCCGCCATAGCGGCACCGGCCCGCTAACGCCTGACGGAGATGATCTTCGGCCCGCCGCCCAACAGGGTGGCGAAGCCGCGCTTCACCGACAGCGAGGTGGTCCAGAGCTGACGACGCTCCCCGCGCGAATAGATGCGGTGACCCTTCCCCTTGCCCCCGATCCGCTTCAGCACCAGGCTCTGGCGGAGCTTCGGGGCGCTGGTCACCTGTGGTCCCTGCCGGGCACGTTTCGCGCGCACGTAGAGGAGGCGCTTTCCGAGCACGGATGGGTTCGAGAGGGCCGCTGTGCGGGAGTGAACCACGGTCCCGCGTTTGCCGGACCGAAGGTTGCGCCGCTTGATCGCGCTCCCGCGTGGTTTGGAGACGGCATAGAAGACGCGACCCCCGTCGACGCTGGGATGGCCGATCTGAGCCGGGCTCGAAACGGCGGCGATCCGCTTGGGCTTCCCGGGGTTCGCCGGGTGCCGGATGCGCCTGGCCTTCAGCACATAGCGCCCGTCCCTGAGGGTCAGGTAGGCGAGCCACCCCTTGGAGATCGCCACTGCCTCGACGCCGTCGGCGCCGACCGAGCCGATCGGGTTCCGGGTGAATCGATTCAGGATCCTGATCCTGTCGCCATCGGCGATCACCGCTGCATATGGGCCGCCGATCGCGGGGTCTCGCCCCGGGAGGCCGAGGGTTTGGCCGTTCGCCCGCAGGACCCCGCTCCGATCCGCGCGCTGGTACGCCAGCGCCTCGCCCGCGGCGGAGGGATCGGCTCCACTGGGAGCCTCGGTGCGCGCGGCCGTGGCGGTGGTCGCGGTGAGCGCCACCGCCACCAGCCCCAGGGTGACCGCGTCGCCGATCCGGAAGGCCCGGTAAAGGGCAGGCCGCTCTGCCATCAGCTCGACACACTTGACCCCGAGCGGCTGGTCGACCACCGGGGCGACCAGGACGACCGGAAGCGCCCGGCCCACCCCGAAGGATGCGCCGATCACCAGACCCGCGGCGGGGTCGCCGAGCGCCAGGCTGATGCCGGCCAGCGCCCAGACGCCGAAGCTCAGCACGAAGGTGGTGAATCCGAGGCCGAGCAGGATTCCGTAGAGCGCGGCCGCGAGCGGCAACGGCATCGTCCACCGCCAGCCCTCGGGAAGCTGTCGCCGGATCTGCGGCACGATCCGAGTACCCCGCGCTTCCGCCACGGCCGCGGCGATCGCGATCGCCGCGGCGGCCAGATATGCGGCTCGTCCTCCGACCCCATGCAGGAGCTCGCCCGCCGCTGACAAGAGCCCGAAGGTCGCGATGCCTCCCAAAACCGCGCCCGGCACGAACGCGATGCAGGAGGCGATCGTCGTTCGCCGCCTGGCGCCGTCCCCCGAGAGCCCGATCGTCTCCACCATCGAGAAACCGCAGGGCGACCAGGTGCCGGTGAGGCCGATCAAAAGCGCGGCGACTGCAAGAGAGGTGATCAGCATGGGATGTTGGTCTGGTAGTAGGTGACGCAGAAGACCTTGCGGCTGCCGTAGCAGTACCCATGAAGCGCGGCGTCGCCGTTGATTCGGCGGTCGTGAGGAGAGCAGCAGTCCCAGAGCTTCCGGACCCTCCCCCCGCAGCAGCGGTACCAGGCCCCTTGAAGGTGCGCCTTGATCCCATAGACGCTGCCCGTCTGGTCGCAGACCTTGGTGCGCGGCGCAGGCGGCAGGGGTAACCCGTCAGGATCCCGCTTCAGGCCACCAGCCTCGTGGATCGGCTGGCCCTTGTCGTTGACGAGCCTGCCGAGGTTGTCGACGGGCCGGCCGTCGCTCGGCCGGATCGGATAGCCGCGGGCGTCGAGACGCGGGAGGCCGAGCGGATGAATGCAGGAGCCGGTTGTGAAGATGTGCCCGCAGAAGTGGAAGGCGTCGGCGTCCCCCGGCTTGACCGCCTTCGCGACCACGCCCCCCGCGGTCGCCGCCAGCAGCCCGGCGCCGATCCGGGACAGAAAGCCACGGCGCGAGCTCTCGCCGGCGAGCGAGTCGAGCGCCTCCCCGATCCGGTCCCGCTCCGCCATCAGGTTCCGGCCCCCACCCCGGCCCCGCGGCGGGACGCGGTTGCCAGAACGCTCTCGAGCTGGGCCAGGTTGTTGAACGTGCCCTTGGCCAGAACGGCGCCGTCCGGCCCGAGCGCGATCGCGAAGGGGCTGCCGGGAATGCCCAGCTCGCGCCAGACCTCTGCCTCGGCGACCTCGTCGAAGACCTCCACCGCGAAGGCGGGGTCGCCGGCCAGGGTCGCGACGGCCGGCTCCAGCGCCCGGCAGACGCGGCAGCCCTGCGACGTGAACACGGCGAGCGCCAGCTCGCTCTCGGCAGCGCGCTCGAAGCGGTCGATCAGATCGATGCGGGCGCCCACCGCTGGCCCCTCCTCGGGGATCTCCAGAGCCGCCGCCGGGCCCAAGCGCAACCGGAGCATCCCGACCTCGCGTGCCAGCGCCAGGACGGCGACCGCCAGGCAGAGGCACAGAAGCAACGCGGCGGCGAGGCCGAGTCCAAGCCACTCATCCGTGGACAGGCTGCGCTCGGGCAGCAACGGGAGGACGGCGAAGCACGCCGCGAGGACCAGGTTGCGCCCCACCGATCGCCAGCTGACGGTCGACCGCGAGCCGAAGCAGGCACACGGCGCTCCCGCGCGCCCACGCATCAGGGCACTCAGGAGAACCGCCGCAAACATCGCCATCAGCGCGGCGGCGAGCAAGGCAGCCTGATCGCTGCCGGCGATGATGCCGACGGCCAAGCCAAGCTCGATCGCGACCAGCAGCCCCCACGCCGCCCAGCGGCTGATCTCGCCGTCGATCCCGAAGGTGCCCAGCGAGGCGCGGCTGGAGCCGGGACTCGCCAGCTTCAGCACCGCTGACCCCGCCAGGACGAGCGCCAATACGAACCGGGCAATCAGCCCTAGCACGCCGTCAAGCTAGCACTCCGCTTCCCGGAGCTCCGCAGGTCCCGGCCGTGATGGCCGGTCAGCCGATCTGGACCATGCGCTCGATGGGCACCCGGGCGCGCTCGGCGATCTGCGAGGGAACCTTGACCTCGACCTTCAGCTCGCGGAGCGAGTCCCGGAGCTTCGGCAGGGTGATCATCTTCATGTACTTGCAAAAGGCCATCCGGTTGGCCTCCACGAATCGCGCGCGCGGCGCAGCCTGCTGAAGCGGGTACAGCATCCCGGTCTCGGTGGCGACGATGAATTCGCCGTCGGGGTGCTCGGTGACGTGGCGGAGCATCCCCGAGGTCGAGAGCATGTGGACACCCTCCGCGTCCACGTCACCCGAGGCGACGAACTCCATCGCCTGCGTCGAGCAGCCGCATTCGGGATGGATCAGGAACTCGGCGCCGGGATGCTCGGCGCGGGTTCGGTCGATGTCTGCGGGACGGATCCCGGCGTGGACATGGCACTCGCCGTCCCAGACGTGGAACCGCGCATAGCGCTCGGGATCGGAGATGAGCCCGGTCTCTCGGGCGACGAACGAGCCCAGCCACATGTCGGGACCGAAAAGGATCTCCGTGCCGGGGCCGTGCTCGCGCCAGATGTGTTCGACCACCTGCACGGCGTTCGACGAAGTGCAGCAGTAGTCGGTCTCCGCCTTCACCTCGGCCGACGTGTTGACGTACATGACCACCGCCGCCCCTGGATGCTCCGCCTTCCAGTCACGGAGCTGTGGGGCGGTGATCGACTCCGACAGCGAGCAACCCGCGTCGGCGTCGGGGATCAGGACGGTCTTCTCCGGGGACAGAATCGAGGCCGTCTCCGCCATGAAGTAGACCCCGCAGAAGGCGATCACGTCGGCGTCGGTGGCGGCCGCCTCCCGTGAGAGCCCGAGCGAGTCGCCCATGTGGTCGGCCACGTCCTGGACCTCGGGTAGCTGGTAGTTGTGAGCGAGGATGACTGCGTTTCGCTCCGCGGCCAGCGCCCGCACCTCATCGGAGAGCCGGTCGACCTCGTCTGGCGACAGATCTGCGCGAGGGCTGGGCTGGACTACCTGGAGATCCTGCATCGCGGTGCTCCAATCGCCCCGGAGATCCGGAGCTTCGATCCTATGTTCGCCGGCCCGGCTGCTGGGCGGCAGCCTCGAACCAGGCGAATGAACTGCAGCCAAGTCTAGCTGGCGCCCCTCCCTAGGCTTTGGGAGGTGCCAGAGCTGCCCGAGGTCGAGATCACAGCCCGCCGGTTGAGCGCTTCGCTGGCGGGGATGGAGGTGGAGTCCGCGCTGACTCCCGGCATGGTGGCGCTGAAGAGCGTCGAGCCGCCGCTGAGCGAGCTCGCGGGCCGGCAGATTGCCGCCGTGCGGCGGATCGGCAAGATGCCCGTGGTCGACTTCGAGACCGTCGAGGACGCGGTGGCGGGCGACGACGGCACGGGCTCGCCGGGCCCGCTTTCCCTGCTCGTCCACCTGATGTCGGCAGGCCGCCTCCAGGTGTTCGAGAAGCGGGCATCGCTTCGCGATCGAACCGCCAGGGTGCTGATCCGACTGGCCGACGGACGCGAGCTTCGCCTCCGCGAGTTCGGCACCAGGCAGCGCGCCTGGGCGAAGCTGCTGCGGGCGGCAGAGGTGGAAGGCGACGAGATGGTCGCCACGCTCGGGCCCGAGGCCTGGCCGGCACCGCCGCTGGAGGAGCTGGCACAACGGATAGACCTATCGCGCCACCTGCACCCGATGCTCCGCGACCAGCATGTGATCGCCGGCATCGGACGCTCCTGGGTCGACGAGATCCTCTGGGAGGCGGGCCTGTCGCCGTTCAAGCAGGGATCGGAGCTGGACACAGAAGAGGTGGAGCGCCTGCACGGCGCCCTGCACGTGCTCGGCGACGCCATCGACCACTACGAGCAGGTCATCCCGGAGCAGGTACCCAACAAGCTGCCGATGCCGCTTCAGGTTCATCGGCGCGAGGGCAAGCCCTGCCCGCGCTGCGGCGCCACCCTGGCCGCGGTGCACTTCGCCGAGCACGTCACCACCTACTGCCCTGAGGAGCAGACGGGCGGCCGGGTGCTGAAGGACCGGCGCCTGTCGCGGCTGTTGAAGTAGCGCGTTGCTCAGCGCCGGAGCAACTGACGAGTCAGCGCCCGGCCGACCGTGAGCGGGTGGTTAGCCACCGTCGCCAGCCTGCCCCCGAGTGAGAGTGGGTCGCGGGAGATGCCCAGTTGGCGCAGCACCGTGTTGGCGTCGAAGTAGACGCGCTCGCAGACGAGCCGGTCCTCCTCGAACACGAACACCGCGCAGAAGCGCATCTCGAACTTCCGACCGGTTGGGGGAAGGCCGCGGAAGGGTCCGTCGTGCGTTCCGTAGAGGTTCGCCTCGACGATCACCGCGTCGTCGGCGTGATGGAGGGCGATCAGCTCGTTCCGCTGGTCCGGAAAGGCGGTGCGTGTCTCCTCGAAGTAGTGCGCCACCTCCTCCGGCCCGTCGTAGACGTCGCCGGTGCCGACGAGCTCGTAGCGCGGATGGTCGAAGGTGGCAATCGTGGCCTCGTACTCGTGCCGGTTCTCGGTCTCCATGTGCTCGATCACGAGCTGCTCCCGCTGGCGACGAAGCTCGGGAGTAGCGGCCATCGGCTGACTCTATCCGGCCTCCACCCGTTCAGCGCTCGATCAACACTGCTGAGCGTTCACTGAGCACCCGCCGACCCGCCAGGTCCCGCAACCGGATTGGCTGCGGCCGTCGAGCCCGGTAGCGCCACAGCAGGAAGAACGGGGCCCTGCGCTCCTCGTGTACGAGCTCGAACGGTTCCGGCGGGTCCTTGACCCGGTAGTTCGTGCTCAGGACGTCGATCTCGCGGGTTCGGAGGCGGCTGCCGAGCGACTGCTTTCCCGCTCCCAGGTAATAGGCGAGCGCGTCATCGCCGTTGCGCGGCACCACCAACACTCGGCTCTCGGCCGGTGAGGCGAGAGCCTCCGCGGCGCCGCGCCAGTCCGGCCGCTGCATCTGCGCGCTGACATCGACCACGAGCAGCACTGCCACGAACAGCGCGCACGTCGCCGCGCCGCCCGCCAGGCCGGCTTTGCCGGCGCCGCGACACCCGAACCCGATCGCGAGGACGATCAGAAGCGGAACCAGGGCGCCGATCAGGTTTCGGGGATTGATGAAGTCCGTTCCCACCACGGCGAGCAGCAGCGGGAGGGCCAGCGCCCCTCCGCCCACCGCGCCGGCCGCGACCGCCCCGGCCCGTTCGGCGCGGGACGCCCGAGTCGCGATCAAGCCAATCGCAGCGGCGAGCAAGAGCGCCCCTCCTGCGGCTGCCACCAGTTGAACGGCGTCGGTCTTCGCGTCCCCGGCAAACGGTGCCGGCTCCTCACTCGCCACGAAGTTGAGCCCCGTCTCGCCGACGCGCGATGCGAGCGCCGTCTCGGTGAAGCCGTTGCGCCGACCACCCTCTTCTTGATTGGCCGCGAGCGGCACCAAAGCCAGGCCGACAGCCGCAATCGCCGCGGTGGCGAGCATGGCTCGGTGACGCGACTCGCTGCGGAGCAGCAGCCAGAGCGCCTGCGGAACGATCAGGAAGGCGGCGAAGTAGTGAGAAGACAGCGCGAGCGCCGAGGCCAAGGCCCAGAGGGCCAGTGAGGCCGGCGAGGGACGCTCGAGGGAACGCGCGAAGTAGAGCAGGGCGCCGGTGGCGAACAGGACCATGAGGGCGTAGGAGCGCGCCTCCTGCGAGTACCAGACCAGGTATGGGTTGAGGGCGACGAAGGCGGCGGCGTACAGTGCCACCCGACGCGAGGATCCGAACCTGGCCGCTGCCGCATACGCGAGGGGCACGGTGAGGGTGCCGAACAGGGCCGAGAGCGAACGGAGACCAACCTCGCCGGTGCCGAAGACCTTCGACCAGCCCCAGACCAGTACGTAGTAGAGCGGCGGGCTCCTCTCGCTGTCACCGACGACGGACAGCGTGTCGACCAGGCTCGGATGGATCACCCGGATCGCGGTGACCGCTTCGTCGTGGTCGAAGCTCTGCACGTCGAGCGTGGCGAACCGAACGACCGCGGCAGCCGCCGTAATCCCGAGCAGGGCACACGACGAACGGGTCATGGGCGAAAGACCATAGAGACGAATTCGCCCATCGCGGCCTATCCTGGCCCGCGTGTCACCGCATGCGGTTCCAGCGGAGACCGCGCGCGAGCTCAAGGCGCGTCTCGAGGCCGAGCGACGCGGCACCCCGTTCCTCGTCTACCGGGACGGGGAGGGCACCCAGCTGGTCCGGGAGCTCGATGCCGAACTCGAGCGCCTCACTGTGGGACGCAGCCAGGCCGCGGACGTCAGCCTGGCGTTCGACCCCGAGGTCTCGCGGGTGCACGCGGAGCTCGAGCGGCTCGGCGAGGACTGGACGGTTGCCGACGACGGCCTGTCACGGAACGGCTCGTTCGTGAACGGCGAGCGGGTTGTCGGGCGCCGACGGCTTCGCGACGGCGAAGCGTTGCGCTTCGGCGACACGCTGGTCCTGTTCCGCTCGCCCGCGCAGGCCGGTGGTGAGGAAACCGTTCCCACCACCGACCGCCCTGACGTCAGCCACGTCACTGACACTCAGCGGCGTGTGCTCGTCGCACTGTGCCGGCCGTTTCGCGAGGGGAGCGAGTTCGCCAGCCCGGCCACCAACAAGGAGGTCGCCGACGAGGTGTTCCTCAGCGTCGACGCGGTGAAGGCGAATCTGCGCGCCCTGTTCGAGACGTTCGAAATCGGTGACCTCCCGCAGAACCAGAAGCGCATTCGCCTTGCGGAGCTTGCCCTGCGCAGCGGCGTCATCTCGCCGCGGGACCTGGAGCGCTGACTCGCCGCTGGGCGGCCGAGGCGCGGGCTGGGTCAGGGCCTGATCTTGGTCACCGTCGAAGAGTCGACGTTGGCGGTCCAGACCGCTCCACGGCCGACTGCGATGTCGGCGGGGTTCGCGCCGACATCGATTGGAGGTCCGGCGGGAGCGGCGGCCTCGGGATCGATCCGCGTCACGGTGCCGTCCGCGCCGTTGGCCACCCACAGGTAGCCGAATCCGGCTTTGACGCCACGCGGGTGGGAGCCGACCTCGATCGGCTCCCCTTCCACGCGGTGGGTGTCGGGGTCGATCCGCGTCAGGGTGCCGCTGAAGTTGTCGACCACCCAGACGGACCCAAAGCCGACCGCAAGGTCGTTCGGCCGCTGGCCGACCGGCACCGGCCCGTCGATCGTGATCGCGCCCTGCGGATCGATCTGGGACACGGACTTTCCGTCGATGTTCGCCACCCACACCGCGCCCTCCCCGGTTGCGACAGACCGGGGGCCGGCGCCCGCGCGCACCGTTCGGACACGGTTGGTCTGGGGATTCACCCTCGACACCGTGTCGTCGCCGCCGTTGCTTACCCAGACCCAGTTGCCGTCGACCGCGACGTCAGTCGGCTGGTCTCCAACGGTGATGTTCTGGGCCCCGCCGGGGCTGCCGAGTTTGAGTCGGACGACCGTGTCGCCGCTGTGGTTGGGAACCCACAACGAGCCAAAGCCGACGGCGACCGAGGTTGGGTCGCCGTCGATCGCGATCGCATTGCCGACCGGTCGCTCCTTGACAGGATCGAGAGCCTCGACGGCGCCGGCGATCGCCACCCAGACGTTCGCGCCGCCGACCGTGATGCCGGTGGGGTTCTCTCCGACCTTGATCGTCGCGATCGCCTTCGGCTGTGGGCCGGCCGGTCCCTGGCTCTCGGATCCGTCTCCATCCGACAGCAAGACGGCTCCCGCCACCGCGGCCGCCACCGCCGCAAGCGCTGCGATCGCCGCCGTCAGTCGGCGACGGGCGGGCCGACGCAGCGGTCGCGTCTGGGCGCCGTCCGCAGCGCCGTTTCGGGCAGGTGGGGGCGGCGGCGGAACCGGCGGGGGCTGCCCCAGCGCGGTCGCGGCCGCCGCGGCCAGCTCGCCGGCCGACGCGTGGCGGCCGTCGGGGCGCTTCGCCATCGCCTTTGCGACCACATCGTCGACCGCCGGGGGCAGGCCCGGCACGACGTCCGAGGGCCGGGGCGGTGGGGCGTTCGCGTGTGCGAACAGCTTTGCCAGCTCGGTGTCGCGCGGGAAGGGCGGTCGCCCAGTGAGCATGAAGTGGAGAACGCCGCCCAGCGCGTAGACGTCGGTGCGGCCGTCAACTGGTTCGCCCTCGATCTGCTCGGGCGCCACGTAGTCGACGCTGCCGAAGAACTCCCCGGTGGTGGTCAGGCTCTCCTCGCTTCCCGCGAGCCGACTGATCCCGAAGTCGGTCAGGAACACGTGCTCCGCATCGCCGGCCCGTTCGACCAGGACGTTGGCGGGTTTGACGTCACGATGGATGAGGCCCCTGGCGTGCGCCGCGTCCAAGCCGGCGGCGACCCCCGCCAGCACGCGGACGGCTCGGGCGGGATCGAGCGGCCCTGATCCGTCCACCAGGCTGCGAAGGTCGACGCCGTCGACGAGGCGCATCGCCAGGTAGAGCTGCCCGCCCTCCTCGCCCGCGTGGTGAATGGCGATCAGGTTCGGGTGCTCGACCTGGGCCGCGAGCCGTGCCTCGCGCTTGAAGCGCTCACGGAAGCGCTCCTCGGCCGACAGCTTCGGCGCCACCACCTTCAACGCGCGCTCGCGGTCGAGCGCCAGATGGCGGACGCGATACACGATGCCCATGCCCCCGCTGCCGATGACCTCCTCGATCCGATGGCCGGCGAAGGTCGTGCCCGGCTCCAGGAACTCGCCACCTTCCCCGTCGGGCCCGGTTGCCGTCGCGTCCGTCATCCGATCAGGCTGCGGGCTCGAGCACCATGCTCAGGTCCAGCGCCGGGGCAGAGTGGGTCAGGGCGCCAACCGAGATGAAGTCGACTCCGGTCGCGGCCACCTCGGCGACATTGTCGAGGCGAACCCGGCCGGAGGCCTCGAGCGTAGCCACGGGGCCGTGGGCCCGTCCGGCCGCGTCACGCTCCACGACCGCCGCGCGCAGCTCGTCCGCGGTCATGTTGTCGAGCAACAGGCGCTCGGCGCCCGTGCCGAGCGCCGCCTCGACATCCTCGGCGTTTCGGCACTCGACCTCGATCTCGCGCTCCGGCTCCGCCTCGCGGGCGCGGCGCACCGCCTCGGCGAGCCCGCCGGCAAGCGCGATGTGGTTCTCCTTGATCAGGACGGCATCTTGCAGGCCCATGCGGTGGTTGCGCCCACCGCCGGCTGCGACCGCAGCCTTCTCGAGCCACCGCAAGCCGGGGGTTGTCTTCCGCGTGTCGAGGATCTTCGCCCGGCTTCCGCTGACAGCCTGGACGAAACGGGCCGTGAGCGTCGCCACCCCCGACAGGTGGCAGAGCAGGTTGAGCGCCGTGCGCTCGGCGGCCAGGAGTGCCCGGGCCGGGCCGCTCGCCAGCGCGAGGTCGGTGGGAACCGAGTCGCGCCAGTGGGCCTCCGGCTGAAGCGCCTCGAAGCTCACCGCTCCCGCTTGGGAGAAGGCCTCGGCGGCGACCTCGAGCCCGAAAACCACGCCTGGCTCCTTCTGCACGATCCGCGCCCTTGCGCCGGCGTTCGCCGCAACCACGGCCTTGGAGGTGATGTCCCCCGGCCCCAGGTCCTCTGCCAGCGCGCGTGCGACGAGATCTCGCACCTCGCGGCGATCTGAGATCCGCATTACTCGGCGGCGAACACGGCCAGCGTCGCCGTGAAGCCGTGCAGGAAGTTGCGGCCGCCGACCGGGCCGATCTCGCCCGCGCAGAAGAAGCCGCCGGCCGGAACGCCGAGCGCATCCTCGATCGCCGTCGCGTCGTGATCGGCGATCTCGAACATGTGAGAGCCGCGGCCATTGCAGGTGAAGACCAGCGCGCCCGCCGCCTGGGCGGAGCCGAGCGCCTTGACCTGCGCGCCGAGCGCGGCGCGCAGGTCCTCATCCGCCGAGGCGCCGTCGCGAATGTGCATGCGCACCGTCTGGCCGACCCGGATCCGCTCACCCAGCGCGATCGTGCCTGCCTCACCGTCGGCGGCGATGATCGGCCGCACCAGGAAGTCGCCACGCTCGTACTCCGGCTTGTTCTCGTCGATCACGATGCCGAGCATCAGACCCGTAGCGGCCAACTGCTGCTCGTGCGCATCCAGGCTGCCGAGCGCCTCGCGAAGCCGCTCGATCGCCGGCTTCGATGCCAGCTCCTCGATCACGCTGTCGTGCGCCGCTGTGATCGTCATCTCGGGACCAACCGGGGCGGCTCCCTGGGAAACGCATGGCAGGACCCCGACACCCGACAGAGAGCAGGCCACAGCGCCGCCGTTGAGGACGTCGCCATTCCGAAACAACGAGGCTGAGCCGACCGCCGAGGCGCTGGCGAGGCCGCCCAGCACCGGCATGCTCGGTCGCAGCAGGTTGACCCGGTCGAGAAGCGCCTCGGTCGCGAAGCTGTACGGGTCGGCGAGCACCAGCATGCAATCGCTTCGACTGGCGGGCGCGGCGGCCGGGTCATCGCCCAAGGGCTCCTGGCTCAGGGATTCGAGACCGAGGACCCGAAAGCCCTCGTCGTCCTGCTCCACCTCGAAGTGATGGGTGGCGATCTCGGCCTGCGGCATCGACGCCGCCCACACGGCTGCGGCAGGTCCCTCCTCGATCTCACGGCCGGCGCCCACCACGCCACCGGCCCCGCAGCCGATCAGATGACGTGGCTCGAGCTGCTCGTGGACCGTGGACAGGATCCACTTGCCATGACCCAGGTGCGGGGCCCCTGCGAACAGCAGGCAGAGATCACACGGAGCGCCCAGCTTCCGGGCCGCATCCGCAGACGCTTCGGAAAACGCCTCGACCGCATCGAAGCTCTCGGAGAGTCCAACGGCGATCCTGACGGCCACGCCTGAAACGTAGCGCGCCGCCGGCCCCGGGCAGGCACGGCGAAGGACTGGTCAGGCGCTTTCCCCGGAGTCAGCGCTCCGCAACAGGTACTCACGCACGAACCCGTCCAGGTCGCCGTCGAGCACGCGCTGCGCGTCGCCCACCTCGTGGCCGGTTCGGTGATCCTTGACGCGCTGGGAGGGGTGCAGGACGTAGCTGCGGATCTGAGAGCCCCAGCCGACGTCCTTCTGCTCGCCTCGCTCGGCCGCCAGCTCCTCGGCCCTCTTTCGCTCCTCCAGCTCGAGCAGCCGGGCGCGCAGCAGGCGCATGGCGGTCGCCTTGTTCTGCGCCTGGGAGCGCTCGTTCTGGCACTGGACGACGATTCCGGTCGGCAGGTGGGTGATCCGCACGGCCGAATCGGTCTTGTTCACGTGTTGCCCTCCGGCGCCCGACGCGCGGTACGTGTCGACGCGCAGATCCTCCTCGTCGATGTCCACCTCCACGGCGTCGTCGACGAGCGGCCCCACGTCCACCTCGGCGAAGCTCGTGTGGCGGCGGTGGGCGGCGTCGAACGGCGACAGGCGGACCAGGCGATGGACGCCGCGCTCGGCCGCGAACAGGCCGTATGCGTTCTCGCCACGGACGATGAACGTGCCCGACTTGAGGCCCGCCTCGTCACCGGGAGACGCCTCCTTCATCTCGGTCGGGAGTCCGCGCCTCTCGGCCCATCGCAGGTACATGCGGAGCAGCATCTCGGCCCAGTCCTGAGAGTCGGTCCCGCCGGCCCCGGAACGCACCGTGACCACCGCGTCGCCCGCGTCGTACCGGCCGTTGAAGAGGCGCGCCTCCTCGAGGGTCTCCAGCCGCTTCTCGATCGAGCGGAGCTGGCCGTCGAGCTCGCCGGCAAGCTCGGCGTCGTCGGCCGACAGCTCGGCAAGCTCGTCGAGGTCGGCGACGTCGGCCTCGAGCGAGCGGAAGGTCTCGAGCCGACGCTGGCCGCTGGCGTGTTCGGCCGAGATGCGGGCCGCCTGCTCGGAGTCGTCCCAGAACCCGGGGCGCTGCATCTCGCCCTCGAGCCGCTCTAGGTCAGCAGCGAGCCCTGAAGGGTCAAAGGTAGTCCGCGAGCAGGGTCAACCCCTCGCGGACATCCGCGATCCGCTCTGACGCGCTCTCTTTGGAGACGGGCTCGGTCATCACCCAGAGCTTAGAGGCGGGCGGGTCGCTTAGGCCGCCTGCGCTCGGCCTCCACCTTGTCGCGGATGGCGCACCCCGCGAGGTGGTCGTTGACCAGCCCACACGCCTGCATCAGTGCGTAGGCGGTCGTCGGTCCGACGAAGCAAAAGCCGCGCCGCCGCAGCTCCTTGGCCATGGCGTCGGACTCAGGGGTCGCCGCCGGAAGATCCGAGCGGGACCGCGGCGTGGCGTGCCGCTGGGGGCGAAACGACCAGATCAGCTCCGTCAGCGAATCGCCGGCCTCCCGCAGCCGCAGCGCGGCGCCGGCATTCCCGATCGCGGCCTGGATCTTGGCTCGATTGCGGACGATCCCTTCGTCGGCCAGCAACCGCTTCAGGTCAGCGTCGTCGAAGGCCGCGACCCGTTCGAGCTCGAAGGCGCCGAACGCGGCCCGGAACGCCTCGCGCTTGCGGAGGATCGTCAGCCACGACAGGCCGGCTTGGAACGCTTCCAGACAGAGGCGCTCGTACAGGCCTCGGTCGTCGAGGACCGGGCGGCCCCACTCGGCATCGTGGTAGTCGACGTACTCAGGCGATGCGGTCGCCCACCAGCAACGCGGGCGCCCGTCGTCCCCTGGCCTCAGCGCCGTTTCAACCGCCAGCGTTCACCGACCGTCCTCGGCGGGCTCCACGCCGGCCGCAGCGAGGGCCTCCGCGCGGTCGGCGAAGGGACGCCAGCGAACGATCCTCCCATCGTGCAAGGTGAACAGCGCCGCCGCCTCGTTCTCCTCCGCAAGCTCTTGGCCCTCTTCCCAGCGCCACTCCTGGCGAAGCAGCGCCAGCACCTGGTCGCCGCTTGGTCGCAGATCCTCGATCACCAGCCGCTGCTGCAGCCCGCCGGGCTGCTTGGTCGCCCACCGCCGTGCCTCCTCATGGCCCGTGATCAACCCAAGCTTCAGCGTGTGGAGCTCGACCCGTTCATCCAGGACGGACAGAAACAGGTCGAAATCCTGCTCGTTGAATCCGTCAATGAACGCGCGGACTGCCTCGAGGTCCTGATCCGACACGGCGTCAGGCGCAGGCCGAGCCGTTCAGGCCCCGTGGCACTTCTTGTACTTCTTGCCGGACCCGCACCAGCAGGGATCGTTGCGACCGATCTTCTCGCGGTCGGACTTCACCACGGTCGCCGGGTTCTCCGCAGTCCCCTGACCCATCCCATCGCCCGCCGCCGCGGCCCCGCCGCCCGCGGCCCCGTCGCCCGCGGTCACGGCGCCCGCCGCCGCCACGGTCGCCGCTCCAGCCGCCTGCTGGAGCGCGGACGGCTGCTCCGGGCCCCCGCCGGCGTATTGGAGCTCTTCCGGCCGCGCCTCCGGCTCCGGCTGGAAGTCCGCGGGCTCGACGTTCACCTCCACGTGGAAGATGATCCGCGCGAACTCGCCCCAGATCGAGTTCATCAGCTCCTCGAACATCGTGAAGCCCTCGTTCTTGTAGGCGACCAGCGGGTCGATCTGGGCGAAGCCGCGCAGATGGATGCCCTCGCGCAGGTAATCCATTTCGAAGAGGTGCTCCCGCCAGCGGTTGTCGATGATCTGCAGCAGGATCTGGCGCTCCAGGTAGCGCATCAGCTCGGCGCCCAGCTCCTGCTCGCGGCGGTCGTAGGCGGAAAGGGCGTCCTCGGTCAAGACGCTTGCGATCGCTTCGCGATCCGAGCGCGTCGCGTCCACCTGGCTCAGGTCAGCGCCCAAAGGCCACAGCTGGGCCGCCTGGGTCGCGAGCCCCCCGAGGTCCCAGTCCTCGAACACCTCGCCGGGCGTGTACTCCTCGACCAGCCGCGTCACCACCTCGCCGGTTTCCTCGCGAGCGACGTCGGACATGTCCCGCCCCTCGAGGATCTCGCGGCGGTACTTGTAGATCACCCGGCGCTGCTCGTTCATGACGTCGTCGTACTCGAGCACGCGCTTGCGGATCAGGAAGTTCTGCTGCTCGACCTTCTTCTGGGCGTTCTCGACCGTGCGGCTGAGCATCTTCGCCTCCAGCGGGTATTCCTCGCCGTGCTCGTCGACAGGGCCAAGCCGGTCGAGGATCTTGTAGATCCGGTCACCGGCAAAGAGGCGGATCAGCTCGTCCTCCGCGGATAGATAGAAGCGCGACTCGCCGGGATCGCCCTGGCGTCCGGAGCGACCGCGGAGCTGGTTGTCGATCCGCCGCGACTCGTGGCGCTCGGTGCCACAGATGAACAACCCGCCCCCCTCGATCACTTTGTCCCCCTCGGCCTCGCACCGCTCCTTGAACCTGGGCAGAAGCTCCGACAGCTCTTGCTCGTAGCTCTCGTCTTCGGCGGAGAGACCGAGCTTTCGCAGCTCCGCCTTTGCGAGCTGCTCGGGGTCGCCGCCCAGCTTGATGTCGACGCCGCGGCCCGCCATGTTGGTGGCGATCGTCACCGCCCCGATGCGCCCTGCCTGGGCGATCGTCTCGCCCTCGCGCTGAGCGTGCTCGGGCTTGGCGTTGAGGACGACGTGCTCGATGCCTTGGCGGGTGAGCTCGCCGGAGAGCATTTCCGAGACCTCGACCGAGATCGTCCCGACGAGGATCGGCTGGCCCTGCTCGTGGCGGTCGGTGATCTCCGAGGCCACAGCCTTCCACTTGCCGGTCTTGGTCTTGTAGATCTGATCGTTGTGGTCATCGCGGACCATGGGCTCGTTGGTCGGGATGTCGACTACGGGCATCTCGTAGATCTTCATGAACTCCTGCGCCTCGGTCAGCGCGGTGCCGGTCATGCCCGCGAGCTTGTCGTAGAGGCGGAAGTAGTTCTGGAGCGTGATGGTCGCGAGGGTCTGGTTCTCCTCCCGGATCGCCACGCCCTCCTTGGCCTCGATCGCCTGATGGAGGCCCTCCGACCAGCGGCGCCCCTCGAGGATTCGCCCCGTGAACTCGTCGACGATCTTCACCTCACCGTCGATCACCGCGTACTCGTCATCGCGGCTGTACAGCGACTGGGCCTTCAGCGACTGGATCAGGTGGTTGACGAGAGTGCCGTGCTCCGACACGTACAGGTTGTCGACGCCCAGGAAGCGCTCCGCCTTGGCAACGCCCGGCTCCGTTGGCGCGACGGTCTTGTGCTTCTCGTCGTACTCGTAGTCGTAGTCGACGTTGGAGGTATCACGGTCCTCCCCCAGCGACTTCAGCTTCTCCTTTGTGGGCTCGCCCACCAGCTGCTTGGCGAGCCGCGCGAAGGTGTAATAGAGCTCGGCCGCCGCCTCGGGGGCGCCCGAGATGATCAGCGGTGTGCGAGCCTCGTCGATCAGGATGTTGTCGACCTCGTCCACGATCGCGTAGACGTGCTCGCGCTGGACGCAATGCTCCAGTGAGGCCGCCATGTTGTCCCTCAGATAGTCGAAGCCGAACTCCGAGTTGGTCCCGTAGACCACGTCGCAGGCATACGCCCGCTGGCGAGCAGCGGGTTCGTCCTGCGACTGGATCACGCCGACGCTGACCCCCAAGGCCTCGTAGATCTGCCCCATCCACTCGGCGTCCCGACGGGCCAGGTAGTCGTTGACGGTGACCAGGTGAACCGGCGTGCCGGGAAGGGTGTCGAGGAACACGGCCAGCGTCGCGGTCAGCGTCTTCCCCTCGCCGGTCTTCATCTCGGCGATCGCTCCGTCGTGCAACACCTGGCCGCCGATCAGCTGGACATCGAAGTGTCGCTGCCCGAGCGTCCGGCGCGCGGCTTCGCGGCACAGCGCGAACGCCTCCGGGAGAAGGTCATCGAGCGGCTCGCCGTTGCGCGCTCGCTGGCGCAGCTCGTCGGCTTCCTTGCGGATCTCCTCGTCGCCGAGCAGCTCCATCTCTGGCTCGATCCGGTTGATCGAGGCCACCCGCCGCTCGTACTCCTTGAACTGGCGCGCCTCGCCAAGCCGCAGCGCGCGATCTATCAGGCCCTTAGCCACCAACGGTGAGGGTACCGGCCCTAGCGTCGCTGGCCCGGGCTAGCGACGCAGTCGCGGTAGGTACGGACTGGCCTGCCGGGTCAGGTAAGGACCCAAGCCAGTCGAAAACGCAGGCGAAGCCGACGCTTTCGGCGGATTTATGTCGAAGCCGAGGCTTTCGGCGGATTCATGTCTTAAGCCGGGCGGCCGCGGACGCGTGCGATCAAGCGGCGGGTCTGGGAGCGCTTGCGGCGCTTGTCGCGATGGCGCTTGACCTGGCGGCGCAGGTCCTCGGCGATCTCGTGGATGGAGTGGAGCATCTCGGGCGTTGCCTCCCGGGCGCGCAGCGTCGCCCGCTTCAGATGCAGGGTGGCCTCGGCGACCTGGCTGTCGGCGATCGATGGATTGCGCTCCTCGCTGAGCTCGACCTCCAGGACGGCGAGCTCAGATACCTGCTGGCCGATCCGGGAGAACCGCTTCTCGACGTGGCCGCGAAGCTCATCGGTGACGTCCGTGTTCCGTCCCCTGACCTCGATCCGCATGCTGCTCCTCTCGCTGGTGTGAGGGTCGTGGAGGCATTGCAATGCCGCGCCTGGGTAGGGTCGCGCTTCCGCGGGCGAAAAGCAAGTCATCATTCCGCCGAAATGCTCCGCTTCGCGTCCGCTTTCGGCGGGTTAGGGCGCCGGCCTGACCCGGCAGGTCCACACGCAGCTACCGCGACTTCGTCGCTAGCCCGGAGCGGGCGAAGGTCAGGGCCGTCACGCGCGCGCAGCCACCGGATCGCAGCGCCTCTGCGCAGGCGCTGATTGTCGCCCCGGTCGTGACCACGTCATCAACGAGAACAGCGGCAGCGGGCGCCTGTCCCGAGAGCCGCGCCTGGGGTGGGGCCGCCAGTCTCTCCTCCCGCGGGCGTCCCACCTGCCGCGGCCCCTGGGACCGCCGCAGGCAGGACCTCAACGGCAGGCCCGTTTCCGCACTGAGCGCCGCTGCGATTGCCTCCGCCGCGTCGAACCCCCGCCGTCGACGACGGGCGGGCGCCGGCGGGACCGGGACGACCACCCCCGCGAGCAGATCTCCCGGCGCCCGGGCCGCGATCACTGCCCCGGCGCGTTTAGCGAGCTGCAGGCGCGCACGGAACTTGAGAGCCACCACCAGGTCCCGGGCAATGCCCTCGTACGGGGCGGCCGACCATGTGGCGTCGACCCCCGGAATCGCGGATGAGCACGGCCCGAGGCCATCAAAGCCTGACTCGCATTGCCCGCACAGCTCCGCCCGCAGGCCGCATTCCCGCCCGCAGACGGCGCAGCGTGGCGGCACCACCAAGCCGAGAAGCTCCGCGAGCATCCGGCTTCGATCGTCGACCCCGGCGTCGAGCGCGGGGCGCGCAGACCGTCACGAGTGTCGCAAGGCTCTTAGTCGAAGACCACCCGCTCGACGGCCGCGATGTCCGCCTCGCAGCCGATCACCTGGGGAGCCTTGCCCAGCGCCGTGTCGGGATCCTTCAGCCCGTGCCCCGTGAGCACGCAGATGACCGAGGCCGGCGGGTCGCCACCGTCCGGCGCCGGGAGTCCGTGGGCGAGGATCCCGGCGACGGATGCCGCAGAGGCCGGCTCGCAGAAGACGCCCTCGCGCGAGGCGATCAGCCGGTAGGCGTCGAGGATCTGCTCGTCCGAGACCGCCGCCATCCGCCCCCGTGAGCCGGTTACGGCGTCCATTGCCTCCTCCCAGCGAGCTGGGTTGCCGATTCGGATGGCCGAGGCGATCGTCTCCGGCTCGGCAACCGGCTTGCCGTGGACCAGGGGGGCTGCCCCCTCCGCCTGGAAGCCGTACATGACCGGCGCCTCCCCGTACTCCTGAAAACCCCGCCACCAGGCGGTGATGTTGCCGGCATTGCCGACCGGGATGGCGAGCGCGTCCGGGGCGCCGCCGAGCTCGTCACAGGCCTCAAACGCTGCCGTTTTCTGGCCCTCGATCCGATAGGGGTTGATCGAGTTGACGAGCTCCACCGGGTGACGCCTTGACAGTTCGCGCACGATCTCGAGCGCCTGGTCGAAGTTGCCGCGCAGCGCAATCACCCGCGCTCCGTGCATCAGTGCCTGAGCGAGCTTGCCGATCGCGATCTTCCCCTCCGGCACGATCACCGCGCCCCGCAGCCCGGCACGCGCCGCGTACGCCGCCGCGCTCGCCGCGGTGTTCCCTGTGGAGGCGCAGATGATCGCCTCCGCGCCCGCTCCCTTCGCCCGCGATACGGCCACGGTCATCCCCCGGTCCTTGAAGCTCCCGGTGGGATTGGCGCCCTCAAGCTTCAGGTACACATTCGCGCCCACACGCTCGGAGATCGTCGGCGCCTCGATCAGCGGCGTCGATCCCTCGTTCAGGCTGACGACGGGATCGCCCTGCTCGAGCGGCAGCCGCTCCCTGTAACGCTCAATCAGGGGTGGGGGCATGGGCTACCGACGAAGTCGCGGTTCCTAAACAAACTCTTCCTCGATCACCCGGATGGCGCGGGGCTGGGCGCGAACGAACTCCAAGCCCCCGATCTCGGCGAGAGAGGCAAAGAACGACGACTCCCGGCCTTCGTGCATCACCATCACCAATCGCGCCTCATCGCCCAATCCCCGCTGGACGACGCTGCGCACCGAGACCTCGTTGCGTCCCAGGACGTCCGCAACCTGCGCGAGCACCCCGGGTCGGTCGGCCACCTCGAGGTGGAGGTAGAACGCAGAGCTGATGTCGCTCACGATCTCGAGCGACTCCCCAGCCACGTGTACCGGAGCCCTGCCGGAGAGGATGGAGACCACGTCGCCGAGCACCGCGGAGGCGGTCTCGACCCCGCCCGCCCCCGGCCCCGACATGGTGATCTCCGTGATCGTCGGCGCCTCCACCATCACGGCATTGAAAGGCCCCTCGATCGGGGCCAGGGGGTGGTGCGCATAAAGGAAGCAAGGGAACACCCGTACGCTGATCCCGCCGTCGCGCCGCTCGGCGACCCCGAGCAGCTTCAAGGACAGCCCGAACTCCTTGGCATAGGCGATGTCGTCGGGTTGGATCTCGGTGATGCCCGCATACGAGACGTCGGCAAGGGCCACCGGGGCGCCGAAGGCAAGCCTGGCGAGGATCGCCATCTTGGCTGCCGCGTCAGCCCCACCCACATCGTCGGAAGGATCCGCCTCGGCATAACCCAGCTCCTGGGCCCGCCGCAGGGCATCCGTGTAGGAGGCGCCGGTATTGGCCATTTCGGTGAGGATGAAGTTGGTGGTGCCGTTCACGATCCCGAACACCTTGGTGATCTCCGTCGCAGCGAGGCTTTCTTGGATCACCCGGATCACCGGCACCACCCCGGCCACGGCCGCCTCGAAGCGGAGCTGAACGCCGGACTCGCGGGCCGCGTCGAACAGCTCGTCACCGAACTGCGCGATCAGCTGCTTGTTCGCAGTGACCACGTGCCGGCCCGCCCGCAGCGCCCGCAGCACGTACTCCCTCGCCGGTTCGGTGCCGCCGATCAGCTCGACGACGATCTCCGAGGCCTCGAGGATGGCGTCGAAATCGCCCTCGGAGCGGCGCAGCACACCCGCGACCTCGGGCCGCCGCCCAGCGGCGGTCTCGACCGCGTCAGCGCGCTCCGCAAGCAGCCGGTGGAACGCATCTCCAACGGTCCCACGGCCAAGGAGCCCGATACGGACCGGGTCGGTCACTCGATGTCCCTGCCGGTCAGGTCCTCGTACGTCTCCCGGCGCACCACCGCTCGCGCGTCACCGTCCCTGCAGAACACCACCGGGGGCCGAGGGACGCCGTTGTAGTTGCTCGCCATCGCATATCCGTAGGCGCCGGTGGCGGGGGTGACGAGAATGTCGCCGGGCCGAGGGTCGGCGACCATCGTGTCCGTGATCAGGATGTCGCCGGACTCGCAGTGCATGCCGGCGACGGTCGCCAGCGTGTTCGGCACGCCGTCGGCCCGGTTGGCGATGATCGCCTCGTAGCGCGAGCCGTACAGCATCGGCCGCAGGTTGTCGGACATCCCACCATCGACCGAGAGATAGGTTCGGACGCCCGGGATCTCCTTCACGGTGCCGATCTCGTACGCGGTGACGGCGGCATTGCCGACCAGCGAGCGGCCGGGCTCGATCAGGATTCGCGGCACGGGGTCGAACACGCGCTGCACACCCTGAACCTTGACCTCGACGTAACTCTCTATGGGCGGCGGTCGATCGGCGGACGTATAGGCGATCCCCAGCCCGCCGCCGACGTTCAGGATGCGGCACTCCCATTCGCCATCCACGAGCGCCGCCAGCGCCTCGATTGCCGCGGCGTAGGGCTCCAACTCGAAGATCTGGGAGCCGATGTGGGCGTGCAGGCCGACCAGCTGCAGGTGGCGCGAGGATCGCACCTCGGCGATCGCGCGCGCGGCAAGGCCATCCTCGAGCCCGAAGCCGAACTTCGAGTCGAGGCCGCCGGTCTGCACGTAGGAATGAGTCGAGGGCAGGATGCCGGGGGTAACGCGGATCAGGACATCCTGAGGGCGGTCCAGCAGCGCGTCGAGGCGGGCGATCTCACCGAATGAGTCCACGATCAGATGACCAACCCCGGCGTCGACCGCGTAGCGGAGCTCGGCCTCGGTCTTGTTGTTCCCGTGCATGTAGATGCGCGCCGGGTCCAGGCCGGCGCCCAGCGCCATGTGGAGCTCGCCGCCAGATGCCACGTCGACGGACAGCCCCTGCTCGGCGCAGAGCCGGTAGATCGCGGTGATCGGAGCCGCCTTGCTCGCGTAGAGAACCTCGAAGTCGTCGGTACGGGCGCGGAAGGCGTCGAGGTACGCCCGGGCCCTCGCCCGGATGTCCTCCTCCGCGTAGACATAGACCGGCGTTCCGAACTCGGCCGCGACCTCGACCACGTCACAGCCGCCGACCTCCAGGTGGCTGCGCTCATTGACCCTGCTGCCCAGTGGGTAGACGGGCGAGCCCTCGATGATCGGGACCTCGGTCGTGGCGCTCATACGGGCATTATTCCGGCGGTCGATGAGCCGCACCGTTTCCCGGCCAAGCGAGATGGGCGTACACGAGGGGCGGCCGTACATGGTCTGGCTCCCCCACACCCCTCCGCCGTGGCCGGCCATGGTGATCGTTCATGGGGCGGGCTCACAAAAGGAGAACCACGGTGACTTTGGACGGGCCTGCGCCGCGAGCGGCTGGGCGGCGCTCGGATTCGATCAGCGCGGGCACGGAGACTCGGACGACGGGATGAGCCCCGCGGCCCTCGCTGACGTGGGAAAGATGGCGCGGTTCCTGGCCGGGATGGAAGGGGTGGACGCGGCGCGGGTTTGCGTCCGCGGCTCCAGCATGGGCGGCTTCATGGCGATTCAGTCCGCGGCGACAAGCGAGCAGATCGCGGGGGTGATCGCGATCTGTCCGGCGGGGGCGGACCACCTGCGGCGGGGGCTTCTCTCCGGCAGGCTCGAGATGCGGGTCGACCCCGGCGCTCTGACCGCGCTCGAGGCGTGGCTCGCCGAGCACGACCTCCGCCAGGGGGTGGAGCTGATGGGCTCCAAGCCTCTCCTGCTGATCCACGCCAGCGGCGACGAGCAGATTCCATCGGAGTGGTCCGAAGAGCTTTACGCCCGTGCCGCTGAGCCTCGGAAGCTGATTCTGCTGCCGGGTGGCCATCACCGCTCCGCCCAGCACGACGCGGAGCTCCACGGCGTGGCGCTCAGGTGGCTCGAGCGAAATCTGGGCTAGCTAGCCGAGCGCTCCGGCGAGAACGCCGTCCACCGTGCGGGTGACGCGATCGGTCGTCCCCGACAGGTTGGTGCCGGCAGCACGATCAACGTCCCGGACGGCGCCGGAGGTCGAGGGCACGTGGGGACGGGACGGCACCAAGGGCGTGCTGGGCACGGATGGCGTGTCGGGCACCGAGGGAGCGTCCACCGAGGGCGGATCCACAGCCCCCGGCACGGACGGGACCGACGGAGCGCTGGGCGCCGACGGGGCAACGCCGGGAGCGGTCGGCGCGGTGGCGCCCGAGCCGCCCCGGACCGCGGAGCCGCCGGGCCCACCGGGCTCGCGGCCCACCGACGACCGCTCGCCGCCGGATCCGGGCGCTCCCGACCCTTGGTCGAAGGCGCCTCCGGCCGACCGCGCAAGGGGGACCGGATCCTTCGCCACTGCGGCGCGAGCCGCATCGAGTGCCGCGGCCGCCGCCTGCGGGCCGCCGGTGTTCGACGTCAGATACGCGGCGCCTGTGCTGTCGCTCGACCCGGCCAGCGACGGAAGCCCGCGAAATGCCACGAAGGTGGCAAGCGAGAGAAACACCACCACCGCTCCGGCGGTCAGCGCACCGGTGGCGCCAATCCCGGCCAGGTAGGCACTCAGGTGGCTCCGCAGCTTGGAAGGGCGACTGATCGCGTGGACGAGGCTGGTCATTCGGCTGCGTGGCCGGTACCCCTCGATTCGCTGGCTAACCGTGGGTGGGTGAGCGCCTACCGAATAGCGTTAGCACGCTTCGGGGAGCCCGTGCCTGGAGACATGCGCCGGGTTAGCCGCCAAGTCCGCTCACGGCCCCGCCGGTCCGGCCGCCGAGACCCGGGCTTGAGAGCGCCCTGCCCGCCCGGTCGAGGGCACCCCCGGCAGCGCCCTCGACCGCCCGCCTGGTGCCGCGGCTCGGCGCGGAGAGGTTGGTGCCCGCCGCGTCGTTGACGTCCCGGACCGCGTCGCTCAGGGCGCCAGAGGTCGAGGGCAGCGACGGAGCCGTGATCGAAGGCGGTGTGACATCCACCGGCGGAGAGGTAACGCCGCTATCGGCCCCATCGCGTTGCCGGACCTTGCCGGAGACGTCCCCTCCATCGCCCGAGCCGGAGCTGCGGGAGCGAGCCGAGGCCGCGGCCACGGAGCCATCGGCCTTGCTCGCACCGTGCGACCCAACCGAGACCGGATTCTTCGCAACGGCGCCCGGAGCCCTTCCGAGGGCCGCCGCCGTCGCCGCGGATGCAGCGCCCGAGTCGAGATACGCGGCCCCGGCGTCGCCGCTCGATCCTCCGATGGGAAGGCCGTTGAAGGCCACGAAGGTGGCCAGCCAGAGAAAGGCCACCACGGCGCCCGCGATCAGCGCGGCTGTCGCACCGACCCCGGCCACGTACGCGCCCAAACGAACGCGCAGAAGACGCGAACGAAGACTCGCGATAGGTGGGCCAGTGGTCACTTCGGGCTCCTCCCTGGATACCGGTTGCGACCGAGGCTACAAGCGCGCATCGGGATGCGCGCCGGTTAAAAAGAGGGCGTCTACCTAGAAACCGTATGGGCCTCGCCGAGCCGGCCCTAGAGGTAGCCCATCGGGTCGACGGGCGATCCGTTGACCCGGACCTCGAAATGAAGGTGGGGCCCGAAGCAGAGGCCGGTGCAGTCGCTGATCCCGATCACCTGACCCTGGCTGACGTGCTCCCCGACAGAGACGCTGATCGACATTTGGTGCGCATAGCAGGTGGAGACACCGCCTCCGTGGTCTATGCAGGTGTAGTTGCCATAGCCGGACTCCGGCCCCGCGATCGCCACCGTGCCGGCAGCGGCTGCGCGGATCGGCGTGCCGCTGGGGACAGCGATGTCGATCCCCGGATGGCAGCTCTCCCAAGCGCGCTGCTCGCAGAACGGCGACGTGATCGGCCCGTTGACCGGCCAGATGAACCCGGACGAGCTCTCGCCCTGGATCGGCCCGGCGGGCAGCGCCGGCTCGCTCGACTGGGCGGCTTGGAGCTGAGCCTGGACCTCCGCCTGAATGTCGCTGATGTCGCCCTCGAGCTCCTGCTGGGTCTCCTGGACCTGCGCCAGAGTCCGCTGGTCCTGCTCGCGGGCCACCGCCAGATTGCCCTCGCGCGCTTCGAGCTGGCTCCGCGTGCTGGCGAGCTCAGCCCGCTTTGCGGCGATCTCATCGCGCGCCGCCCGCACGCGCTCGACGGTGTCCTTGGTCTTGTCGCGGAGAGTGCGCACGCGCTCTGCGATCGAGGTGTCCTGGGACTGGATCCGCTGCAGGTACTCGTAGCGACTGAGCAGCTGGTCGAACCCATCCGAGTTCAAGATCACAGTGAGCGCGTCCGGACTGCTGGACTCGTAGATCGCAACCAGCCGTTCCCTCAGCACTTTGAGCGAGCGCTTCAAGCGAACGCGAAGAACCGCGAGCCGGTCCTTCGCCTGCTTCAGCTCCGCCTCCTTCTTTTCCAGCTCGGCCTGGACGATCGCCTCGCGGTTGCGAAGAGTCGCCACCTCTCCGCGTAACTGGTCGAGCTGCTCGCCCGCGCGCTGGATCGTCGTGGACAAGACGCCCTCGCGTGAGTTGGCTTTGTCGAGCTGCGCCTGCTTGTCGTCGAGCTGAGACTGGAGGTCCTGGCCGAACACCCCGGCGGCACCCGCCAGCCCGGCCGCTGCCAGCGCCAAACCCGCCAGCAGTGTCACCGCCGCCCGGGGCGGCTTGGCGCGTGCAGGTCTGTGGGCGTCGCTCATGTCTTCCTCGGTGGCCTGCGGGGTTAGCTGACGGGCTCGCGCGGAGGATTCGCGCTTGGCCTCTGGACCCGCTGGCCCTGTCGGCCTCTCGCCCCGGGGTTTGGTTCCCCCGCTCCGCCCGCTGTTAGGGACGGATTCGGCACAAATGTGGGGCGGCAGGGTATCAGCCGCGCAAAAACTGTGAGCAGTCGTTAACAGGCGTTCTGCCTGCTGCAAGCGGCTTTTCAGGGTATCCCGGCCGCGCCACCAGGTCAGTTATGGCGAGCCTCGGTCTCAACCTCCAGCAGGGCGCCCTCGTCGGCCTCCTCCTCCATCTGGAGCGTGGTGTGCTCGAGCCCGTAGCGGTCTCGAAGCACGAACTGGACCTCGTGCCGGGCGCGGTCGCGATCGACGCCACGGGTGACGACGACGTGGGCCGCCAGCGCTTCGAAGTCGGCCGTCACGGACCAGACGTGGAGGTCGTGCACCGCACACACGCCGTCCACGGAGCCGATCGCCCGGGCGACGGCCTCCACGTCGACACCGGGGGGAGCGGCCTCCATCAGCACATCCAGCGGCTCGCGCACCAGGCGGATGGACGAAGCAAGGATCAGCACGGCGATCGCGATCCCGACCAGCGGGTCGATCACAGTCCAGCCGGTAGCCAGGATGACGGCGCCCGAGACGATCACACCGAGCGAGCCCAGCGCGTCCGCGGCGGAATGACGCAGAACGGCCTCCAGGTTCAGGTCGTCCCGCCGTCCGCCGGCGAGCACCCAGGTGGCGGCCGCGTTTCCGGCGAGACCGACCGCCCCGATCACGAGGACCCCGGCCCCCTCTACGTCCGGTGGATCGCCCAAGCGGTTGACGGCCGCGACCACGATCAGCACCGCCACCACCACCAGGGTGACGCCGTTGAGCAGGGCGGCGATCACCTCGGTGCGTTGGTAGCCGAAGGTGCGGCGGGGGCCGCCCGATCGCGCCGCCAGCGCAACCGCGGCGAGGCCAAGACCGATGGCGCCGAGATCGGAGAGCACGTGCCCGGCATCCGCGAGCAGGGCGAGCGAGCCGGTGAGGATGCCGCCGACCACCGCCGTGGCGAGCAGCACCCCGTTGATCGCCGCGGCGACCAGCATCCGTCGACGGTTTCCCTGTCGGCGCGCCGCGAGCGCGTCCGGACCGCCCGACAGACCGTCGCGCTCGACTCCCCGGCCGTGGGGATGGGCCTGCGCCATGGCCCCGAGGTTAGAGAGCGGTAAGGCCGCTAGACGGCGTCCACTGGATCAGGCTGCGCTGGGGGTCCGTTCCTCGGCAGCCGGGGCGGCGCCGTTCCCGGACCCGGCCACCGCAGCCTTTCCATCGCCCGATGGGTGGGCGCCGTTGCCGGAGGCGGTGGAGGCGATCGCCTCCTGCGCGACCTCGACGCCTTGCTTGAGGCGCTCGCGGTACTCGGCCGCCTGCATCCGGGAGATCACCATCCGCTGGATTTCGGCTGTGCCCTCGAACAGCTGGTAGATCTTGGCGTCGCGGAAGAACTTCTCCAGCGGGCAATCCGTGGTTTGCGCGACCGGGCCGACCAGGTCCATGCAGGTCCGGGTCGCCCACATCGCGACGTCGCCGCCCTTCAGCTTCGACATCGATCCCTGGCCCCCCAGCATCGGAATGCCGTTGCGGCCCATCCACGAGGCACGCTGAACGAGCAGGCGCGCCGCTTCGATCTCGGTGGCCACATCGGCCAGACGCTGCTGGATCGCTTGGCGCTCGAGCGGCGGCCGGCCCGCCGTGGAGCTCTCGTCGAGGTACTCGGCGATGGGCTCCTGGGGGTCGTTGTGGTCGAGGTAGGACAGCGTCCACTCGTACGCGGCCTGGGCGATCCCGAGCGCGGATGCGCCCACGATCGGCCGGGTGAGCTCGAACGTTGCCAGCGCGTTGGAGGCTCGGCCGCTGGACTCTCCGGTGCGGGCGCGCTCGAGCTTCCGCTCCAGCTTCTCCATGCCGCCGAGCAGGTTCTCAACCGGGACACGGCAGTCCTCGAGGATCACCTCGGCGGTATGAGAGGCGCGGATGCCGAGCTTCGACTCCTTCTTTCCCTGCTTGAGGCCCGGCGTTCCCTTGGGGATCACGAACGAGGCCTGGCCTCGGTGGCCCAGTTCCGGGTCCACCGTCGCGACGACCACGTGGACGTCGGCGATGCCGCCGTTGGTGATGAAGACCTTGGTCCCGTTGAGGACCCATTCGTCGCCGTCGAGCTTGGCCGTCGTCCGAAGGCTCTTCACGTCGGAGCCGGCTTGCGGCTCAGTGACGGCGTAGGCGCCGAGCTTGGTGTCGTCGCCGTCCAGCCCGAAGCACTCGGGAACCCATCTCGCGATCTGCTCCGGAGTGCCTGATGCGGCGAGCCCGGCGGCGGCCAGGGCCGACCCCGAGATCGCCAGCGCGATGCCGGCGCAGCCCCAGTGCAGCTCCTCGGCGTAGATGACGGAGACCTGGCCGTCGGCGTCGTTGGCCATCCGCTGCAGGTGCTCGATCCCGTGCAGGCCCCACTCGCGAGCCGCCGCGATGACCTCCCAGGGGGTCGATTCATCGGCGTCGTGCTCGGCCGCCACGGGGCGGATCACCTCGGTCGCGAATCTGCGACATACCCCCTGGAACTCCCGCTGCTCGTCGCTCAATCCGAAGTCCATCTGCCCTCCGTCCTGGCCGCCCTGCAGGCGGGCAGCGCCGAAGCTCTCGTGTTTCCGATTGACTGGTCAGTCAACCAGGGCGCAGTTTACCCCCAGCTGAAGCGGCATGCGTCGGATCGACCGCCATCCCCGTGCAAGGGCGCACCAGTTCGGCGCCGCTATCTTCAACCGGTGGAGGTCCGCCGGAGACGACGCCTCGCCGTGGGAGCGGGGGCCCTGGTGGCTCTGGTCGGCGTCGGCGTCGGCGCCTATCTGGTCATCGACTCGCTGGGTGGCGACGAAGAGCCGCCGGCTCCGGCGCCCAGAGTCGTCGTCCGCGAGGGGCAGCCGGCGGCCACGCAGGATCTGGGCTTTCCGGCTTTCGCGACCAAGAACACCACCCGGGTCGCCGGCTCCGACTCCGCCGCGGACGCGGCCGGCGTCGCCCTTGCCGCATTTCCCTCGGCCGGAGGCGTCAAGGGCCCCGCCGCGGTGAGCCTGGTCGACGACGAGGATTGGACCGGCGGGCTTGCCGCGGCGAGCTTGGTGGCGCAGCCGGTCCGGGCGCCGATCCTGGTCACCGCCAGCGACGCGGCCCCGGCGTTCACCACCGATGCGCTGCAAGCCCTTGCTCCGTCCGGCTCCGCGAAAACCCACGGAAAGCAGATCTTCACGATCGGGCACGCCACCGCCCCCCGCGGCCTCAGCACGCAGGCGGTGGCCGGGTCCAACCCAGCCCAGGTCGCCGCCGAGGTCGACCGGCTGCGCCAGAGGTTGACCGGCATTCGCCCGCGCCACATCCTGCTGGCGAGCTCGGAGCAGCCTGCGTATGCGATGCCCGCCGCTGCGTGGGCGGCGCGCTCCGGCGATCCAGTGCTGTTCGTCAGGACGAACGCGGTTCCCGGTCCGACGCTCGACGCGCTTCGCCGCCACCGGGGTGTCCCCGTCTACGTGCTCGGGCCACCCTCCGTGATCTCCGACAAGACGCTCGAGGCGGTGCGGAAGCTCGCCCCAAACGTGAGCCGCGTCGGCCGGACAGGACCGGTCGAGAACTCGATCGCTTTCGCACGCTACGCGAGTGGAAGCTTCGGCTGGGACATCAACGACCCTGGGCACGGGCTCGTGATCGCCAGCGCCTCCAGGCCGCTCGACGCGGCAGCCGCCGCGCCGCTGTCCGCCGGGGGCACCTGGGGACCGCTGCTGATCACGGACGACGCCGCCCGCGTCCCTCCCGCACTCCGGGGATACCTGCTCGACATCAAGCCCGGTTACGTGGGCGACCCCACTCGCGCGGTCTACAACCACGTCTGGCTGATCGGCGATCAGGACGCGATCTCGGTCGATTTTCAGTCGCAGGTCGACGATCTCGCCGAGGTCGTGCAGATAAGGTCCGGCCGCGGGAGCCAGCTGGGCCCGCTGCCCGGAACGCCCGAGCACGAGCAAAAGCCGTGAGCACATCGAGAAGCGACAGAGCGTGAGCGAGGCGGAGCGCCCAGACCGGCTCGCCGGCGGGCATCGGGTCGCCGTCGAGGACATCCGGGCCCTGGCGGGGCCCGCCACGCCGCATTTCGCGCTCCAGATCCGTAACCGCATCCGGCGTCTGATCGACCGGCTGCCGGCCGATGATCCGGCACGGCTCGAGGGCGAGCGGCAGATCGAGCGCCTCGACGACCTGGCGCAGCACTCGGGCGAGCCGCGCGGCATCGGGCCGGGCGCGCCGGCGGCCCACTGAGGACGAGCACCGCATGGCGACTGCTCATCGCAACGGCGCCGAAGGGATTCGCCGCGCATGCGAGCTGCTCACCGCCGAGGCAGCCAAACGGGCCGAGCTGACGCCCTCCGGCGGCCCCGGGTACGTCGACCTGCTGGGCGACGAGCTGGACTCCACGGGAGCGGTGCAGGACCTGATGACGACTCGCCTCGTGCCTGCGATCTACGAGCGCTACTGGCGGCCCGCCCTGGCGCGAGCCGTCAAGGGCGTGACCGGGCCAGGGATGGCGGAGGAGGTGCGGATCGCGCGCCTTCTGCTCGGGCTCGGCCCCGGCGACGTGGTGCTCGACGTCGCCTGCGGGCCGGGGAACTTCACGCGCGAGTTCGCCCGGGCTGTCGGCGACAGCGGCTTGGCGGTGGGGATCGACGCTTCGAAGACGATGCTCGCCCGCGGTGTGACCGAGCTCGCGGCGGCAGGCGTCGACAATCTGGCCCTGATCCGAGGCGACGCCACCCAGCTCCCCTTCCAAGACGGCGTCTTCGACGGTGTCTGCTGCTTCGCGGCCCTGCATTTGTTCGCGGACCCCTTGGCGGCGCTCGACGAGATGCGGCGGGTGCTTGGCCCTTGCGGGAGGATCGCGATCATGACCTCGGTGCGCCGCCAGCTGACCCTGCCGCCGCTGAAGCCGCTGATCGAACGAGCCAGCGGCATGCGGGTGTTCGAGTCAGACGAGGTAGTGGCCGCCCTCCAGGAGCGAGGATTCCAGAACGTTCGCCAGCGCCTGGCCGGCCTGGTCCAGTTCGTCGGCGGGCGGCTGCCCGCGTAACCGCCCGAGGGCGAAATCACAGGCTTCACGCGAGGCCGCGATTGCGCGGCTCGCGTCGCTGCAACATGGCGTGGTCTCGTTCGCACAACTGGTCACTGCGGGCCTACACAAAAGCGTGATCGTGCGCCGCACACAGAAGGTCTGCTGCACCGCATCCATCGCGGCGTCCACGCGGTCGGTCACCCCGGCCTGAGCAACGAGGGAAGGTGGATGGTGGCCGTGCTGGCCTGCGGCGAAGGCGCCGTACTCAGCCATCGGAGCGCCGCCGCGCTGTGGGCGATCGTCCCGCCGCCCAGCCTCATCGACGTCATCGTCCCCGGCACCCCGGGGCGAAAACCACGCGATGGCATCAGGGTCCACCGCTCACTGACCCTCTTACCCAGCCAAACCACGCGACGGGCCGGCATCCCGGTAACTAAGCCTGCTCGCACGCTCGAAGACCTGAAGCGCGTGCTCGCAAGCGAGCAGTTCGCTCCCGCCCTGCGGCGGGCGGAGTTCCTCCGCCTTCCGATAGGCGAGGAGCTCGAGCCCGATCACACTCGCAGCGAGCTCGAGAGCCGGTTTCTCGCTCTCTGCCGGCGATACCGGGTGCCGCATCCCAGGGTCAATGTCCGGGTGGGCCCGTTTCTCGTCGACTTCCTCTGGCGTGCCCGGCATTTGGCTTCGGTGCTCACGGCACCCGCTCCGCCTTTTAAGCCGACCGGGCCCGAGACGCACGCCTGAAGCTCATGGGGTACGACGTAGTTCGGTTCACCTGGCGCCAGATGGTCGATGAAGCGCCCAGCGTCGCCGCCACGCTGCGCGCCTTACTGGCTTAGTGGATTTAGGGGGAGCCGCCCGGGGCGAACGCCTCCACGATCCGGCGCTGGTACTCGGCGATCTCCTCGGCCGGGATGAAGTAGGTGGGCGGGGTCAGGAAGACACCGTCGCCGCGTTCGGCCACCTCCACGACGCGCGCCCGGACCTTGTCCAGGGAGCCGGCCGCGCAGTACGTATCGACCATTTCATCCGAGATGTGGGAGGGCATTGCGGCGAAGTCCCCGGCCCGAAATGCTTCGCCAACCGCGGCGGCCGCCTCGCCGAAGTCGTGCATCTCCCACAGCGGCGCGTAGGTCCGGACCGTGGCGTAGAAGCAAATCGTTCGGCGCGCCGCCTCGTAGGCAGCCTGCTCGTCGTCGGAGATTGCGCAGGCCACCGTGGGGATGAAGTCGAAGTCCCCCCGGTCCCGCCCGGAGCGCGCCAGGCCCTGCTCGAAGTTGGCAACGAGCACTTCGTCGAGCCAGCGCAGGGAGCAGATCGGGTGGCCGATCAGGCCATCGGCGCAGTCGCCGGCCATCCGTGCCATGCCCTCCCGCACCGCGGCGGTGTAGATCGGCACCGATTCGCGAGCCGGCGGATGGGGGCGGACCCAGCCCTTGATCTCCAGCTGGTGGTAGTCCCCCTCGAATCGGATCGGCTCCCCTGCGTGGGCCTTCTGCATGATCAGTCGCACCGCCTCGATCGTCTCGCGCAGATGCGGAGCCGGCCGCCCGTACTCGACGCCGTGCCAGGTCTCGTTGAGGCGCTTCACCCCGGCGCCGAGCCCGAGTCGGAACCGCCCGCCCGACATCTCGTCGACGTCCAGCGCGGTGACGGCGAGGATGAACGGGCTGCGCGTGAACGCCCACGCGATTCCGGTGCCCACTCCGATCCGCTCCGTCGCCGCCGCAATCCAGGCTGCCTGGGTGACCGAGCTTCGAAAGAGCTCCGGAGCCCAGATGCATTCGATTCCATCGCGCTCCGCGTCGCGCGCCTGGGCCGCCAGGTCGTCGGCGGTGGCGCCCAGCGCCGCGATCGAGATCCGGTCGAGGGCGCTCACGCCGGGTGCCCTAGCCGGGAACGTTGTCGAGGGAACGCCATAGGTAGAGGCAGGCAAGCGTCCGGTGGGGGCGCCACGGCTCGGCGATCCGCTCGAGATCATTCGGGCCCGGCAGGTCGTCGAGACCGTAGGCGACCTGCACCGCGCGGCGAATTCCGAGGTCGCCGGTCGACACCACGTCCGGACGCCCCAGGTGGAAGATCAAGAACATCTCGGCCGTCCAGGGGCCGACGCCCTTGATCTGGATCAGCTCCGCCACCACGTCCTCGTCCGACAGCCCCGCCAATCGGCCCAGGTCCAAGCGGCCGTCCTCGATGCGCTCGCCCAGGTCGCGAAGGAAGCCCACCTTGGCGCGCGAGAGGCCAGCCTCGCGAAGCGACTCCGGGCCGGCGGCGAGCAGATCGGCGGGCGGCGGAAAGGAGCCGCCGAAGGGCGCGACGAGGCGCTCCCAGATCGAGCCGGCCGCCTTGGTCGACAGCTGCTGGCCGACGATGGCCCGGGCAAGAGCCTCGTAGGCGTCCGGGCGGCTCCCGCGCCGGTCCTTCGCGGGGTCGATTGGCCCGTCCTGGTCGATCAGCCGCTTGAGGACAGGATCGACCGAGCGCAGATGCTCGTCGTCGGCGGTGATGTCAGACGCGCTGGATGAGGGTCCCGGTCCCCAACCCGCCGCCGCAGCACATCGTCACCAGACCCCACTCCTTGTCGGAGCGCTCCAGCTCGTGCAGCAACGTCGTGATCAGGCGGGCCCCTGTGGACCCCAGCGGATGTCCGAGCGCGATCGCGCCGCCGTTGACGTTCACCCGATCCATGTCCGGCTCGAGCTCACGCCGCCAGGCGGCGACAACCGAAGCGAACGCTTCGTTGATCTCGATCAGGTCGATATCTCCGATCTGCATCCCGTTTCGGTCGAGCAGCTTCCTCGTGGCGGGGATCGGGCCGGTCAGCATCATCACCGGGTCGACGCCGACAGTGGTCTCATCCGTGATCCTTGCCCGCGGCTTCAGGCCGAGCTCGTCGGCCTTCTCGCGCGTCATCAGCAGCACCGCGGCGGCGCCGTCGGAGATCTGCGATGAGTTCCCCGCCGTGATCTTCCCGTCCTCCTTGAAGGCGGGCTTCAACTCCGCGAGCTTCTCGATGCTGGTGTCGGGGCGAATGCCCTGGTCGGTGACGTAGGTGTCGCCGTTCACCGAGAACGGAATCATCTCCCGCTCGAAGCGGCCCTCCTCCGTGGCTTGCGCGGCGTGCTGGTGGGAGCGCAGCCCGATCTCGTCGAGCTCGGAGCGAGGGATCTCCCACTTGTCGGCAATCATCTCGGCCGAGATTCCCTGCGGGACCAGGTTGTAGCGCTCGAGCAGCTGCGGCGAGAAGGCCATCCCGTGCTCCTGCATCACCTGCGCGACGTCGGCGAAGGAGATATGGCCCATGTGCTCCACCCCGCCGCCGATCGCGACGTCGTGGACACCTGAGGCGACCAGGGCGGCGGCGAAGTTGACCGCCTGCTGGGCCGAGCCGCACTGGCGGTCGACGGTCGTCGCGGGAGTCTCGATGGGCAAGCCCGCCTCCAGCCATGCGTTGCGGCCGATGTTGAGGCCCTGCTCGCCGAACTGGCTGACGCAGCCGGCCACCACGTCCTCGACCTCGGAGGCCTCGATTCCGGCGCGATCGACGAGCTCCTTGAACGTCTTCGCGAGCAGGTTCGACGCGTGGACGTCCTTGTAGTAGCCCTTCTCCGGGTGGCCGCGGCCGATCGGGGTGCGGACAGCCTCGACGATCACTACTTCGCGGCCCTGGAACTTGCCGTTGCTCGCCATCCGGACGCCTCCGTTCGGTCGTTTGAGATGCCTAAGGGACGATAGCCGATCGGTTGACTGACCAGTCAACCAGTGTCGGACGCCGCGCCGCGGCCTGTTACTTGGCGAGCTCTGGGAGCCTGACCGAGAGGTGCTCGACCCGGACCACGAACGTGCCGTTGCTCGCCTGGTAGTAGGGGGAGTCGCGCCCGAGGAGCTGGAGCACGACCCTGTGGCCCTGGCCGAAGCGGTAGCCGTTGCCGTGGAGCTGGAAGACGATCTGCCCCGTTTGGTTGTTCTCGAGGCTGTAGACGCCGCGGTCGATCAGGCGCTGCTGTCCGTCGGGGGTCAGATCCCAAACCCTGGCCGCGATCTCGCCGAAATTGCCCGTGGTCGCGATCTGGGCACGGACGGTGGGCCGGCCGAGCATCGTGAAGGGACTGGAGAAGAGGTGCCGGTAGGTGGCCGTGTTCGGCTCGTCCGTGATCGGGATCGTCTTGCAGGAGTCCGTCGTCCCGGCGATCGGATCGAACTGGGCCGCGATGCTCTGATTGCCGCCGCTGGAGGTGAAGGTCTTCGCGTTGTTGGAGCCGAATTCGAGGCTCCCCTCGTGGATCGTCCCCCAGCCCGGAGCCCTGAACGGGCCTCCATCTGGGGCGGTGCTCGGACAGGTCTCGGTGAAGGCGGTCACAGAACCCCGCGGCGGTGGGCTGCCCTGGTGGTTCAGGTAGGCGTTGAAGAAGCGCGCCGCCTGGTCGAAGAAGGCCTTGTTCGTGGCCGCCTTGTTCGATCCGCGGCTGTGGCCCAGGTCCCCGAATTGGAGGCTGACCGGGAAGCCCGGGTAACGGGAGCGAAGGAGGTTGTAGGGGCGAAGGGCGTGCTGCGGCGGGAACAGATCGTCCGTCCAGCCGTTCTGGATCAGAAGCGGGGCCGGCCGCGAGTGGTTGGCCACGAAGGCGAGCGAATAGGGCGAGTGATTGAGGTACACCTCGTTTATCGCCGCCTTCGCCGCAGGCGTGAGCGGCTGGCCGGCCGTGACGTATGCGAAGTTCTTGTTGATGTCCGCGCCCGAGTCGGTGCAGGGGCTCGAGGCGGGCGCGTCGCCGCAGTAGTAGCCGCTGGTCTTGCCGAGCGCGTAGAGGCCGCCGACGTAGCTCTGGATCGGCACCCCGACGGGGTTCAGGCTCTGCTTGAAGGGCGCCACCTGGGTGTCGAGGAAGCGGCCGTTGGGGAGCAGGGCGTCGATCAGGTCGGACCACGGCCACCGCGGGTAGGCCGCCGCGATCCTGAGGGACTTTCCGTTCGGGCTGCGCCAGGGCGCGAGCGTTCCGTCAGGCTTCCGGATCCGATCGTTCAGGAAGGCCAGCTCCATGCTCTGCCCCCCTCCGTAGGAGACGCCCGTGACGCCGATGCTCGCAGGCTTCACGATGCCCTGGTCGGCGAGCCGCCCCAGCAGGTACTGGGTGTCGCGCGCCTCGAAGCGGGTGTCGGCGAGATGGATGTAGCCCTTGCCGCAGGGACCGGAGTGGTCTGGCGGCGATGCGCCTCCACAGGAGTCGCCGAAGCCGCGAGCGGTGTAGTTGACGACGGCGTATCCCTTGCTCGCGAAGAAGGTGTTGCTGTACCCGTCCGTGGACGAGGTCGACTCGAAGTTTGTCTTGCTACCGCCCCAGCCGTGCAGCATCACGATCGTGGGAAACGGCCCACTCCCCTGGGCGGGGAGGGTCACGTCAACGTCGAGCGGAACCCCATCGAAGCTCGGGACCCGCTGCGCCCTGCTGGCGGTGGGGCAGAAACGGACCCCGTTTTGGACCTGGCACGTGTGCCCGAACGGTTTCGGCGGCGCGGCAAACGCGTTTGCGCTCAAGCCGAAGCCGACGATGAGCATCGACACCGACGCGATGACCCACCGGCTGCCGAAAGTCACGGATCGTCCGGGCACCCCTCCGTGCACGAGTCGAGCATATCTCAGTCGTCGCCGCCTGGCGCTACTGGCTCGGAATCGGAGAGCCGGCGGCAAAGAAGAACCAGATCGCCATCGCGGCTCCGGCGAGCAGGACCGAGGCGAGGATCACCGCCTCGAGCACGTTCATGCCCCGGGGCCCCTCACGCTCGTCGCTGAGGCTCTTCCGCCACGCCGGCAGGTAGCGCGTGGGCAACCTCGTGCTGCCCGTGATCCGCACGTAGAGGCGGTTCAGCCGCGACAGCACCCAGGACATCGCGATGATCGAGCAGACGATGCCGAAGAAGACGACCATGTAGGGGCCGCCGGAGGGCTGTTGGGTGTTCGAGATCATGGAGCCGATCCAGATCCACCCGAACGGGATCACGGTCCACATCGAGAAGGCGCCGAGCACCATCACAGCCACCACAAACGTGGCCGCCAAGCCCATCCCCGCCGCGGCCGGAACTGCTCGCCTCGCACGCTGCTCCATGAGGTCAGGGTACGCGGCGGCGACCCCCGACGTAAGCGACCCCGACCGGCCCGATCGGGACGGCGTGATAGTAACCACCGTCGCGGTGAGCGACTCGGATGGCTACACGCGCCCAGCGGTGGTCGGCAGCGGAGCGATCGGTTGCGCCCTCGCCGCGTGCGCCACGGCGGTCGGAGAGGTCCGACTCCTGGCCAGAAGCGACGTCTCGGCCTGGCGGGCCGAGGAGCAGGCGCAGGCCGATTGCTCGAAGGTGGAAGGCGGGGCTTCGAATCGACTCCGGGTAACGACTGATCCGGCTGACCTTTCGGACGCCGACCTGGTGGTCGAGGCCGTGATCGAGGACCTCGATGCGAAAGCCACCCTGATCCGCGAGCTGGGCGAGTTCAGCCCCGAGGCCGACCTGGCGAGCACCACGTCGTCGCTGCCGGTGGCCGAGCTGGCCACGCGCAGCGGCCACGACGACAGGGTCTTCGGCTTCCATGTCTTCAACCCGGTACAGCAGATGGAGCTGGTGGAACTCTGCCTGCCGGATCGCCTGCGAGAGGGCGTGGGCGAGCGCGCCCGGGAATGGGCCGCGGCACTGGGCAAGACCGTGATCGAGGTCCCCGACCAGCCCGGCTTCGTGGTCAACCGACTGCTGTTTCCATATCTGTTCGACGCCGTGCGACTACTGGAACGCACCGGGATGGAGGCGTCCGACATCGACTCGTGCATGCAGTTGGGCGCCCGCTACCCGATGGGGCCACTGCGACTGCTCGACTTCATCGGCCTGGATGTCGCGGCATCCATCGGCGAAAGCCTCTTCAGCGACACCGAGGAGGACCGGTACCGCGCCCCGGGGCTGATCGAGGAGCTGATCGGCGACGGAAAACTTGGCCGCAAGAGCAAGGCCGGCTTCTACGACTACAACTGACCGACTACGCCGCGGTTCGCTTGCGCTTCCCGGCGAGGTCCCAGATCACATCGGCCTCCGAGATCCCTTGACGGCGGGCCGTCTCGGTCACGTCCTCCCATGGAAGATGGGCGTCTGGAAGCTCGTCCCACCGGGCCAGGTCGAGCGCCTCCAGTGCACCGCGGAGGGCGGGCCCCAAATGCTCCTCCGCGCGAAGAACGGCCTTCAGTACCTCGAGCTGCTTGTCGGTGAGCTTCACCACCCACATATGCGATGCCCCTTCAGGTAGATGAGCCGGACCGCAGGCAAGCTAGACCTGTTCGCGGACGGAAGCAGGGGGGCCTGAGAGCCGCTAATTGCGGGCTTGAGACTCGCTCGGGCCCTGCTGCCGGGGGAATTCGCCGGTCGCTGACTGATGGATGCGAACCGCCACGATGCGGTTTTCGCGCACCGACTCGACCCTGACCTCGTAGCCATTGGCCACGATCCTGTCGCCGCGCTTTGGCAGCCGGCCGAGCTCCGAGAAGACATAGCCGCCAATCGAGTTGAAGGCATCGGAGGAAACCGGGAGCTGGATCCCGACATCCTCGAGGTCGCCCAGCGAGACGTGGCCGCGCACGTACCAGTCGCCGTCGGTGAGTTGCCGCATCGAATCGGCCCGCGGGTCGGTCTCGTCCTCGATCTCCCCCACGACCTCCTCGAGGATGTCCTCGACGGTGACGATCCCCACGGTCCGGCCGTATTCGTCCGAGACCACCGCGATGGAGCTGCGCTGACGCTGGAGCTCCGCGAGCAGGTCGTCGAGCGGCTTCGTCTCGGGGAAGATCGGCACCTCGCGGATCGCCGGCTCGATCGAGGTGTCCGGGCCCGCGTTCATGTAGAGCCGAACGAGGCTGTTGTTATGCGCGACGCCGCGTACCCGGTCCGGGTTTTGATCCTCGATCACGACCAGCCTCGTGTGACCGGAGGAGACGGAGCGTTGCAGCGCCTCCTCGACGGTCTCCGATGAGTTGACGGTGACCACGGCGGGGATCGGGGTCATCACCTCGCGCGCCTCCTGCTCGTGCAGATGGAAGACGCCGCCGAGCATCACGGCCTCGCCGGGGTCGAGTGAGCCGCCGGTGGCCGACTGCCGGATGATGGCCTTCACGTCCTCGGAGGTGTGCTCCTCGCTGAGCTCCTCAGGGCTGACGCCGAACAGGCGCACGACCGCGTTCGCGAGCTTGGTCAGTGCGACAGTGAATGGAGCGCTCAGGGCGCGGAATGCCGCCAGGGGTCCGGCAAGCGCGCGGGCGGTGGTGTCCGCTCGGGTGAGCGCCAACATCTTCGGGACCTGCTCCCCGAAGGCGATGTGGATGGACGTCACCAGGGTGAACGCAATCGCCAAGGAGATCCCCACCGCAACGCCGTGCGAGAGGCCACCGAAGATCGGCTCCAGCAGTCGAGCCAGGGACGGCTCACCGAGGAAGCCGATGCCGATCGAGGCCATCGTGATCCCCACCTGGCACGCGGACAGGTATTCGTCGATGTGATCGACCTGCACCAGCGCCTGCTCGGCGCCACGTGCGCCCTCTTTTGCCAGCCCCTCCAGCCGGGCTCGCTTGGACCTGACCAGCGCGAACTCGGCGGCGACGAACAGGCCGTTCAGCGCCACGAGCAGCAGCAGCAGGATGAGAAGGAGAACGCTCACGGCCGCGCCGAGCCAGGCTCGCCCGGGCTAGGGGGGTCGCCTATGTCGGTGGTACTTCGAGGGGGGCCGTCGTCGTCCATCGAGGACGGGCGAAAGGTACCAGGGCCCTGGGGACGTACCTCGCGCCCCACTACAGTCCAAGACGAATGTCTGGCGACGCTCTGCAATCGGAGGCGGGCGACAGCGAGCAGGACCAGACTCCCTATCTGGACGCCATCGTCGATTACGCCAGGCGCCGGCCAGGTCGCTTCCACGTTCCGGGGCACAAGGGCGGGCCCGGAGCAGACCCAACGGCGATCGCGGAGCTGGGCCAGGCGGCGTTCGACCTCGACGTCCCGGCTGGCCTCGAGGGGATCGACGTCGGTCCCCATTCCCCCTTCCAGCGCGCTCAGCGGCTCGCCGCCAAGGCCTGGGGCGCGCGGCGAAGCTGGTTCCTCGTCAATGGCGCCTCGCAGGGCAATCACGCCACCTGCCTCTCGCTCCGCCACCTCGGCCCGAGCGTCGTGGTCCAGCGAAACGCACACTCGAGCACGGTCGACGGGATCATCCTCGGCGGGCTGGAGCCGACCTTCGTCGCGCCCGAGCTGGATGCCGAGCTCGGCGTCGCGCACTGCCTGACCCCGCGCTCGCTGGCCGACGCGCTCGACAGCTCCCCGGGCGCCGTCGCGGCGATGACTGTGTCGCCAACTTACTTCGGCGCGGTTGCCGACGTTGCCGGGTTGTCGGAGGTCTGTCACGAGCGAGAGCTTCCGCTGGTCGTCGACGAAGCCTGGGGCTCGCACCTGCGGTTCTCGCCGCTTCTGCCCGCGAGCGCCCTGGAGTGCGGTGCGGACCTCGTCCTCTCCTCGGTGCACAAGCTGGGCAGCCTGACCCAGTCCGCGATCCTCCACCTCGGGGAGGGCGGCCTGATCGACGAGGACGTGGTCGACCGCTGCGTGACACTCACCGAATCGACCAGCCCGAGCGCCCTGCTCACCGCCTCTCTCGACGCCACGCGCCGACACGCCGCGGTGCACGGGCCCGAGCTGCTCGCGCGGACGCTGGCGGGAATCGAACATGTCCGCCGGGAAATCCAGCGGATCCCTGAGCTCGAGCTTCTGGACGAGCGATTGGTCGGGCGGCCGGGGGTGCACGACTGGGATCCGCTGCGCCTCACAATCGACGTCCGAGGGACCGGCAGCACCGGCACCCAGCTCGCCTCGCTGATGCGGGAGTTGGACGACATCAACTTGGAGCTCGCCTCCCAGAACGTCGTCGTCGCCGTATTCGGGATGGGAGAGGATTCGGCCCAGGGCGCGGGCCGCTTCGTCGCCGCCCTGCGTCACGCGGTGGACGCCGTGGGGACCGAGGCCGAACACCCGCAGCGGCCCTTCACGCCGCCACCACCTTGGGGGGACCTTGTCGCCTTGCCGCGCGACGCCTTCTTCGGCCCACAGGAGGTGGTGCCGTTCGAGCAGGCCGTGGGCCGCGTCGCCGCAGAGCCCTTGGCCGCCTATCCGCCCGGGATCCCGAACGTGCTGCCCGGCGAGCGCTTGACCCAGGAGACGGTGGACTACGTGCACGAGGTCGTCGAGCATGGCGGCTGGGTGAGGGGCGCCGTCGACCGAAGCCTCAGGACCCTTCGGGTGGTCAGCGAGCGACCGACGGTCCCGACGACGTGACCTGAAAACGCTGCTCCGCGACCCGCTCGACGCGGGTGCCGCGCGGCTCGCACGCACCGGCCAGCCGCTGCGCGATCCATTCCGCGTCGTGGCCGACGGCGAGCCGGGTGTGGCAGAAGTCGAGGGCGAGCCCGACGAGCTCCAGCTCGAAGTCGGGATCTCCGGGACGCCAGAGAGCCAGCACGCCGAGGTCGTTTCGGAGCCTGGGATCGATCGCGTAGTCGTCGAGCGCGTCGCCGAGGTCGTAGAGCAACGGGCCGCGTCGGCCCCACCCGGCACCGTGGAAGACGTGCGCCGAATGGCCGGCGACCAGATCCGCCCCCGTTTCCTGAAGCTGCTCGGCCGCCCGGCGCTGCCAGCCCGCCGGGTCGGTGGTCATGTTGGGGCCCCAGTGGGGGAAGGCCACCACGTGGTCGCACTCCCGGTCGAGCCGGGCCAGCTCGCCGGCCAGCCAGTCGGGAATCGCGCGCCGCAGGTCGCCGTAGGCGATCCCCGGCAACTCCGGGCCGGCCGCGAACTCGCGCGGGTGGTCGGAGGCGGCCACCAGCCCGATGCGACGGCCGGCGGCGTCGACGATCGCGCCGCTGCGCGCCTCGGACTCACGGCGGCCCGCGCCGGCGACGGCTATCCCGGCCTCGCCCAAGAGCTCGAGCGTCTCGAGGAGGGCGTCCGCCTCGTAGTCGAGTGCGTGGTTGTTGGCCAGGCCAACCCCCGCAACGCCGATCGCCGCGAGCGATCGCACCGCCTGGGGCGGCCCGCGGAAGAAGAACGGCTTGTGCCGGACGCGTTGAGTCGGTTCGCCGCGCGCCGAGATGCAGCACTCCAGGTTGCAGATCACGAGATCGCACGAGCGGCACAGCTCGCGAACCTCGGGCGCCCACACCTCCTCGGGGGGGACGTCGGCGAGCCGCTCGGCCACCCCACGCCCGAGCATCACGTCCCCGAGCAGCGCGATCGTCGGGTTCACACGATCCGGCTACCCGCCGTGTACGGCGTCGCCGCCGTATTCCTCCAGCGTGTTGCCGATCGGCGGGATCGGGTTGTCGCGAATGATTCGCGCCATGTGCAGGAGGTTGTGCGCGCACCAGGAGCTCGTCCGCTGCGTGTACGGATGGTCGGGGCCACCTGCCTCGAGGTACGAGGGGCCCGGGCCGGCGTCGCCGACCCAATAGGTGTCGACGTTCGGCGGCACCACGCAGCCGAGGTGGGTCATGTTGAACAGCGTCGATTCGGCGCAGGCGTGGGCGCCGTCCTCGTTGCCGGTCACCACGACACCGGCCACCTTGTTGTAGAGCGGGTACTGCCCGACCTCATTGCGCTCGTTGTAGGTGCCGTCGAGCCGCTCGATCACGAGCTGCGCGACCGAAGAGCGATGGCCGAACCAGATCGACATCCCCATCAGCAGGATGTCGGCGGCCTTGATCTTGTCGAGCAGCTGCGGCCACTCATCGCCCTCTCCCTCGTCGGAGGTGACCCCGAAGGCGATTGCGTAGTCGACCGGGCGCAGGATCTCGGTCGCCACGCCGTGCTCGGACAGCAGGCCGAGCACTCGGCGCATCAGCGCCTCCGTGTGCGAGGTCTCCGGTGACTTCTTGAGCGTGCAGTTGATCCCGAGCGCGGTCAGCCCGGCCCCCGCGTCCGCGTCCAGCTCTGCCAAGTTCCTCTCCTTTCTCGGGCCCGCGAGCCGCTGTTCGGCTCGCGGCGCAAGATATCCAGAGTCCCGCCGGCAGCGCGAGCGTTTCGCGGCGGCATCACTAGCCTTCGAGCGGTGAGCGCCTTCGACGCCCTCGCCGACCTGCCGATCGAGGTCTCCTCGTACGAGCTGGAGGGCCGGGACCGCGAGTACGGGTCGTTCACCCGGCCATCGACGATTGTCCGGCTGCGTGGCGCAGGCCAGGAGGGGGTCGGCGAGGACGTCGTGTACGAGGTCCTGGACCACATGGCCCATCGCGACGCCGGGCCCGTCCTCGACCTGAGTGGCCCGGGGACGCTGGGCGAAATCTGCGACCTGCTCGCGGAGCTCGACCTCTTCAGCGCGGCGGCCCCGGAGCACGAGCCCTCGCGCCACTACCGACGCTGGGCGTACGAAAGCTCAGCGCTCGACCTGGCGCTCCGTCAGAGCGGCGTCCCGCTCCACGAGGCGCTCGGCCGCGACCCGAAGCCGGTGAACTTCGTCTGCTCCACCCGCCTCTCGAGCCTTGGGGACGACGACTCAGGCTCCACCACCGAGCCGGTGCGCCGGCGGCTCGAGAAGTACCCGGGACTGCGCTTCAAGCTCGACCCCGAGAACGACTGGGACGCGGATCTGATCGCCGAGCTGGAGCATCTCGCGGGGGTCGACGTCCTCGATCTGAAGGGCCACTATCACGGTACCCCGGTCGACGTGGAGACCGACCCCGAGCTCTATCGGGCGGTTGCCGAGGCCTTCCCGACGGCCTATCTGGAGGACCCGGACCTGAACGCCGAGACCCGACGGGTGCTCGAGCCAGCCGGCCACCGGATCACCTGGGACGCGCCGCTGCACTCGCTGGCCGACATCGAGGCGCTGGAGCGGAAACCGCGGGCGATCAACTCGAAGCCGTCGAGGTTCGGCTCCCTGCGCGAGCTGTTCACCGTTTACCAGCACTGCGAGCAGCAGGGCATCGCGATCTACGGGGGCGGCCAGGGAGAGCTGGGTCCCGGACGTGGCCAGATCCAGTACCTGGCCTCGCTCTTTCACGCCGAGACCCCGAACGACGTCGCCCCCTCCGGTTACAACGACCCGGCGGTTCCCGACGGGCTGCCCTCCAGCCCCCTGTACCCGGCGCCCTCGGCCACCGGCTTTCGCTGGGGCGAGTAGGCCGACTGTGGGCCGGCCGTCGCCCACGAAGCGGCCCGGTTAGCCTGCGGCGCGAACGAGCAGAGGAGATCAGATGCCAGAGAAGCCCTTCGCCGAGGCGCTCAACGAGCAAATCGCCAACGAGTTCGCCGCCCACCAGCAATACATCGGAGCCGCCGTCTACTACGAGTCCGAGACCCTGCCGCGCCTCGCCGCCTTCTTCTACCGCCAGGCGGTCGAGGAGCGAAACCACGCGATGATGATGGTCCAGTACCTGCTTGACGCCAACCAGGAGGTGCGGATCCCCAACATCGAGGCGAAGCTGACCCGCTTCGACGACGTCGTCGCCCCGGTGCGGATGGCGCTCGACCAGGAGCAGAGGGTGACTGAGGAGATCAACGCGCTCTTCAAGCTCGCCCGGGACAATGGCGACTACCAGGCTGAGCAGTTCATGCAGTGGTTCGTCAAGGAGCAGGTGGAGGAGGTATCGATCATGACCGACCTGCTGACGATCGTCGAGCGGTCCGAGGACAGCCCGCTGCTGGTCGAGGAATACCTGGCGCGGGAGAAGCTCGGCGAGGAACAGGCCGACCCCACAGCCCCGCCGGCGGCGGGCGGAGCGCTTTAGCCGCGCGGTCTGATGGAAAGTCCGGGCCTACCCGCCGGCGCAGTACGCGTAGGCCGTCAGTTGGCCGGCGTCTGTGCCGTTGGTGTTGAAGGCGCTGACCTTCCAGACGCGAGCGCTCGTGCGCTCCAGCCCGTGCAGGGATACGAAAGCGTCATTGAAGGTCACATCCGCGCGGTAGCCTCCGAACGCGACCCGCTTGTCGCGGCCGCATTTCGCCTTCACCCTGGCCACGTCGTTGCTCTCCACCGTCACGGTCTTCTTCTCGGTCGTGGTCCTTGGCGCGTGCTTGGAGCAGTAAGCGATCGCGGTCACCGGCGCCGAGTGGGCAAAGTTGAAGGCGCCCACCCGCCAGCCATGCTTACCGGTGCGGCGCAGCTCGCTCACGTAAGCGTCGCTGGACTCGCCAGGTACAGCGCCCTGGTCATAGTCGAAGCCGCCGAACGCGAGTTGCTCCCCGGGGTGGCACCGCGCCGTGACGGTGACCGGCGAGTCAGTGGGGCCCTGCTTGGGGATCCTCACCGTGTGCTCACGGGCCTTGATTCCCCTCAGCCGCGAGCAGTAGGCGATCGAGGTGAGGGTCGGCCTCTCGTCTGCGTCGTAGTTCACGGCGCCCGCGCGCCAGCCGCGTCTCCCGTCGAGCTTCAGGTGTGTGCTGTACCCGTCGTCCGCCCGCAGCGACACCTCGAAACCGCCGAGCACGACCCGCTTGCCCTCCGGGCAGCGCGCCTTTGCGGACGCGGTTCCGCCCGGGCCGGTGTCCACCGGCACCCTCACCGACTTGGTCCGTTCGATCAGTCGGCCATCAGCCTGCAGTGCACCCAGCCCCACGACGCCGATGATCGCGATCGCCGCCGCAGCCAGCTTGAACGGCCGCTTGGAAGCTATCCCGGTCCCTCCCACGACTGATCCGGGAGCTTATCGACGGATTCGGCCCCTCGGCGACACCGCACCGCCTGCAGCCCGCCGGCGGCGGGCGGAGCGCTGTAGCCGCCTACTCGACGTCGCGCCTGCGCAGGAGCGCGCCTCCAGTCGCAAAGGCGGCGCCGATCCAGACCAGCATCGCGAGCCCGGCGAGCGGCGGGGAAAGCAGCTCGACGTCGTCACCCAGGTCGGACGACGGTAGGTCCTGCACCGCGGCCGGCAAGCCGACGAAAGGCCCGTAGCGCCCTACGTCGGGAGCAAGCCCCAGAACGGCGGGCTCGAGGACGAAGGACGCGACAAGGACACCCACGATCGCCACCGGCTGGTTGCGGACCAAAGCCCCGATTCCCACACCGAACGCACCCAGCAGCGCCGCGACAATGGCGTTACGTCCGATCTGCGCCAAAAGCTCCCCGGCCTCGGGAAGGGGCAGATTCCGCGCCGAAAGAACGGCGAAACCCGTGATCGACACACCGATCGCAATCAGCAGCGACAGAAGGAGCCCGGCGGCCGCGAACGCGAGCGTCTTCGCGGCGAGGAACCTGAGCCGGTCGGGCGCCGCAAGCAGCGAGCTTGCGATCGTGCGGTGGCGCCATTCGCCGGTGATTCCCACGATTGCGAGAATCAGGATGAAGAGGCTGCTGGTATCGGAGGTGAAGACGTCGGTGAGCACGGACCCCTCGCTCGGCTCGGACAGCAGGCTCACCAGCCCGGCTATCAGCACCGAGGTGGCAACCGCGATGGCAGCGAGGGCCACGAAGGTGCGTGTGGTGCTGAGCTTCAACAGCTCGGCTTCGAGCAGCGCCGTCACGCCTCGCCTTCCGTGAGCTCGAAGAAGGCCTCCTCGAGGGAACGTGAGACGGCGACGAGTTCGACCAGCGCAACCCGGTGCTCGGCCGCGATCGCACCCACGGTTTCTGGCGCGCTGCGCACGAGCAGCACGTTCGAGTCATGCGGCTCGGCCGCGATACCCCGTTCGCGCAGGAGCGCGGCGAGCCGCTCGGCGTCGTCCGAGTGAACGCGGGTCACCGGCCCTTCCGGCGTCCCGAGCACGCTCTCGAGCGCTCCGCTGGCGCGCAGCGTGCCGCGGGCAATCACGACGACGTCGTCCACGCTCTGGGCCACCTCGGAGAGCAAGTGGCTCGACACGAGCACCGCGCGGCCGCGGCTCGCCTCCGTGCGCAGGAGGTCGCGCATCCAGCGGATGCCGGGTGGGTCAAGCCCGTTCGCGGGCTCGTCGAGGATGAGCACCTCAGGGTCGCCGAGTAGCGCGGCCGCGATCGCCAGCCGCTGGCGCATTCCCATCGAGTAGCCCTTCACGCGCCGGTTCGCAGCCGCCGCCAGGCCGACCTGCTCGAGCACCTCGGCTACCCGCCCCGGGGGGTGCCGACCGGCCGCCGCGAGCACGCGCAGATGGTTGCGGCCGGTGCGACCCGGGTGAAAGCTCCCCTCTTCGAGCACCGCCCCGACGTGGGCGCTTGGGTGGGTCAGCTCCTCGTAACTCCGGCCCTGGAAGGTCGCTGCCCCGGCGTTCGCCCGCACGAGGCCCAGCAGCACGCGGAGCGTCGTGCTCTTGCCCGCCCCGTTCGGGCCCAGGAACCCGGTCACCCGACCGGCCTCGACGCTGAAGGACAGGCCGGCCACCGCCTGCACCGACCCGAAGCGCTTGCTCACCTCGTGAATCTCGATCGCGGCCACGCGACGAGAATAGGCAGCACGGCTGGCCGTGGCAGGATCGGCAGATACAGGAGCGGCGGCGATGAATCGGTGACAGCCGACCGGTCGTAGACGTCAAGCACGCTTCGATAACGTGATCGCCTCTCGCTTGGAGGCCGCCCGAAAGGGATTCCGACTTGAGAGCCTTTGCATCCTTCGTCACCGGACGCCGCAGCAAGTGGCTGGTGCTGGTCGCCTGGGTGATCGCCTTCGGGGCCTTGATGCCGCTCGGCCAAAAGCTCTCGGACGAGACCGAGGACGACACGGCCTCCTACCTGCCCGAGAGCGCCGAATCGACCGAGGTCGTGCACATCCTCGATCGCGAGTTCTCCGCGGGGGAGACGACCATCGGCCTGATCGTCTACCAGGACGAGGGAGGCCTCAACGCTGCCGACAAGCGGACGATCGTCGCCGACGCCCACAGGATCGAGGCCGCCGGCAACGAGGTTCCGCTGACCAGGCCGCCTGCGGTGCCGTTTGCGCGGGGGGCTCCCGCGGACCTGGTTTCGCCCCAGGGAGACGTCGCATACATGGTGCTCACGGTGCCGACCAACTTCGACAAGTCCGCGGACTGGGGCAAGGCGATCCGCGACATCACCGGTGACCAGGCCGGCAGCATGCGGATCTTCCTCACCGGGGACCTCGGCTTCTCGACTGATGCCGACGAGGTCTTCGGCGACCTCGACACCAAGCTGCTGGCGGTGACAGTGCTGCTGGTCCTGGTCCTGCTCGGCCTGATCTACAGGGCCGTATTGGTGGCCCTCACCCCCTTGCTGGTCGTCTTCTTCTCCTACACCGTCGCCACCGCGTTCGTCTACCTGTACGCCAAGTCCGGTGCCTCGGTCTCCTCCAACGGCACCACGATCCTGATCGTGCTGATGTTCGGTGTCGGTACCGACTACAGCCTCCTGCTCGTCTCCCGCTACCGCGAGGAGCTGCGCCGAATAGAGGACAAACATGAGGCCATGGGGCGGGCGCTTCGCCGTACCGGCCCGACGATCTTCGCCAGTGGGCTCACCGTCTCACTGGCGATGCTCGTGCTCGCCCTGGCGGACACCCGCCTCACGGCCTCGCTCGGTCCCGTGGCCGCAATCGGGGTCGCATGCGCGATGATCGCCGGGCTCACCCTGCTTCCGGCCCTGCTGACGATGTTCGGGCGGACCGGATTCTGGCCGCGTCGGGCAACCGTCGAGTACGACCCCGAGCACCCGGAGATCGGGCGCCAGGGCATTTGGCGGCGCTTCGGCGACCGGGTGCTCGAGCGGCCGTTGCCGGCGCTGATCGTGACCGTGGTCGTCTTCGCGGGAGGCGCGCTCGGGCTGGCCGCCTACAAGGTCGACTACAGCACCACGAACTTCTTCAAGGAGTCCGTGGAGAGCGTTGAGGGGTTCGACGTCCTCCGGCAGTCATTCCCAGCGGGGACGCTCGCCCCGACTACGGTGCTGGTCGAACGCACGGACGGGCCGGTGACCCGTGCGGATGTTGCCGTGGCGGTACGCCGGCTCGACGCAGTCAACGGGGTCGCCCGGGCGACCCCAACCGGGCTCCGTTCCAAGAACGGTCGCATCGCATCGATCGACGTGATCCTCGAAGGGGATCCCTACAAGCAGTCCACCCTCGACGTGGTGCCGCAGATCCGGGACAGCGTCGGCGACCTTGGCCCGGGAGTACATGGCCTGGTCGGCGGCGGCACGGCAATCCAGTACGACTACGACCAGGCGATCCAAGACGACCTGAAGCTGATCGTGCCGGTCGCGCTGGCGGTGATCGCATTAATCCTGGCGCTGCTGCTTTGGTCGCTGGTCGCTCCGCTGGTGCTGATCGCGAGCGTGATCCTGTCCTTCTTCTGCACCCTGGGCCTTTCGATCCTCTTCATTCGCTTCGTGGTCGGCGACGCCGGCTTCGACGCTTCCCTCCCCACCTTCGCCTTCATCTTCCTTGTCGCTCTGGGGATCGACTACACGATCTTCCTGATGGCGCGCGTACGCGAAGAGGCACGTCGTCACGGCACCCGCGAGGGCATGCTGCGCGCGCTCTCAGCTACAGGGCCCGTGATCACGAGCGCCGGGATCATCCTCGCCGGCACCTTCTCGGTCTTGATGACGCTGCCGGTCACCTACACCTTCGACCTCGGCTTCATGGTGGCGGTGGGCATCCTCCTGGACACGTTCATCGTCCGCTCGATCATGGTCCCGGCGGCCGTGGAGCTGCTGGGCGACCGAATCTGGTGGCCGTCGACCGCCAGCCGCGGGGGCGCCCTGCGCGAGCGGGCCGAGCCCGAGCCGAAGCCCGGGACCGCGCCGACGGGCTCCTGAGCGGGAGCGACGGGACTCGAACCCGCGGCCTCCGGCGTGACAGGCCATCCCGCACTAGCAAGGGGGTAGAGCCTCACCCGCTGCGCTGACCCTGGCGCTGCTGGGGTCCTCTTCGGGGTCCAACCGAGCCGTGCCGGACCCGCTCGCCGGAGAGAAGCCGGACTGAGCGACTGCGACACGGGGTGGTCTTGTTCTGCTTTCATCTGATATGGAGGGCACGCGTCGAGGGTGTGCGGGCCCGGGAAGGGAGGACGACATGAGCAGGGGATGGGCGATCGTGACCGCCGTTGTTGCGGCGGGCATGGTGGCGCTCGGGGCGGCCACCATGGCGAGCGCCGCGGACAGCATTTACTGGGGTAATGAGGGCGGCGATACCGTTCAGGTCGGGAACCTGAACGGCACCGGCAGCCCCACGACCCTGTGGAGCGGCGGCGGCGGCCCGTGCGGGGTCGCGCTTGATCCGGCGGCGGGCAAGATCTACTGGGCCAACTTCAACGGAGGCCAGATTCAGGTAGCGAACCTGAACGGCACTGGCAGCCCATCGACCCTGATCGGCGGCCAGGACAACCCCTGCGGGGTGGCGATCGACCCCATGGCCCACAGGATCTACTGGGCCGAGTTCTGCGAAATCCCCGGAGCCACCTGCGGAACGATCCGGGGAGCCGACCTGGCGGACGTCTCGGGCACTGCCGCAACCCTGGTTACCGGCGAAGCCGGTCCGAGCGGGGTGACGCTTGACCGCGCGGCCGGCAAGATCTACTGGACAAACCAATCTCCCGCGGGGACCCCTCCGGGCTCGGTGCGGCGCGCAAACCTCGACGGAACGAATACGGAGACCGTGGTCGACAACCAAGCCAACCCGATCGGGGTGGCGATCAACGCTGGCAGGATCTACTGGTCCAACCTCGGGCAATGCTGCAGCGGTCCCGGAGCGATACGGGTCGCGAATCTGGCGGACGTTTCGGGCACTACCACCGACCTGTTCAGCGGCGAGAGCGGCCCTGGCGGGGTGGCGATCGATCCCACAGCGAACAAGATCTACTGGGCCAACTTCGGCCCCAGTGAAATCCGGGTCGGGAACCTGAGCGGCACGGGCACCGCCTCGACACTGTTCGGCGGCCAGAGCTTCCCGCTCTTCCCGGCGGTGCTGCGGGCACCTGTGAGCGATGGGCGTCCGGCAATCTCCGGCGGAGCCAAGGTGGGCAGGGAGCTCACCTGCCAAACGGGGAAATGGGCACCCGACCTGATCGGCGCATTCCTGTACAGGGCACCTGGCAGCTTCGCCTATCAGTGGAAGAGGAATGGGTCGAACGTCGCCAACAGCGCGACGTTTAAGCCCACCCTGGCCGGTGACTACACCTGCACAGTGACCGCCGCCAACCAGGCCGGGTCGACGTTGCAAACGAGTTCTGTGAAGAAGGTCAAGTAGGTCAGACTCGGGAGTTCACCCGGAGGCACCGGATTGAGCATGGTCATGCCGGATGCTCGGAGCGGGAGCGACGGGACTCGAACCCGCGGCCTCCGGCGTGACAGGCCGGCGCTCTAACCAACTGAGCTACGCCCCCGAGAAGGTTGATTCTACGGAGCGTCCTTGACCCTCAGCTGCCCTCGAAGGCGCCATGGCCCGGGCCCTTCTCGAGCAGAGTTCGAGCGCCCCTCTGAAGGTCCTCGCTCGCCATCACTTTCGCGCCCGCCTGGGACAAGGCCGCATCGGCTGCCTCCACCCCCTCGTCGACAGTTAGTCGAATCATCTCCTTGGTCGCCGCGTGCGCGAGCGTCGGCCCCTCGGCGAGGCGTCCGGCGAACGCTCGCGCTTTCGCCTCCAGGTCATCAGGTTCTACGACGCGGTTCACCACGCCCCAGTCGAGCATGGTCTCCGCCGAATAGGCCCGTGCGGTCAGCACCGCTTCGGCGGCCCGTCCCGCGCCGGCCCTGGCGACGAGCCGTTGCGTGCCGCCACCGAACGGCGTGGCTCCGATAACCGCCTCGACCAGCCCCAGTTGCGAGCCCTCCGCAGCCCAGATCAGGTCGCAACTCAAAGCGACCTCGAGGCCCGCCGCGAGGCAGAGCCCCCGCACAGCAGCGACCGTGGGGACGGGAATCTCGGCGAATCGCCTGATCAGAGGTATGAACTCCATGAGCAACTCCCGGGCCGCGGCCTCGTCCCGGCCAAGGAAGATCTCCACGTTCGCGCCGGCCGAGAAGTTGTCGCCCTCAGCGCGAACCAGGATTGCTCGGGCGGCACTTTCAGCCGCCTGCTGAGTCACGTCGGCGAGGTCGCGGGCGAGCTCCAGGTCGAACAGGTTCAGGGGCGGGTCTGTGAGGACTATCTCTCCGACGTCGCCGTCCAGATCGAACCGCGCCTTCGCCATCTCCCCATGATTCCATGGAGCGCCCCGGCGGTGCCACCCCGGAATAGGGTTTGGGCATGCGGCTCGTCAGCTATCGCTCCGATCGGGGGGTGCGGGCGGGGCTCTTGCGCGATGACTCGGTGGTCGACGTGTGGGACGCGCTCGGGGGCGACGGATCCAGCGTTCGCGATCTGCTCGCAGGCGAGCGTCTGGCGGAGGCGGCCGAGATCTCCGGCGGCGAGCCGCTGGCGCTGGCGGAGGTCGAGCTCGAGCCACCGGTGCCGGACCCGGACAAGATCATCTGCATCGGGCTGAACTACCGCGCCCATGCGGCCGAGGCCGGGATCCAGCCGCCGGACGCCCCAACGTTCTTCGCCAAGTTCCGCAACGCGCTCGCCCCTCCGGGGGCCACGGTGCCACTGCCGGCGGCGAGCGCCAAGGTCGACTACGAGGCGGAGGTGGCATTCGTGGTCGGGCGCCGCGCCAGGGAGGTGACAGTGGCCGACGGGCTCGATCACGTCGCCGGCTACATGCTGCTCAACGACCTGTCCGCCCGCGACCTCCAGTTCGCCACCCCGCAGTGGATGCCGGGCAAGGTGTTCGACGGCTCGGCGCCCTGCGGCCCCGCCCTGGTAACGCCCGACGAGGCGGGTGCCCCGGATCAGTTCTCGTTCTCGCTGACGCTCAACCGGGAGCGGATGCAGGCGGCCTCCACCGACGACCTGATCTTCTCCGTGCCGGCCCTCGTCGCCCACCTGTCGGACCTGATGACGCTCGAGCCTGGCGACATCGTCTCGACCGGGACCCCGGCGGGGGGCGGCAGCACCCGGCAACCCCGCGTGTGGCTGAAGCCCGGGGACGAGATCGAGGTCAGCTCGCCGTCCCTGGGGCTCCTTCGGACGACGATCGGCTGATCACGTCGCCTCGCTGGGTCACGAACAGGGCCGCCAGCACCAGGGGCAGAAACCAGACCACGTAGAAGTAGAACCAGTGGGTCGCCCCCAGCTGGACCGCGATCAGCACCGCCGCCGCGAGCGCGGCGACCTGCGCGGGCGTCTTTCGCCGGGGCCAGAACGCAACCGCGAGGGCGAGCGCGATCGCTCCCCCGCGCGCGATCGGCCGCAGGAAGTCGAGCGAGGGATCCAGGCCCCAGACGCTGAACGGCGAGCTGCGGGACGCTTGGTAGCCGAGGGTGCGGTCATACAACTCCCGAGGGCCGCCGTCGGGGAGAAAGGGCAGGACCAAGAGGGCGCCGACTGTGAGAAAGGCGATTCCGAAGATGAGCGCGGAGCGCAAGCGGCGATCGCCCGTGCCGGTCGCGAACAGCGGCGCCAGTGCCGCAGGCCCGAACTTCGCCGCGGACCCCAGCGCCATCACCGCTCCGCGGGCGGGCGGAGAGGCCAGCACCAGCATCGCCCCGACCACGATCGCCGCGATCAGCGAGTCGTTCGCGTTCGCGTTCATCGTGTAGAGGGTGAACGGGTAGGCGAGCCAGCCGAACGCGAGCGCGATCCCGAGCGTCGTGCCACTCGTGCCGGGACGCAACCGCCGCCCCAGCGCGAGCAGGCCGAGCGCCGTGAGCAGGTCGAAGGCGATCGCCGCCGCGTGGGCGGCAGGCACGTCGCCCCAGTGACCCTTCCATGGGAACACCGCCTCGAAAGGAACGTAGGCGAGGTAGTTGAAGGGCCCATAGACGTCGCCGCGGATGCCCACCCCCGGAGCGAAGCCGCCTCCGTACAGCTCTTGCCCGTGGGTCACGTGGTCGGCACCGACGACCCCCGCGACGCCGATGTCGATCACTCGCGAGTCGGCCACGTTGAGGGCGATCCGGGCGCAAACGAGGACGGCGGCGCCGATCGCCAGCCAGCGCACGGGGAGCACCGGAATCAACGGACCAGGCCGATCGCGCGGACGGGCTCCCACCCACAGCATGCGCAGCAGCACGTAGCCCAGCACGGGGTAGGTGAGCGGCACCGACGCGGTGACCTCGCCGCGGTTGAAGAACCAAAGCGAGACCCCGAGCCCGAGCAGCACCAGGAGATCGAGGTGGAGGAGGCGGAAGGGACGCCGAGGATCGAAGAACGGCGCCATGAACAGCAGGCACAGTGGCAGCCACACGTAGGGGGCGTTCACCTTCTGCGCGATGGCGCCGGAATAGCCGCGCGCAAGCGGTGCACCCAGCTGCTGGTCGTGCCAGGCGCCCAGAACCCGGCCGCTCTCGTCGTCCACGATCGCCTGAGCGACCTCGGCGCGGTCCGACCCTGAGCCGATGAAGTAGCTCACCTGCCAATCTCCCCCGCGCTCGAAGGCGACCGCCCGCATCTGCGGGCTCTCGTCGCGCTCGTCGCGCACCGCTTCGGCCATGTTGGCTATCTCGGCCGCCTCCCGCCCGCTGAGCTCGAACCCGGGAGGCGGAAGATGCTCGGATTCAGGCCTGACGAGAGGTGGGGGCAACTCGCCGCCGAACGGCGGCTCGCGCGCAAAGTCCTCGTTCGCCGCGGCCGGCGCCGGCGCCGCCAGAGTCGTCGCCAGCGCGGCGAGGATGACGATCAGCAAGTCAGATGTAGCGCCGCGGCGACGGCCGCCGGGTTTCGGGTCTCCAGCTCCTCGAAACGGGCCACCGCCTCCTCCGTCGGCAGCGCCTCGACCTTCACCCCTCGCCGCTCGAGCGCCTCGACCACGGAGGGTTCGGGCCGGAGCCGGCTCGAATAGCCGCAGCCCACGATCAAGCGCTCCGGGAGCTCGTCGAGCACCTCCTCGAGATCCTCGATCACGAGCGAGTGTCCGTCGCGCCGCCACCAGTTGGGCAACACCCGATTCGGAAGCACGATCACGTCCCGATTGACCTCGACGCCGTCGATTACGACACGTCCCGGGCTGTAGTTCTCAATCCGCGCCACGATCGACCCTCGGGCTCGATCGTATCGGGGTCTAACGATGCGACGGGGGCGGAATCTCGTCCCGCAGCGGCGGCAGGGAGGCGGACTGCGGGGCGGCGGATGCGCGCTTGCCGCCGCCGCGTGCGGTCTTGCTCGACCAGTCGACCGTGCGGGGCGCAACGTCGAGTAGGGCCCGCCACGTCCGCGGGCCGACGCGACCGTCGTCCACCTCGCCCTTGGAGCGCTGAAAGCGTCTCACCGCTCGCCGGGTCTGCCTGCCGAAATAGCCCGTCACCGGCAACGACTCCTCGCCTCTCTTCAGGTGCTCCTGCGCCCAGACCACGAGGTCCCCCCGACTCCCCTTGGCGAGCATGGGGTAGCCGCTGCCCGACCGGCCGGCCCCGGGAATCGCCTGGACATGGCGGCCCACCGCCCGCCACTCGCGCCTGGAAGTGTGCTGCCACGACCACCAGCTCAGGCCGCCAAGCTCGTACGAGATCGCCATCCGCCGGAAGCGCCGGATCTGACGAATCGGCGGATCGTCGTAGGTCTGCCCGAGCGGGTAGATGCTCCGCCGGTAGACGCGGTTGAAGCGGAAGGTGTGCTGGTAGCCGTCGCCGACCGTGACCCCGATCGTGTGCCAGTAGAGCTGGGGCAGGTTGTAGCGCACCCCGCCCGGGCCGAGGAAGACCGAGTAGGGAAAGGCGGGGTGGTAGTCGACGTACGGGAAGCTGGTCAGCGCCGTCGGGAAGGTGTCTCCGATCTTGCGGCGCAGCTTGTCCACATAGGTGTCGGCGGCCGCGTAGCGGCCCTCGTAGTTCGACTCGGCGTCAACCACCAGGCAGTCGGCGCCCTTCTCAACCGCCTCCGCGCCCCGGCGGGCCTCGGCGCCCGGATGACTGCCGTAGACGAACTGCCAGGCACACACCCGGAGGCCGCGGGTGTGCAGGTAGGAGACCAAACCCCGTCGGAACTGGCTCCATGAGGTCCCGCCGTCGGAGCTCTTGATGTAGACGGTCTCGATCCCGTGACGCCGAGCCTTAAGCGCGATTCTGCCCAGATCGCCGCCGCTCGTGCGGCTGACGTACCAGATCCACATCCCGTCGCCCCGGTAGGGGTTCGCGGAATGCGCGTGGTGGGAACCGTGCGCGCGCCCCGTGCCACCGTCGGAGCCAGACGCCACTCCCCCTTTCGCTGACAGCGCGCCCCCTCCCGCAAGCAGGATCGCGACCACCACGGCCGTGAGCCACCCAAGTCTGGGATTGATGCTGGGAGCGTCCATTCTCCTTCGGGCGTGCGAGGACGCACCTGACCTCACCGCTGCCGACTCTAGGCAGCAGATCGGCGGATCTCGGCGCCTCTTAGCCTGCTATCGACGGCCGTGCCGGATCGCCTGAACCCACCGGCTCAGCAGGTGTCTATGCGTCCATCCCGAGGTTGCCCAGCGCCGCCTGAGCCCGTGGCCGCGACGCGCCCTCGGAGGGCTGGATCAAGAGCCAGCCGGACCCCGAGAACGACATCGGTGCCGGTCAGGGGCAGGAACTCCGCATCGGGGTCGTAGAGCACCAGCAGGCCCTCCACGGTCGCCCCTTCGGATCGCGTCGAAGCTCTTCCGCACGATCTCCACGTTCTGCTTCGACATCGCCTACTCCGAGAGCCCGGCGGCTTCGAGGGTTTCGCCAGTGAGTCCGAGCGCGTGAAGCGCACCTTTCGCGGTCAGGTGGTCCTCGACCCTGATGAATCGCCCGTGTCGCACCCAGAAGCAGTGGTAGATATCGCCTTCCAGCGCCACGCCGCTCGCGCTTCCCTGTGCCGAGATGCGCGCGTGTACCAGAACCCGATCATCGGTAATCGCCCTCGCGTCCTCGACCACGTATCGGTAATCCCACGCGCCGCGGTACTCGGTCAAGAATCGCGCGATTTCCTCGTGTCCGTGGCAGGGCCGCGCCTCCGGGAACTTGCGAACCGGGTAGTAGTCGCCGTCGGGATCCCAGAACCCGGCGACCCACGCCACGACCTCTTCGATTGGCAGGTCTTCGGCAGGTGGCTCCTGCAGGAAGCGGCGCACGATCTCCACGTTCTCCTGCGGCATCGCCCGCGCAGTATTTCGCTCTGGCTCCGTCGGGCCGATGGGCGGTGCCGGCTCGAACCAGCGACCTCCTGCTTGTAAGGCCGGCGGCCCCGTGCGCTTATTCAAGCCTTTCCGGCTTGGGGAAGCTCGTTGTCGGCCTAAGCGCACGAGGCGAAATTCGCCAGGATTCGGAATCAAATCACTGGGTTTGGGCACCAGGAGCGGTCCCGTGCCCGGTGGTGACGCGACGCCCTACTCCCGCAGCCCGGCGGCTTCGAGGGCCTCGTCGTACTCCCAGAAGTACCGCGCCCGGACGATCCTTCCGCCTCGCAAGAGGAATACGGCTGCCATCGGCGTGTCGAAGGACATTCCGGTGTCCCTGCCCCGAGTTACGTAGCGAAACCGGGCCAGCACCTGGTCGTCGCCGACCGGACGAATTTCGTCCACCTCGGCACGAGCCTCCTCCCAGGAGTCGCGCAAGCGTTTAGCCTGCCGCCTCCACGCCCCGATCCCCTGCGGCTCCTCTCCCTCGGGCCAGCCTTTCGGCGGCGTCACGACGACCTCAGGGTCCCAATGCTCGGCCCATTCATCCAGGTCTCCCTTCGAGAAGAGCTCGTTCACGCGGCGCACGATCTCTACGTTCTCCTGCGACATCGCCTACTCCGAGAGCCCGGCAGCTTCGAGGGCTTCCCGTCTGGAGCGGTAGCCGAGGATCGCTCGGACGACCCTTCCCTGGCGGAATTCGTACAAGTCGAACTGGTGGGTGTCTATCGAGATGCCGCTCGCCTTGCCCTGTCCCTTCCAGTGCGCCGCGCAGACCACTCCGTTCGGGGTCTCGATGTACTCCTCGATGTCTGCGTGCAGCTCATCGAAGGCATCGGCCCAGAGCGTGAGATTTGCCTTGATCGCCTCGACGCCCTCCACCTGCACGGGCTGATCCGGAGCGTTCTGCCGGTCCTCCAGCACGGCATCCGCCGCGAAGAGTTCACCGAGGCCCTCGAAGTCACCTCGGTTCAGAGCCGCATTGCCGCGTCTTGTCGCCTCCACGTTCTCCTGCGACATCGCCCGCGCAGTATCGCGCTCTGGCTCCGCCCGATGGCCCCGTGCTCAAGGGCTTTCGGGCCGATGGGCGGTGCCGGGCTCGAACCAGCGACCTCCTGCTTGTAAGGCAGGCGCTCTCCCAACTGAGCTAACCGCCCGGGTCGTGTGATTATGCCCGCGGTTATCCGGGGGTGGTCGGCGGAGTCGAGGGGCTCTCCACCTCGACCCCCAGGCGGCGATAGGCCGATACCGAGTAGGCCCGGGCGCGAGCGTGGAGGATCGGATCGTTGGAGAGCTCGATGCCGTCGACGACGCGGATCGGGTCGAAAACGTCGATGTGGTCGTCGGACTCGGGATCGTCGACGATCTCATTGATCTCGAGCCGCCCGGCGACGACGAGCTCGCGCTCCTCGGGCCAGATGGCGGTCGGATCGTCAATGGGATCTCCCTCGGCAGCGAGCTGGAACAGCAGCTCGAAGGCAACGGGGCCGGCGCGAAGCCGCTCGGCGAGCTCCTCGCGAAGGTAGTCGCGGCCGCGCTCTTGGGCCTCGTCGTCGGGGATCTGAGCCTCGCCCGCCTCCGGACGCCACCGGTAGCGGACCCAGGTTCCCTCGCCGGCGCCGTCGACGAGCTTGAACGAATGCGGCGAGCGGTAGGCGACCTGTGCGAGGCTCGCAGGAGGCTCGGTGTTGATTGTCGCCTGGATCGCCGGCTGTGACTCGGGGTGGGCCTCGAGAAAGGCGCCGAGCTTCTCCCAGTCGGGCTGGCCCGTTTCCGGATCCGGGCGGCGGAGGCGCAGAAGCTCGAGGAACTCCTCGGGGGTCCGGGTAGCGAAGGAGGGGTTGCTGGTGGCGAGAATGTCGGCTTCGGCCCCCGCCTCGGGGCGGAGCTTGACCGCCATGCCCCGCGCCTCTCGCGCGGCGTCGTTGGACTCCGGGTTGCCGCTGCCGTTCGAGAAACGAACCAAGGCCGGAACCGGGTCTCCCTGAAAATGGAGGGCGCGGCAGAGCTGCGCTGCCTCGGGGCTCGCGGTGAAGCTGCCCTCGCACCAGGTGCCCTTTGCATGGAGCGCCCGGGCGTGCGGATGCACGCCGTAGATGCCGTTCGCTGCGTCGACCAGCTGTTCGTAGAGGTCGCCGTCGCTGGCCATCGCGCTCACCGTATCCGACGGACGCCCGCGGCGAGCACCGGATAGCGTCCCCAGGATGGACCTCGGCATCTCGGGGAGGACCGCCCTGGTCATGGGCGCAAGCCGCGGGCTCGGTAAGGCGATCGCCGCGGCGCTGGCCCGCGAGGGCGCCAGGGTGGCCATGGCGAGCCGCTCGCGCGAGGCGCTCGAGGGGGCGGCCGCCGAGATCGAGGGCGAGACGGCCGTCCTGGAAGCCGACGCCTCCGACCTCGATCGTCTCGCAAACCTGGCCTCCGAGGTCGAGGATGCGCTGGGCCCCATCGAGATCCTGGTCGCCAATACCGGCGGGCCGCCGTTCGGCGGCGCGCTCGACAACCCGCTGAGCGAGTGGGAGCAGGCCTACAGATCGCTGGTGCTGGCACCCCGAGTCCTGACCGAGGCGGTGCTGCCGGGGATGCGCGACAGGGGTTGGGGACGGATCGTGAACGTGGGCTCCAGCTCAGTTCGCGAGCCGATCCCCGGGCTCGCCCTTTCCAACGCCCACCGAATGGCGGCTGTTGGCTTCTTCAAGACCCTGGCGAGCGAGGTCGCCGCCGATGGAATCACGGTCAACACGGTCGCCACAGGCCGCTTTGCGACTAAGCGGCTGGCATCCAATTGGGCGTCGTGGGAGGAGATGGAGCGCCGGGCTCACGAGGGCGTCCCGGCCGGCCGCCTGGGGAGGCCCGAGGAGTACGGCGATCTGGTCGCCTTCGTGTGCTCGGAGCGGGCTGCCTACCTCACGGGGGCGGTCATTCCCCTCGACGGCGGCCTGCTGCGCTCCGGTTGAGCGCCGCCCTTGCGGCGGCGCTGATTTGATTCGCCGCCGTGACCTGGATCGCGATCCCCTTCGGCGCCTTCGTCGTCCTCAGCACCCTGGCCGGCGGCCTGCTGGGGCTTCGCATGGCCCGTTCGCTGCCGACCGTGATGGCGTTCACGGGCGGCATCGTGGTCGCGGTTGGTCTGTTCGACGTCCTTCCGGAGTCGCTCGAGGCTCTTGACGACCCGGAGACGGTCACCGCCCTCGTCGGCGCTGGCTTCCTCGGCTGGTTCCTGATCGAGCGCCTGCTCGTCCTCCACCACCGCGATGCGCCGGAGGAGGCGCGGGCGCACCAGCAGGTGGGCGCCTTGGGGGCGCTGGGCCTGTCAATTCACAGCTTCATCGACGGGCTCGGGATCGGGCTCGCGTTCGGACTCGACACGACGACGGGGATCCTGGTCTTCATCGCCGTCGCCGCTCACGACTTCGCCGATGGGCTGAACACGGTGAGCTTCGTGCTGAGTCAGTCCGGCGACCGGCGTCAGGCCACCCGCTGGCTGCGAATAGACGCGCTGGCCCCGCTGCTCGGCGCGATCGTGGGGGCCGCCCTCAACGTCTCCGAGGAGTTCCTCGGCCACATCCTGGCTCTCTATGCGGGCTTCTTCATCTACCTCGGGGCCACCGACCTCCTCCCCGAGGCGCACCAGCATGCCTCCTGGGCCCGGGTGGGCCTGACCGTCGCCGGCTTTGCGCTGATCTTCGGAGTGGCGCGGGCGGCCGGGGTCTGAGCCGAGTCAGGCCGATGCGGGTACGCGGGTCAGCGTCCCGCGGCGCGCCTTCGAGGTCAGCCACGCGCCGCCCACCGCGATCATCGCCAGGCTGATCAGCTGCGCCTGGGTGAGCCCGAGGAGGACATCGTCGTTGCGGCGAATGAACTCGACGAGGAATCGCTCGGCCCCGGCGAGCACCAGGTAGATGGAGAACAGAACTCCGGCCTGGAAGCGGTCGCGCAGCTGCCACAGGAGGTATGCGATCAGGCCCATCGCGAGAGTCTCGTAGATCGGCGTCGGGTGGACGGTCTGGTCGATCGGCTTGGTGCCTTCGGGGTAGGCCATCGCCCAGGGGCCGTCCCACGCCTTGCCGTAGTCGCCATCGCCCGAGAGCTGGCAGCCGATCCGGCCAATCGCATAGCCCAGCGCCAGCGGGGTCGCGCAGAGGTCCAGGAGGGCGGTGTTGAACATCCCTCGCCGCCAGGCCCAGAGGCCGACGCCGATCGCACCCCCGATCGCGCCGCCGTACCAAACCAGTCCCGCGCCTGAGAAGAGGTTGCCGAACAGGTCGTCCTTGACCGAGTCGTAGTTCTCGAGAATGAAGTCCAGGCGCGCGCCGACGATGCCGCCGACCAAGGCGCAGAGAATCACCTCGTAGGCCCAGTCAGGCGGCTTGCCCCATTCCTGGAGGCGCCGCGCGACCACTGCCCCCGCCGCAATGAAGGCGAGCGCGAACGCGATCCCGAAGGTCTGGAGGGTGATCGGGCCTAGGTGGATCTCGGGCTGCATGGGCTTGGCGACAGCGGTACATCCGGGTCGCATTTGTGTTCATACCTGAGAAGGGCAAGTCGAGCCGGGTCAAGCCGGCGCGGGGAGCGGAAGGAGCCGCCATGCACCACGTCCACCAGTGTTCCAACTGCGGCGGTAATGTCAGGCCCGAGCTCGGCGTGGCAACCGCCGTCACCGTTCAACACCGGGAATGCGCAGACCGGTTTGGCGTCGGCACCCACGGCAAGCGCTTCGTACTGCCTGTCGACCACGCGATCCGGCATCGTCCACTTGCCATCGCGGTTCGCGGCGCATGAGCGACGGCTGAGTAGCCCCGGCGGGATTCGAACCCAGCTCTTCGGCCTTGAAAGGGCCGCGTGCTCAACCCTTACACCACGGGGCCGCGGTCTCCAGTCTAGGGTCCGCGCTCAGCCGTGGCCCATCAGGAGCTCGAGCAGTGCCTTTTGGGCGTGCAGACGATTCTCGGCCTGGTCCCAAACCGCGGAGCGCTCGCCGTAGAGCACGGCCTCGGTGATCTCCTCACCGGGGTGGGCGGGGAGACAGTGAAGGACGATGGCGCGCTCCGAGGCTTGGGCGAGCAGCTCGGCGTTCACCTGAAACGGAGCCAGGTCGGAACGGCGGCCCTGCGCCTCCGTCTCGTCGCCCATGCTCACCCAGACGTCCGTATAGATCGCGTCGGCGCCGGAGGCCGCCTCGCGCGGGTCGTCGGTGTCGAGCGTGGCCAGACCGGGCTCGATCCGATACCCGTCGGGTGAGGCGACCCTGACCTCGACCCCCACCGTCCGGCCAAGGATGGCCAGCGAACGCGCGACGTTGTTGCCGTCGCCCACGTAGGCGACTCGCAAGCCGTCCAGATCCCCGAAACGCTCGCGGAGCGTCAACAGATCGGCCAGCGCCTGACAGGGATGGTGGTCGGGCGTCAGCCCGTTGATCACGGGCACCTCGGCCCGGTGGGCGATCTCGTGGAGCACCTCGTGAGACCCGGTCCGCACCACGATCGCATGCACATAACGGGACAGGACACCCGCCGTGTCGCCCAGGGACTCGCCTCGAGAGAGCTGAAGCTCGTCGCCCCGCAGGATGATGGGCGCGCCTCCCAGCTCGGTCACTCCGACCTCGAACGAGACGCGCGTGCGTGTCGAGGGCATCTCGAACACCAGCGCAACGCTCTTGCCCGCGAGCCCGCGGGCTCCCGCGCCGCTCGGCCTGCCGGCCTTCAACTCGAGCGCCCGGTCGAGCAGCGCATTCAGCTCGCCACGGTTGAGCTCTTCGCCGGTCAAGAAATCGCGTGCCATGGAAGGCGAGGATGGTACGCCGCGGTTGATACTTCGGCCGTGGAGATCGGCGTCATCACTTGGAACCTCTTCCACGGCCGTGACTTTCCGCCGGACCCGGCCCTTTATACGTGGCGCTCGCGCCTGGCCCGGATGAGCGAGCGCAACGCAACTCACATCCAGGTGAACCGGGAGCTGATTCGCGAGTTCGCCCAGACTCTCTGCGGTGCGCGGTGGGACGTCGCGCTGCTGCAGGAATGCCCGCCCCGCTGGTCGGCCCCGCTGGTCGCGGCCTGCGGGGCAAGCGCGCAGCGCTCGCTCACGTCGCGCAACTCGCTTGGCTCCGTTCGCAGCGTCCTCGGCCGCTGGAACCCCGATCTGCTCGGTTCCTGGGAGGGCGGCTCGAACCTCACCCTGCTGCGGGGGGTGGCCGCAGACGGCCCGCTCGACTTGCGAGAGCTGGAACTTCGCCGCCGCCCCGAGCGGCGCGCGATGGCCTTCGCCCGGCTCCCCTCCGGCCTCTGCGTGGCGAATCTGCACGCGAGCACGAGCCCCCCACTGGCGGCGGAGGAGGTGCGCAACGCGACCGAGACCGCCGTGTCCTGGGCCGGGGAGGCACCGCTGATCCTGGGAGGCGACTTCAATCTGCGCCCCAGCCAGACCGCGCTGTTCGAGGAGCTGGCACAGCGCTTCGGCCTGGGCACACCGACCGGCCCCGACTCGATCGACCACATCCTGGGCCGGGGAGTCGAGACCGTCGAGCTTCCGGCCGCGTGGCCGCCTGAGGCCCGGGAGGTGGCCTGCCAGGGCCTCCGATTGCGCCTCTCGGACCACGCGCCGGTGGCGGCGAGGCTCGCGATGAAAGGAAGCGTTTGACCCGCCGGCTGCGGGAATGAAATAGTCCGGTCCCCCGAAACGATCGCGGCGACGCGAAGGAGGAGCTCATGGCGACGAGATCGGGCGGTTCCAGGTCAAGCAAATCGAGTGGCTCGAGGTCACAAGGCAAGCGCGGCGGCGCCACCCGCCGGACGGGCTCAACCCAGCGCTCGGCCGCGACAGCGCGCACCGACAAGAGCGTCGAGGCATTCCGGGATGCGCTGGAACGAAGCGTCACCCTGTCGCGCGATCGGCTCCAGGAGGTCGTGGACGACGCCGTCCGGCGCGGTCGCATGACTCGCCACGACGCGAATGAGCTCGTCAGCAACCTCGTCACCAGGGGCCGTCACTACACAGACGACCTGCTCAAGGAGCTCGAGCGACTGCTCGACCAGGCGAGCCGGGAGCTTCGCTCACGCGCGGGCCCGACGCGCCGCCGGGCCAGCAAGGCGGCCGGCCGCGTCGGGCGGGCGGCTCGGGACGCCGCGGACGCGCCGCTCGCCCAGGCGGATCGCCTGCGCCGGCGCGCCAGGGTCTCCGCGGGAGGGCCGATAACCGCCTATGACCAGCTCACCGCCAACCAGATCAAGGCACGGCTCGGCGACCTGAGCCCAGCCGAGCTGCGCCAGCTGCGCGACCGCGAGAAGCGCGGCAAGGCGCGCAAGGGTGTGCTCGCGGACATCGAGCGCCGGCTCCGCTAGCCAGGGCAGACAAGGGCACTCGGTTCAGCTGGCGCGCCCCGTCAGCTCGGCCGCCATCACGGCGAGATCGAGCTCCCCGCCGAGCGTCCCGGCGAGCAACTCCGCGGCGTCGAGGCTCTGCCCGTTACGCCAAACCGAGCGCAGCCACTCGCCCGCCTCAGGCGAGGCAAACCAGCGCGGCCCGAATCGCTCCTCGAGCGCGGCGCGCCAGTGGGTCTCGAGCGCCCAAGCCCGCAGGTAACAGGCCGCATAGAAGCCATCGTCCACATCAGCCAGCCAACTCGCCCGCGGCCAGGGGACATGAGTCGCCTCGGTCAACCGCTCCGCGTAGCGCGCGGGCATCTTCGAGAGCGTGGACGCCGGGCCATGGAGCTCGAGCTCATACGCGAGCTTGGCCACATAGCGGCGCAGGAAAAGGAGCTTGACCGCCTGGGCGTGAGCGGCGACACGCTCGGGATCCTGAACCCGGAGCTGGTGGCGAAGCCATTCGCGGTTCTCCGTCAGGTGCTCGACCAGGAACGCGAACGACTCGGTCACCGAGTTGTCGCCCAGATGCCGGAACTCGAACGCCAGGCCGGCATCCGTGTGCGCGTAGTGCTCCGCGTGCCCCCCCTCGTGGAACAGGGCCCCGTAGTCGTCGCGCCCGCCGGTTGGGGCGATCACCAGATGGACCTCGTCGGGCACGCGGGGGGTCGAGCAGAAGGCACGAGGCGACTTCGTCCGGCGAGGCTCGAAGTCGAGGTGGATATTGGGCTGCCCGCGCAGGTCGATGCCGAGCCCGTCAAGGGTCGCGGCAAGCGAGTCGACCAGTCGGTCGCCAGGGAACTCTGCGTCGAGGTCGGCGGCGCGAAAGAATCGCGGCAGGTCCGAGCGGCGGAGCTCTCCCAGCGGGGGCAGATTTGCGCGCCCCAGCTGGGAATCGGCGACGGCGAAGTAGACATCCTCGGTCGCCTCGAGGAAAGCCGCTCCCTGGCTCGCCAGCTCCTCGAGGTCGATGGCCCGCAGCTCGGCATAGGCGGCCGCATAGCTCGACCAGCCCAGTGAACGGCAGAGCTCGTGGGCGCGCTCCAGCGCCGTGAGGTAGAGCGGGTTCAGCCGTTCTGCGAGAGCCGCGTTGCGTGCTTCCTCGAGCGCCTGCCTGCGCTCGGCCCGCGCTTCGTTCGCCTGCTCGATGGCCACCGCGCGATATGGAACCGCCCCATCGCCAGGGTCGATCTCCAGCGAGGCCTCGAGGCCGGCGAGCTCCGCCGACTCGGAGCGGGTCTCCAGCCCAACGAGTCCGTCGAAAGCGAACTGCAGCAGGTAGCGCAGGCGGCGCCTCTCTTCGTCACCGGTGGCTGCTCCCCAGAGCTCCCTCAACCGCTCCACGTCCCGGATCGCGAAGAGGTCGGCGAAGTCACGGTAGATGGGCTCGATCTCGAGCTCGAGCTTGTGACCCGCGAGGTGCAGGTAGTACTCGCGGCCCAGCTGCTCGCTGAATCGCTCCGCCCGCCGGCGGTACTCGTCGAGGTCGAAGCTCAAGCGGCTGCAACGATAAGCCCATGCCGCAGCCCGCGACCCGAGACCTTCCGAGACCGAGACAGGGCGAGGAGCTGCTACTCGAGGTCGACTCGATCGCCCAGGGCGGTCGGGGGGTGGCCCGGGCGAACGGCTATGTCGTCTTCGTCTCCGGAGCGCTTCCGGGCGACCGGGTCCGCGCCCGGGTGACCAGGGCCAAGCGCAGCTTCGGCGAGGCGGAGGCCGTCGAGGTGGTGGATCCCAGCGCAGACAGGGTCGCCGACCGGTGCCTTCACGGCGGCGCGCCGTGCCCCGGCGCGCCCTGGCAGGGGTTGCCGTACGAGCGCCAGCTCGACGAAAAGTCGAAGCAGGTCGACGAGGCGCTGCGCCGCCTCGGCGGGCTGGGGGGATTCGAGCTCGAGCCGGCCGAGCCCGCCGCCCTCGAGTGGCGCTACCGCAACAAGCTCGAGTACTCGTTCGGCGAGCGGGAGGGTGGTCTGGCGCTCGGCTTCCACCGGCGCGGCAGCTGGGCTGACGTGATCGATGTCGATGACTGCCTGCTGGCCTCGGAGCGAAACAACGCGTCGCGCAACATGGTCCGGGATTGGGCGCGACGCGAGGGGATTCCGGCATACCAGCGGCGTGACCAGGTGGGAGTGCTGCGCAATCTCGTAGTCCGAGAGGGCCGCCGGACCGGGGACCTTCAGACGCGACTGGTCACCGCGCGGGCGAGCTTCGCCAAGCCCCCCGTCGATCTGCACACCGTGGTCGACGGCCCGGGCGGCGGCACCAACGGGCCGACCGGCGTCCTCGGAGAGGAGTTCCTCCATGAGGAAGTGGCGGGGGTGCAGTTGCGTGTCTCTCCTTCGGCGTTCTTCCAGGTCAATACCGAGACGGCGGAGCGCCTCTACGCGATCGCCGCGGACTATGCGGGGCTCTCCGGCCGTGAGCGGGTTTTCGACCTCTATTGCGGGGTCGGCACGATCGGCCTCGCGCTCGCTTCCCGGGCAGGCGAGGTCTGGGGGATCGAGACGGTTCTCGAGGCGGTCGGCGACGCCGAGGAGAACGCCCGGCGCAACGGGATCGCCAACGCCAGCTTCATCGCCGCCGACGTCCGCCTCGGAGCGCGGCCACTGCTCGAGCGAGCGGGCCGTCCCGACGTGGTCATCGTGGACCCGCCGCGCGCCGGGCTCTCGAAGAAGGTTGTTCGGCGGGTGGTCGAGTTCGGAGCGCCGCGGATCGTCTACCTCTCCTGCAACCCGACGACGCTGGCCCCGAACGCCTCTCAGCTCACCGACGCCGGCTATACGCTGCGGCGCGTGAGGCCCGTGGACATGTTCCCCCAGACGCCGCACGTCGAGTGTGTGGCGTTGCTCGAGAAATGAGCCAGAAGCGCGCCTTCGGCGTTGCCGCCGGGCTCGACCCGGAGATCGCTACGCCCCTCGCCCAGCGTTGCCAGGCCCTTGACTACTCGTCGATCTGGTCGAACGACCACCCGGGCGCCAACGGCCTGGAAACCCTGGCGGCCTTCGCCGAGGGCTCCGAGCGGCTCGAGCTGGGAGTGGCGGTAACGGCGCTCGATCGCCACGAACCGGCCGCGATCAACGAGGCGATCGAGCGGCTGGGGCTCGACCGGCGCCGACTATGGCTCGGACTGGGCGCCGGCTTCTCCGAGCGGCCACTGACCACGATGCGCAACGCGCTTGGAACGCTCCGCGAGGCGATCCCCGGCGTCCGGCTGGTGCTCGCGGCAATGGGCCCGAAGATGTGCGCCCTCGCCGGAAGCGGCTTCGACGGCGCGTTCTTCAACTGGATGACTCCGGAGTACGCGGCGCGTGCTCGAGACCATGTCCACGCCGGCGCTCGCGAAGCGGGTCGGGAGCCGCCGCCGGTGCTGGGCTACGTGCGGACAGCCGTCGGCCCTGACGCCGCGGAGCGCCTCACCAAGGAGGAGTCGTTCTACCGCGAGCTCCACGACGGCTATCGAAACCACTTCGCTCGGCTGGGCGAGCCCGAGGGCACGGTGGGTGTCGCGGCCGCCGACCGTGAAGGCGCTCAAGCCGCGCTCTCGCGTTACGCCGCCCTCGACGTGGTCGTCGTGCGGGGGCTGGCCACCGCCAGCCTAGAGGCGATGACCGCGCTGGTCGAAGCGGCCGCACCAGCCTGACGGCCGCTCGCTCAGTACGCCGCCTCGCCCTCCTCGGAATCCTCGTCGCCGATCGCCACCGCCTCCGCGGCGCAGGTGGTGCAGAGGGCCAGCGCCGATCCCTCGTCGAGGATCCGCTGCTTCTCCGCCCCCGTCAGGGTGGCGCCGCAGCTCTCGCAGCGCTCCGGCAGCTCTTCGATCGACCGCTCCTCGAGCTCCATGGAGCGGAGCCTAGTGGACGGCCCGCTGCTAGTAGGGCGGGAGGTCCGAGTACCAATCGCCGAGCGTGCGGAAAGCGGCCCAGAACTCGCGCTTCGACTGCTCGGAGTCGAGCGACTCGTCGATGTCAGGGACGAACAGGGCGTCGATCGTGGGCGTGAAAGGTTGAACCTCGCCGGGCCGGGGATCGACGGAGCTCGAGAGGGGCACATCCACCTCGTTGAGGGTCTCGAGGGCGCGTTCCCCCATCACCACGATCACTCGCGGTTGCACGATCGCCAGTTCCTCGACGATGCGCTCGATGCACTCGCCGCCCGCCTGCGAGGGGTCCGCCACCGGGCACTTGACGCACAGCGTCCCGTAGACGACCAAGGGATCGATGTTGAGGCGTTTGAAGCTCTTGCGGAGCGCGTTTCCGGCGCGGCCGTAGAACGCAACCCCCTCCTCGATCTCCGCTGCGGTGGGAGCGAACTTGAGCAGGAAGATGTCGGCCTGCGGATGTCCGGAGCCGAGCACCGGCATCAGATTGCCGCGCGGGCAGTGAGAGCACTCCTGGAGGCGATGGGTCAACTCATTGAGCTCGCGTATCGCGCGCTCCAGGTACTTCTCCCGAATCTCGTCGTCTGTCGTCGGCAAGCCGCCTCCTCGTTTGGCCCCACCACCCGGGCCCTGGGCTTGCGCTTTCTTTGACGGCCCCGCCGGCCCTCCTTCAGCTTGCATCACGGCTTGCCTGACGCCCGCCCGCTCCTCGTCCGCCGCGAGCTCGGCTTGGATGCCTGGAGCAGCTTCAGCGCTTGGACGTAGATCAGGTTCTTGTGCTTTCTGACGATGTCCGCGTCGCGCATGGCCTCCAGGAACTCCTCGGGGCCCTCGAAGTCGTGCACCCGGATCCTGACGCTTCCGAGCCCTTGGGCGACGTGGCTGTCCGAGCCGGCGCCCGGGACGATCCTGTACTTGGCGGCGAAGCGCTCGGCTTCCTCGTTGAAGGCCGTCAGCGCCACCCTCGGGTTGAACACCTCGAGGATGTCGATCTCATCGACCATTCGAAGGAGGTGCTCGTAGTCGGGCACCGAGTGAAGACGGTCGAACGGGTGGGGCACGTAGACGAGCCCGCCCTGGCGCCGGATCTCGGCAATCGTCTCGTCCATCGTCATCCCCTTCGGGATCTTCTCCTCCAGGAAGAGCCCGATCACCTCTCCCTGCTCGGCGGTCTTCACCTCCTCGGCGACGATCACCTTGATCCCCCCCATCTGCTCCGCGACCTCACGCGCGGCGAGCGCGCCCGAGATCTCGTTGTGGTCGGTGATTGCGATCGCACCCAGCCCGCGGTCGCGCGCTGTTGCCAGCAGGACCTCCACCGGCGTCGCGCAATCCGGCGAGTGATCCGTGTGCATGTGGAGGTCGACGTGAATCGAGCCGCGCCGTGAAAGTCGCTCGCGCAGGGCGGGATTGCCGCGGGGATCATGGCGGCGGGCGCACAGCGACTGGTAGGTGTCCTCGAGCCCGTTGGCAACCGCTGCCCAGTCGGGGACCGTCCCGTGCCCGGCGCGAACGAGGTCGTCGCGCAAGTCGGGCTCAGTGATCAGCCTGGAGAGCTGGCCCGCGAAGGTGACGGCGTCCCCTGGGGGGAAGAGCAGCCCGCGCTCGCCCTCCCCGGTCAGCTCCTCATAGATGGAGAGGCGGGAGGCCACCGGCACCGTGCCGGCGGCCAGCGCCTTGCGGATCAGGCCGGGAGCCACCCGCGGGCCGCCGGAGGCGACGCAGGCGATATCCGCTCCGGCGATCAGCTCCTCGCGCGACGCTTCCCGGGGGCCGACCACGTGAACCCGGTCCCGCAATCGGCGCGAGATGCGGATCTCCTCCCTGTCCTCGAGCCACACTGCCGCCTCCCAGGCGAGTCCCAGCGACAGGCGCCGGAGCGCCCGAAGGAAGAGCCGTAGAGCGCCACGCTCCTCTTGAAGGCAGAACGCGATCCGCACAGGCCGCCCGCGGCCCGCCTCAGCGACGGCGCCGGGGTCCTCGCCGCGCGGCCACCAGCCCTCCACTCCAGGGTCGGCACCCGGCGTGATCAACTCATAGGTGCCGGGAAAGAAGCGCTCCATCAGGTCGGAGGTGGTGCGGCAGCTCGCCGTGCGCGCATCCAGCCGGCCGAAGAAGATCTCCACCAGCGGGCGCGCCACCTGAGTGGAGAGGATCCGTTCGGTGGGCTCGTGGAAGCTGCCGACGTTGAGCGAGCGCGAGTGGCGGAGGGCGACCGAGGACGCGCTGGGCGCGAACGGATCGTGCACGTGGACGATGTCGAGCTCGATCCCGCCGAGCAACTCCTCGAGGGGGCGGCTGAGGTCGATCGGCACGGGCGCCGCGCGCGGCGCTGGGCCGCGCGGCATCGCGAGGCTCGAGCCCACCGCCAGCACCGGCGGCCCACCGTCGCCCGCCCTCTCTCCCTTCCAGGAGCCGTCGAACAACGACTCTGGCTGCTCGCGCGCAGCCCTGATCACGCGGCGTGACTCGCGGACCGCGGATCGTGAGGCGGCGGGGGCCGCCACCACCACCCGGTGTCCCCGTTGAGCGAGGTCGGCCGAGACCCTGGCCACGAACTCGTTGACCTCGTGCGGCGCTCCCCACGGATGGGGGCTCACTTGGGCGATCGAGAGCCGCTCGGAGGCCACGGGGGCAGGATAGAAGCGAAACGGGAGCTGGATCCCGGCGCGGGCTCCGCCGAGCTGCGGGAACGCTGGCTATGTCTCGGTCTGCAGCTCCGCGGCGCGCTGCCCCGCCGGCTTGCGCGCGTGCTCGCGAATGAACTCCTCCGTCAACTCGCGCGCCTCGTCGTCGGGCCGCTGAGTGTGGGGCGACTTCATCAGGTAGCTCGATGGCCCGTCGAGCTCGCCCGTGATCCCATGGTTCAGCGCCAGCTTCACGATGCGCGCCGCGTCGATCACGATCCCGGCCGAGTTCGGCGAATCCCACACCTCCAGCTTCAGCTCGAGGTTGAGCGGGACGTCACCAAACGACCGACCCTCCAGCCTGATGTGTGCCCACTTGCGGTCGGTCAGCCAGGCAACGTAGTCGGAGGGACCGACGTGGACGTCATCGGGCGGCAGCTCGTGGCCCATGATCGAGGTCACGGCGTTGGTCTTCGACTCCTTCTTGGAGGCCAGCCGCTCGCGCTCGAGCATGTTGTAGAAGTCCATGTTGCCGCCGACGTTGAGCTGGGAGGTGCGCTCGAGCCGTACGCCACGGTCGTGGAACAGACGCGCGAGCTGGCGGTGAACGATGGTGGCGCCGACCTGCGACTTGATGTCGTCGCCGATGATCGGCAGTCCTGCCTCGCGGAAACGTCCCGTCCAGTAGTCCTCGCGGGCGATGAACACGGGCAGGCAGTTGACGAACCCAACGCCCGCCTTCAGCGCCTGCTCGACGTACCACTTGGTGGCCTGCTCGGACCCAACAGGCAGGTAGCAGATCAGCACATCGGCCCTGGTGTCCTGGAGGATGCCGACCACGTCGTCCGTTGGACCGGGCGCCTTGGTGATCTTCTGCTTCAGGTACTTACCCAGCCCGTCATGGGTCATGCCCCGGTGCACGGGGACTCCGAGTGGCGCCACCTCCGCGAACTTGATCGTGTCGTTGGGACCGGACCAGATCGCTTCCGACAGGTCCTTGCCGACCTTCTCCGCGTCGATGTCGAACGCGGCGACGAACTCGATGTCGCGGACGTGGTAGCCGCCGAGGTCGACGTGCATGAGGCCGGGCACCGCCTCGGCCGGGTCGGCGTCCCTGTAATAGGAGACGCCCTGAACAAAGGCGTTGGCGCAGTTGCCGACACCGATGATGGCCACCCGAACCTTGCCGTCGTCGATCCGGTGGCCGTTGGTCGTGGCGCCGTCTTGTGCTGCTTCGTGTTCGGTGGTGCTCATCGCGTGCGAAGTCCTCCTCGCGGCCGGGTGGGTTCCTATACCGCTCGGGCCGCCATTGGGTTACACCTCTTCCATGGCGCTGAGCTCGCGCCGCACGTGCCACACGCGCTGCCCCACGGTGAGCGCCGTGAGCGCTCCCGTAGCGTAGATGGCCGGGGCCAGCAACTCGATGTCGAACACCCCTGCCCCCTTTGCGAACACCAGCCCGATCGACAGGATGACCACCCTGACGGGCCTGGTGGCGATTCCCAGGGTGCACTCCACGCCGAGCGCCTCGGCGCGCGCACGGGTATAGGAGACCAGCAGCGAGCCGAGCACGGTGAGCACGCAGGCCGCGGCCGCAATCGCGTGGCCGGTGTCCGCGAAGTACCAGGCAACCGCCGTCAACACGATGCCCTCCTCCATCCGATCGAGAGTCGAATCGAGGAAGGCGCCGAACAGCGTCCCCTTGCCCGACATGCGCGAGTATCGCCCGTCGAGCGTGTCCATGACCGAGCCGACGATGAAGGAGATGCCCGCCAGGAAGAAGAGCCGTTGCGTGATCAGCACCGCGGCGGCCAGGTTGAGAATCAGGCCGCTGACCGAGATTGCGTTGGGAGTCAGGCGCGACTCGATCAGCCGGCCACGCGCGTAGGCCCGAAACGACGCGAAGCCGGCGTCCGTCTCGGCCTCGCCCCTCGCGGCGCGGGTTCCCGACCTCAGGCGGGCGCCTCGTCGGTCGCCGCGCTCCGCCAGGACCAGGCTTCTGGACGCAGGCGTGCGAGTTGATGCGCCGATACCGCCGCCAGGCAGGCGACGGCGGCACCCGCGGCGGCGTCGAACCAGTAGTGGTTCGCGGTCACGGTGATCACGAAGTAGACCATCAGCGGATAGGCGGACCACAGGGCCCGCGCCCAGATGCTTCGGACCAGGCTCATCGCGGACACCGCGATCATGAGCGAGAAGGCGATGTGCATGCTGGGCACGGCCGCATAGGGGTTGACCAGCACGCTGCTGAACGAGGAGTCCTGATTCATGTCCGTGAACGCGTCGATCGTGTCGGTGAACCCAGCCGTCGGGAACATGCGAGGCGGAGCGGTGGGGAAGAGCGCGTAGCCGATCAGCGCGAGTCCCATGGCAACCAGGAACATGTTGCGCACGAAGTTGAAGTTCTCGTTGCGAAACAAGTAGAGCCAGGCCAGGAACGAGATCGTGATCACGAAGTGGCTGTTGAAGTACATCCAGTTGGCGATCTCGATCACCCACGTGTGTGAGATGAACGCCTGCTGGAAGCCCGGCTCGAAGAAGGCGCCGAGCGAGCGCTCCAGCTGCATCACATGGACCCCGTTCGCCAGCGCCACAGCGTCGCGGCCGTCGGCGATTCCGCGCACCAGCTGGTAGCCCCAGTACGCGGCGAAGAAGAACGCGAACTGGCGCACCAGATCACCCCAGCCACGAGGCAGGCGGCGACCGAGGGTGCGGACGAGTTGCGCGATGGTATGGACGAAAGGGCGCACGGAGGTTGCGAGATTGTAAATGGCCGCACGACTTGCGCCAGGTCACGGACTTCGCCACGCACCGGGCCACCCCTGCGTCTGCCTGCCTCTGCCAAGGTTGGGCCGCGATGAGCTGGAAGCGCCCGGAGAAGCGTCGAGTGCGTGCGATCCGCGACCGGCTCCGCCAGATGTACGGCCGGCCCGTGAACCATCCACACGGCGACCCCGTGCACGAGCTGGTCAAGACGATCCTCTCCCAGAACACCAGCGACACCAATCGCGACACCGCGTACGGCCGGCTGCGTGACCGGTTCGAGACCTGGGAGGAGGTTCGCGACGCACCCGTCAACGAGGTCGCCGAGGCGATCCGACCGGGCGGGCTGTCGGTCACCAAGGCCCCCCGAATCCAGACCGCGCTCGAGGGCTGCGGCGATCCGATCGACCTCTCGTGGCTGCGCGAAGCCCCGCGCGACGAGGCGATCGACTTTCTGACCTCGCTGCCCGGAGTCGGGCGAAAGACCGCCGCCTGCGTCCTGCTCTTCTCCTTCGACCGCCCTGAGATTCCAGTGGACACGCACGTCCACCGCGTCGGTGGACGCCTGGGCCTGATCGACGACCGTGCTTCCTTCGACCAGGCGCACGACGAGATCCTTCGGGTGGTCGACCCCGAGGACGCCTACGAGCTCCACATCAACCTCATCCACCACGGCCGGGCCATCTGCCGGCCACGCCCGCGCTGCGAGGAGTGCGACCTGCGGCGGATGTGCCCGTATGGGCGGCGGCTGGCCGCGGCGGCGCATCGACGCTCGGGCGACTAAACTGGGCGCCAGAGACAGGGGGATCGCCCGGACGCCGGTCGGAGGCAGACGGGGCGCTCACCCGGGGGAACAAGAAAAGGGGAGGACATCTTGAGTGAGGATGTGTTGGTCCGGCCCGTCGGCGCCAGCCTTGGATTGCGCGCCCGGCTGCTGGGCATCGCGCTGCTGTTGACCGGGATCGTTGTAGCCGTGCTGGGGTCGCCCGTCGGCGCTCAAGCCGCCGACAACGTCAACGTCAGGATCATGACTCGCAACGTGTATCTGGGGGCCGACCTGAGTCCCGCGATCAACGCCTCGACCACGAACGAGTTCGTCGACGCCAACGGCCAGATCGTCCGCGACGTGGACACCAACAACTTCCCGGTCCGCGCCAAGGGGCTGGCTCAGGAGATCCTCAGCAAGAGCCCCGACCTGGTGGGGCTCCAGGAGGTGGCGCTGTGGAGGAAGGGCCCGCTCAACGACTCCGCGCCCTTCACGTGCAACGGCACGCCCGATGAGGACTCACCCTTCGGTTGTGACTTCACTGCGTCGACGGTCAGGTACGACTATCTGCGCGACCTGCTCAGGGAGCTCAACAAGGACAAGCAGCGCTACAGGGTCGTGATCTCCCAGAAGGAGTTCGACTTCGAGGCGCCGACCGACTACAACGGCGTCGCGGGAGACGGCGACGCCTGCCCGGCCCAGTGCGACGGCGAGGAGAACGATCGCCTGACGATGCGCGACGTCATCCTCGCCCGCACCGACCGCGTGACGACGACGAACGTCAAGGCCGGCCATTTCGAGCATCACTACGCGCCCGAGATCGCCGGCACCGTGACCGTGCACGTCCTGCGCGGTTGGACCCAGGCGGACGTGACGGTCCGAAACAGCCACAAGTTCCGGTTCGTCAACACCCACCTGGAGGCGTTCGGAGACCCGACAATCCGTAGAGATCAGGCGCGGGAGCTGGTCCAGCCGGGCGGTCCGGCCACGGGCAAGGCGCCGGTGATCCAGGTCGGGGACCTGAACTCAGACGACAACACGGTTCAGGGGGGCGACCGGCTGGCCTACTCCGTGTTCCTCAACCACGGATTCCGCAGTCGCAGCACCGAGAATCCGCTCAGCTGCTGCCTGGACTCCGACATCATCACCGCGAACGGGGGCGGCAGCGTCAGCGACTTCGACCATCACGTCGATCACATTCTCACCAACGCGCCGCAGGCGGTGGGACTGGTGCGCTCATCCGTCACAGGGCGACAGCCCGTGAACGGATTTTGGGACTCCGATCACGCAGGAGTGTTCAGCAACCTGCTGGTGCACTAGGCGTCGCCGGCGCGGGTTCCGCGTCGAGGAGTACTGAGGTTGACGGTGCCTCCTCCAGCCTCAGGGCCTCGGCGCGGAGCTCGGCCGGACGATCCGTGCAGACGGCGTCCGGGAGCGCCAGCTCCGTAACCCGAGCGAGCAGCTCGGCGTCGTTCACGGTGCCGGTGCTGACGCTCAAGCCGGCGAGGCGGAGGACGGCGACGAGCTTCGGCGCCAGCAGGAAGTGCTCCACTGAAACCCCGGTGACTCCGCGGCTCACGGCCCACGCGGCGAGCGCCTCGGGCGCGTACTCCGCCCAGACGACGAGGCGAGACCGCAGACCGTAGGCCGCCGCGGTGGCGCAGGCCGCCGAGTGGAAGCTGATCAGCTCGAGGCGGCGCCGTTCGGGCCCGGTCCGGTAGCGCTCGCAGAGGATCTGCGCCGTGCGCCGCGCTAGCTCCGGATCGGCGTGGGCCTTGACCTCTACCTGAATCGGCAGGTCAGACGGGGTGGCGGCGAGCAGCTCGTCCAACGTCATCGCCCGTTCCGCCGTCGGCTCGCCATTGCGATCGAGGGTTCGAGCGCGGAGGATCTCGGTGGCGCTCCGCCGATGCGCCCAGCCGCCGAGCGTGGTGCCGAGCGTAAGCAGAGGGTCGTGAAGGAGGACCAGCTCGTCGTCCGCGGTCACGCAGACGTCGGTCTCGAGGCCGTCGACACCGGCCGCCAGCGACGCGGCCAGGGCGGTGGCGGAGGAGTCGGGCCCATAAGCGCGACCGAGGCGGTGTGCGTAAAGCGCCGGAATTTGCATACAAACATGGCACTAAACGCCGTCCCCGCCGGTGTTACGGGAGTGTGACCTCGTCACTCTTCGGCTACCAGGGTGCCGATGATCCGTGGGTGGCCGTCGATCACCGGCGTATCGACGATCTCCGTACCGCCGAAGCCGGCGTGGCCGGCCAGACGAGCCAGGCTCTTGCCCGTGAAACCCCAATACACGTAGTCGTCGTGAGCGTAGACCTCGCCCGGCTCCCAGACGTGCACCGCGGCCTCGTGCTCCAGATCGGGGCTGGTGACCCCGTGGGTCTCGAGCAACACGCAACCGCCGTCCGCGAGACGGCGCCGCAGCACCCCGAGCAGCCCTAGCGGGTCCTCGACCCGATGCAGGATCCCGAAGCAGAAGACCAAGTCGAACTGGTCGTGGAGCAGGTCGAGGTCGAACGCGTCGAGGCGCTGGTACTCGACCTGCGAGCGCAAGAGCTCGGCGATCGTCCGGAAGCCCGCGCCGCCCTCGAGCTCGACGCCCCAGCGGGCCAGGACCCAGTCGCGGTATTGCTCGTTGTCGACCGCGACCACGCGCTCAGCTCCCCGAGCCTCGGCCAGGAAGGCATAAAAGCCGTCGAACGTCCCGACGTCGAGCACGCTCATGCCGCTGAAGTCCTGGGGCAGGACGGGAATCCGGTAGCGGTGGTCCCGCGCCACGCCCGGCGTGTACATGGCGCCCCCGTCGAGGGAGAAGGTGTGAAACCAGAGCGGAACGCTCTCCAGCGCCGCGCGGGCCGTCTCCTCGTCGGCGCCGATCGGCAAGAGGTCGGCGACCGCGCGCTCGGCGCGCGTGGGTTGCGGTAGTCGCTCGCGGCTGGCGATCTCGTCTCGAACTGCCATATCGATCCAGGGCGAGTGGCGCCGTGGCCATCGCTCGTGCCCCACCTAGGTATAGCGCGGCTCACCTGGCACCTCAACCCCATCGCCCCGCGGGGGCGGCCGGGTCACCTTGCCGGTGGCCCGACTAGTATCTCGGCGCCACGGGGATCCGAGCCCCCCGGCGGCAGTCGAATGAGCAAGCGACCCTTCGTGATCTTCGGCATCCTCGCGGTCATCTGCCTCGTCGCGCTGCCTTTCTGGGCGCTCTCCGGCGAGGGATCGAGCGACGCGTCGCCGGAGGGCTCGGTCTCCTCCTCGGATCAGCAGGGGCTCGAGCTGTTCCAGATCAACTGCGGCGCCTGCCACACGCTGACCGCAGCAGGCACCGACGGCGTGATCGGACCCGACCTCGACGCGCGATTCGGAGCCACCACCAAGAGCGCAGACACAGTCAAGTCCACCTACACGACGGTTCTGACGACGATCGAGAACGGCCTCGGCGGCAGGATGCCCAAGGGCATTCTCCAGGGTGCCCAGGCGAAGGCCGTGGCGCAATTCGTGGCGGACAACGTCCAATACATCCCCGGTTCCTAGGAACCCGGGCCAACTCGCGCGAGCTGACCGAGGCGTTCAAGCGTCGCTGCCTGAGCCCGGCCCGGGCTAGCGACGAATATTCCGCCGGAAGCCTCGGCCATCGGCCTACGTTTCCGGCGGGCGAGGGCCCGGGCCTTACCCGGCAGGCACCTCCGTATCTACCGCGACTGCGTCGCTAGCCTGGACCAGGCTCAGTGCAACCCGTGAACGCTGGGGACATCTGCTAGCCTGAGACTCAGATTTCCTGTCGACCTATTTAGAAGGAGCGCCCAGTGGCAAAGACTATCGGCATCGACCTCGGTACGACCAATTCCTGCGTAGCCGTGTTCGAGGGGGGCGACGCGAGCGTGCTCGAGAACGCCGAGGGCGGGCGGACGACCCCGTCGGTCGTCGCCTTCACCGACTCGGACGACCGCCTGGTCGGCACGGCTGCCAAGCGGCAGGCGGTGATGAATCCCGAGAACACGATCTTCTCGATCAAGCGCTTCATGGGCCGCAAGGAGGCCGAAGTCAAGGAGGAGGAGACGATCGTCCCTTACGAGGTCGTGTCCGGCCCGAACGGCGACGTCCGTGTCCAGGTTCGGGACAAGCAGTATTCCCCGCCCGAGATCTCGGCGATGATCCTCCAGAAGCTGAAGGCCGACGCCGAAGCGAAGCTCGGCGAGACCGTCGACTCGGCGGTCATCACCGTGCCCGCCTACTTCAACGACGACCAGCGCCAGGCGACCAAGGACGCCGGAAAGATCGCCGGCCTGGAGGTGAAGCGGATCATCAACGAGCCCACCGCCGCCTCGCTTGCCTACGGCCTGGACAAGGAGTCCGACCAGACGATCCTGGTCTTCGACCTCGGCGGCGGCACGTTCGACGTCTCGGTGCTGGAGATCGGGGATGGGGTGTTCGAGGTCAAGGCGACCGCGGGCGACAACCACCTGGGAGGCGATAACTGGGACAAGGCGATCGTGGAATGGATCGTCGCGGAGTACAAGCGGGATCAGGGAATCGACCTGTCGGCGGACAAGAACTCCCTCCAGCGGCTGTACGAAGCCGCGGAGAAGGCGAAGATCGAGCTCTCCACCACCCAGGAGACCCAGATCAACCTGCCGTTCATCACCGCCGACCAGACGGGGCCGAAGCACCTGGAGATGAAGCTCAACCGGGCGAAGCTGAACGAGCTCACGTCCGACCTCCTCGAGCGCATCGTCTCCCCGCTCAAGCAGGCGCTGTCCGACGCCGGCGCGCCCGATATCGAGCACGTGGTCCTGGTCGGCGGCATGACGCGGATGCCCGCGGTCCAGGAGAAGGTGAAGGAGCTGACGGGCAAGGATCCCCACCAGGGAGTCAACCCTGACGAGGTCGTGGCGATCGGCGCCGCCATTCAGGCGGGCGTGCTCGCCGGCGACGTCAAGGACGTCCTGCTGCTCGACGTCACCCCGCTTTCGCTCGGAATCGAGACCAAGGGCGGCGTGTTCACGAAGCTGATCGAGCGCAACACCACGATCCCAACCCGCAAGTCGGAGATCTTCTCCACCGCCGACGACAACCAGCCGTCGGTCGAGGTTCACGTCCTGCAGGGCGAGCGCGAGATGGCCGCCTACAACAAGTCGCTGGGCAAGTTCCAGCTCACCGGCATCCCGCCGGCGCCTCGAGGGGTGCCGCAGATCGAGGTCGCCTTCGACATCGATGCCGACGGGATCCTCAGCGTGTCGGCCAAGGATCTGGGCACCGGCAAGGAGCAGAGGATCGAGATCAAGGGCGGCTCGGGCCTCGCCCAGGAGGAGGTCGAGCAGATGGTCAAGGACGCGGAGGCCCATGCCGAGGACGACCGGCGCCAGCGCGAGCTGGCCGAGGCGCGCAACCTGGCCGAGAACGCCGCCTACCAGGCCGAGAAGCAGCTTGCGGAGATGGGCGACAAGGTCGACTCATCCGCAAAGGAGGAGATCGAGAAGGCGATCGCCGACGTCAAGGGCGTTCTCTCCTCCGACAACGTGGAAGAGATCAAGTCGAAGACTGATGCCCTCCAAGCCGCCTTCCACAAGGTCTCGGAGCAGATCTACCAGGCGGCTGCCGAACAACAGGCAGCCACGCAGCCGGCCGGGGGTGACGGTGCCTCGGCGGATGGCGGACCCGCGGAGGAGGAGGAAGTCGTCGACGCCGAGGTCGTAGATGACGAGCGCTCGTAGACCCGCGGGGGCACCGGACGACTGGGATGGGCGCCAGCCCGCGGGCACCCCGGATGAGCATCTAGAGGACCGGGAAGAGGCCGCCCTGGACGGATTACCGCCGGATGGCGGCAAGAACCCGCCCCCCGAGGGTGAGAGCGAGTCGGCCGCCGCCGTCGATGCCGACCTGGATGCGCTGCTTGCAGACGTCAAGCGTGAGCGCGACGAGTACCTCGAGATCGCCCAGCGTGCCCGGGCTGACTTCGAGAACTACCGCAAGCGTGCCGCGCGCGAGACGCAGGAAGCCGAGCGGCGGGGCAAGGCGGGACTCGCTCGAGAGCTGGTGCCGGCCCTCGACAATCTGGAGCGCGCGCTGCACGCGGCGGGAATCGATCCGGAGACCGGTGGGGCGGCTGCTGACCCGGTCGACGCGCCCAGCGAGGAGGTCTCAGCTCACGAGGCGCTGGCGCGCGGGGTGGCGCTCGTCTACCGCGAGCTCCGCACGGCCTTGGCGCGCACCGGCGTCGAGACATACGACCCCACGGGCGAGAGATTCGACCCGGCGACCTCCGAGGTCCTGTCGGTCCAGGCCGGTGGCGACGGAGTGGAGCCGGGAATCGTGATCGAGACGATCGAGAAGGGCTATCGCCTGGACGACCAGGTGTTGAGGGCCGCTCGGGTCGTGGTCAGCGAGTAGGGAGAGGAAGTGCCCGCCCGCGACCTGTACTCGGTGCTTGGGGTCTCGCGGAACGCAACCGCGGACGAGATCAAGCGTGCCTACCGCAAGCTGGCGCGTAAGTACCACCCCGATCGAAACCAGGGCGACAAGGAATCCGAGGAGCGCTTCAAGGAGGTTCAGGAGGCCTACGACACGCTGTCCGACCCCGAGAAGCGCAAGCAGTACGACGCCGGCGGCATGTTCTCGGGCTTCGGACCGAGGGGCTTTGGCGGCGGAGGCTTCACCTCGGACCTGGGCGACATCTTCTCCACCTTCTTCGGACGTCGCGGGGGCGGCGACCAGGCGCCCATTCGCGGGCGGGACCTGGAGACCGAGGCGGGGTTGTCGTTCGAGCAGGCGATGGAGGGGGTCGAGGTCGTCGTCACGGTCCCGAAGCAGGCGACCTGTCCGACCTGCCACGGCAGCGGGGCTAAGCCCGGCACCTCGCCGATCGTCTGCCCCCGATGCGGTGGCAGGGGTATCGACGCCGAGAGCCAGGGCTTCTTCTCGATCAGCCAACCGTGTCCGCGCTGCGGCGGCCGCGGCGAGGTGATCGAGAGCCCGTGCGAGACCTGCGCGGGCTCCGGCCTCACGATGCAGCGCAAGCGCTACCGGGTGAAGGTTCCGCCTGGAATCCGTGACGGCAGCCGCATCCGCGTCGCCGGCAAGGGCGAGGATGGCCCGCTGGGCGGCCCGCCGGGCGACCTCTACGTGGTCACGCGCGTTTCGCCGTCGCCGGTCTTCAAGCAACGCGCCGACGGGAACCTCGAGGTGACCGTGCCGATCACCATCGCCGAAGCGATCCAGGGGGCGACCGTAGAGGTGCCGACGCTGAGCGGGACCAAGCGGATCCGTGTCCCGGCGGGGACAAAGCACGGGACCGTTCAGCGACTTCGCGGCGAAGGGCCGTCGAAGCCCGGCGGGCGGGGTCGTGGAGACATCCTCTACCGGCTCGAGATCGAGGTCCCGCGTGACCTGACTCGCGAGCAACGGGAGGCCCTGAGCGGCTTCGCCGAGGCCATGAACGACCATGACCCACGTGAGCGTCTGCTGCGGGAGGCGTCCGCCCGGGCCTCCAAGGTAGGCAAGTCGTGACCGACGGTGGCGACAGGAAGCTTCGTGGCAGGCGCGTCAAGGTGGAGCGACAGGCGGCCTTCGACGAGCGGCGCGGCGTCTTCATGATCTCCGTCGCCGCGGAGCTCGCCGAGATGCATCCCCAGACGCTCCGCATGTACGAGGCCCGGGGACTGATCACTCCGAAGCGATCTGCGAAGAACACTCGCCTGTACTCGTTCGAGGACGTGGAGCGGTTGCGCCGCATCCAGCGGATGACGGCGGAAGAGGGGCTCAACCTCGCGGGAGTCGAGACGGTGCTCGACCTCGAGCGCCAGCTCGATCGCACCCGGCGCGAGCTCAGCAGGATGCGCCAACGGGCGGACTCGCTGGAGAGCGAGATGCTGGCCGAGATCGAGCGGGTGAAGCGGTCCTTCCGGGCCGAGATCGTTCCCTACGGCGCCTACGACGCCGGCGAGATCGTTCCGGGCGCGGATGCGAAGCCGGTCAAGATCCCGGTGGAGCGGCCGGCCCGGCGGTCCCGCCCCCAGCGCCCGTAGGACCCTCCGCGTCTCGCGATTCGGGATAGCTCGCCTTGTAGGCCCGCAGGCGAGCCAGGAACGCCAAGAGCGGGAAGAGCACTCGCTGCACTGTGCGCGGCGGCCGGGTGACGACGAAGTAGTCGCGGACCTCCCACAGTGTGAGCACCGACTGCAGGAGAGGAGGTCGGCCATGCCTGTTCACTCTGCCATCGGCCGCGAGCCCGAAGAAGGTCGCGAAGAAGGTCTCCACGGACTTCAAGCCGGGCCGGTACTCGCTGATCATGTGAAGCTCCTCCGCTCCTCCGTTCCTGAAGATGTGGGAGACGCCCACCGGCACCGTGACCACCTCGCCTGGCTTCCCTGGCCGCTCGGCGCCATCGATCCGAAAGATCGGTGAGCCCGCGAGGATCTCGAACCGCTCCTCCTGGATCGGGTGGAAATGGTCGGGCCCGACCCAATCCCCCGGGCCGGGCGTGACCCGGATCTCCATTCGGGTCAGCTCCCCACCGGTCTCCGCCGCGACGTCCAGCAGCGTAATCCGCTCGCCCGTGTGAGGATTGTCGAATTGGCGCCGCGATCTCGCCACGGGCAGAAGTATGCTCGACCGAGGGCCCGTCGCGCCCCCTCGCGGGGCTATCGGCCCGGGCACAGATCTAAGTCTTGATGACACAGATTTCCTTTACAAAGGACTAGCAGGCCGCTAAGCTGTCCCTGATGCAACCAGACCGATTCACGACCAAGTCCCAGGAGGCCGTGGCCGCCGCCCAGCGGCTCGCCTCCGAGCACCGCAACACGGAGGTCGCCCCGGCGCACCTCCTCCTCGCGCTGCTGGACCAGGAGGACGGCCTGGTGGTGCCGGTGCTCCAGAAGCTCGGCGCCGACGTCGCCTCCATCCGCCAGCGCACCCTCGCTGCGATCGAAAGCCTGCCGCGCCTCAGCGGCGACGCCGAGCCGGACGCGCGCCCCGCGCAGGCGCTGGTGCGCAGTCTCCAGCGGTCGGAAAAGGAGATGGCCGGGCTCGGCGACGAGTTCATCTCCACCGAGCACCTGCTGCTGGCACTCACCGACAAGTCCTCCGGGCTGTCGGATTCCCTCCCCGAGCGCGACTCCCTCATGAAGGGGATCTCGGAGGTCCGTGGTCCTCACCGGGTCACCTCGCCGAACCCCGAGGACACGATGCAGGCGCTGGAGAAGTTCGGTCGCGACCTCACCGCGGAGGCCGAACAGGGAAAGCTCGACCCGGTGATCGGCCGCGACGAGGAGATCCGGCGCGTGATCCAGGTCCTGTCGCGGCGCACCAAGAACAATCCGGTGCTGATCGGCGACCCCGGGGTGGGCAAGACGGCGATCGTCGAGGGCCTCGCGCAGCGGATCGTCGCCGGCGATGTCCCGGAGAGCCTTCGCGACCGGCGCGTGATCGCGCTCGACATCGGTGCTCTGCTCGCGGGCTCCAAGTACCGGGGCGAGTTCGAGGAGCGCCTCAAGGCCGTGCTGAAGGAGATCCAGGCCGCTGAGGGCCAGATCGTCCTGTTCATCGACGAGCTGCACACGATCGTCGGCGCCGGCGCCGCAGAGGGCGCCGTGGACGCTGCCAACCTGCTGAAGCCGATGCTCGCCAGGGGCGAGCTGCGCGCTGTCGGCGCCACCACCCTCGACGAGTACCGCAAGCACATCGAGAAGGACGCCGCGCTCGAGCGCCGTTTCCAGCCGGTGATGGTCGACGAGCCCGACGTCGGCGACACGATCGCGATCCTCCGCGGGCTGAAGGAGCGCTACGAAGTCCACCACGGCGTGCGGATCTCCGACGCCGCGATCGTTGCCGCGGCGACACTGTCGGAGCGCTACATCGCCGACCGCTTCCTGCCGGACAAGGCGATCGACCTGATCGACGAATCCGCCTCCCGTCTGAAGATCGAGATCGACTCGATGCCCACCGAGATCGACGAGGTCGAGCGGCGCATCCAGCAGCTCGAGATCGAGCGCGAGGCGCTGAAGAAGGAGAAGGACGAGACGTCGATCGCCCGCCGCGAGGCGATCGAGGCCGAGCTCGCCGAGCTGGGTGAGCGCTCCGGCGAGATGAAGGCCCGCTGGCAGAACGAGAAGGGGGCGATCGAGGCGATCAAGGACGCCAAGGCCCGGCTGGAGGAGGCGCACCGTGAGGCAGTGCGGGCCGAGCGGGCCGCCGACCTGGAGCGTGCCGCGACCCTCCGCTACGGCGAGATTCCCGAGCTCGAGAGCACGGTCGCCGAGCAGGAGGCGCGTCTCGCCGAGCTGCACCGAGATGGCGGCACGATGCTGACCGAGGAGGTGACCGAGGAGGACGTCGCACAGGTCGTGTCCAAGTGGACCGGCATTCCGGTGTCGCGCTTGATGGAAGGCGAGGTCGAGAAGCTGATCCACATGGAGGAGCGCCTGCACGAACGGGTGGTTGGCCAGGACGAGGCGGTCGAGGCGGTCTCAAACGCCTTGCGCCGTTCGCGCGCAGGCTTGGCCGAACCAAACCGGCCGATCGGCGTCTTTCTGTTCCTGGGGCCGACTGGGGTCGGCAAGACCGAGCTTGCCCGCGCCCTGGCCGAGTTCATGTTCGACTCGGACCAAGCGGTGGTGCGACTGGACATGTCGGAGTACATGGAGAAGCACACGGTCGCCCGCCTGATCGGTGCGCCCCCTGGTTACGTGGGCTACGAGGAGGGAGGCCAGCTCACCGAGGCCGTGCGGCGCCGCCCATACGCGGTGGTCCTGCTGGACGAGATCGAAAAGGCGCACCAAGACGTGTTCAACGTCCTCCTTCAGCTCATGGATGACGGGCGGCTCACCGACGGCCAGGGGCGGACGGTGAGCTTCACCAACACGATCCTGATCATGACCTCGAACGTCGGCTCCCAAGAGATCGCCGGCGAAGCGATCGACGAGCGAATCAGGGAACGGATCGAGGAGATCCTCGCCACCACCTTCAAACCCGAATTCCTCAACCGGGTGGACGACACCGTGATCTTTCACCGTCTCAGCCGCGAGGACCTGGGCGAGATCGTGGAGCTCCAGGTGGAGCAGCTGGCGGGACGGCTACGCGAGAAGGGCATCGAGGTCGAGCTCACCGACGACGCGCGAACCCTGATCGGCAACCTCGGCTACGACCCGGTCTACGGCGCCCGGCCGCTCAAGCGGGTGATCCAGAAGCAGCTGGTCGACCGCCTGGCGATGAAGCTGCTCGAGGGCGAGGTCCGCGATGGCGACACCGTGCGGGTGGACGCAGAGGGCGGCGACCTGAGCTTCGAGAAAACGACGGCAGCCAAGCCGGAAAAGGCAGCCGCCTGAGCTTCAGCTTGCGCGCCGCGCTTCGCCCCGGACCAATGGGCGAACGATCGGCGGCGCCTTCGGCAATCGGTCCCGCTGCACCGGCTCTGCCACAAGACCCGTGGCCTCGAGCTGCGCGACCGTGTCACGGTTCGGATGGCAGCCGGCGCCCAGCCATCCCCATGGCCGCTCGAGGCGATCCTGCCAACGCGCCAGAGCGGGGTCGCCGCTGCGGACGTGCTCCAGGTACAACAGCCGGCCATCGGGCTTGAGGACGCGAGCGATCTCAGCCGCGGCGCCGCCCGGCGATTCCACCGAGCAGAGGACGAGAGTGGAGACCGCCGTGTCAAAGCTTTGATCCTCGAACGGGAGGCGCTCCGCCGGGGCTTCGATCACCTCGACCCGACCGGGGGCGGGCCGCTCGTCCTCGAGCCGGGTCCGCAATCGGCGGGCCATGTGGGGGTCCGGCTCCGTGAGAACTAGCTCGGTGACCGCATCGGTGTAGTGGGCGAGATTGAGGCCGGTCCCGGCGCCCAGCTCCAGCGTCCTTCCGCGCGCTCCAGCCAGGAGCTCGGTTCGCATGTCCCGCAGTCCGGCGTCCTCGGTGCCGCTGAGCATCCGGTCGTACAGGGCGGCGAAGATGCGATGTCCGCGCAAGGTAGGCTCAGCCTAACCAGTCGAAAGGAGGAGTGAGATGCCCGTCTTCATCATGTTGACCAGGCTGACCTCGAACGGCGTCAAGACGCTCAAGGACAACCCGGGGCGCGTCCAGGAGGTCAACAAGGAGGTCGAGCAGCTCGGCGTCAAGGTCGTGAACCAGTGGGCGACCCTCGGCGAGTACGACTTCGTCAGCGTGGTCGAGGCACCGGACCAGACGACGATGGCCAAGGTCTCGGTCGAGCTGGGCTCGCGCGGCACGACCAGCAATGAGACTCTGGCCGCGATCCCGGCCGAGGAGTTCACGAAAGCGCTCTAGCCAACCCGACCGGGTCGCCGCGCGTGAGAATCCTAGTAGTTGGAGGGGGTGGGCGGGAGCACGCGATCATCCGTGCGCTGGCGCGGTCCCCTGAAGCGCCGGAGCTGCTCTGTGCGCCCGGCAACGCCGGGATCTCGGCGGAGGCTCGCTGCCTCGAAGTGGGGGCCGAGGACGTCCGCGAGTTGGTTTCGGCCGCGGCTTCGGAGCGCGTCGACCTGGTGGTGGTCGGCCCGGAGGCCCCGCTGGTCGCCGGGCTCGTGGACGCCCTCGAGGCTTCGGGGATCGCCGCCTTCGGCCCCAGTGCCGAGGCGGCCCGAATCGAGGGATCGAAGGTTCACGCCAAGGAGCTGATGGCCGCGGCGTCCGTGCCCACCGCTTCCCACACAGTGCTCCGCTCCCGCGAGGAGGCGCTCGAGCGCCTCGCCTCCGAGTCGTTCCCGGCGGTCCTCAAGGCAGACGGGCTGGCCGGCGGCAAGGGGGTGATCATCGCGAGCACCGAGGCAGAGGCGCGGGAAGCGCTGGACGCCTTCTTCGTCGAGCGGCGGTTCGGCGACACCGAGGTTGTGCTGGAAGAGCACCTGGAGGGGGAGGAGCTGTCAGTGCTGGCGCTCTGCGACGGCGAGAACGTGGTCCCGCTGGCGCCGGCGCAGGACTACAAGCGGATTCTGGACGGTGACCGCGGCCCGAACACGGGCGGCATGGGCAGCTACTCCCCGGTTCCCGGATTCGATCCCGCGCGCACCGATGAGATCGCGGACATCGTGCACCGGCCGATCGTCGACCTGCTGTGTCGCCGGGGAATCCCCTACCGCGGCGTGCTCTATGCGGGCCTGATGGTCACCGGGGCGGGGCCAAAGGTGCTCGAGTTCAACTGCCGGTTCGGCGACCCCGAGACGCAGGCAGTGCTGCCGAGGTTGCGCTCCGACCTCGTCGAGCTGTGTGCGGCCTCACGTCGGCGCGGCGGGTTGGCGGACGTCGGCGTCGAGTTCAGCGACGATTGGGCGGTGACGGTCGTGCTCGCCTCCCGGGGTTACCCCGCCTCCTCGTCGAAGGGAGACGCGATCTCGGGACTTGCCGAGGCCACGGCCACGGAAGGAGTCGAGGTGACACACGCCGGAACGGCGATCGAGGGCGGCGAGATCGTCACGGCCGGGGGCAGGGTGCTGAACGTCACCGCGGTCGGCCCCACGCCCGGCGAGGCGCGCGACCGTGCTTATCGGGCGGCTGGACTGATCTCGTTCGAGGGCATGCAGATGCGGGGCGACATCGCGGCTCGGGCCGTCGACAGCGTCGCCGCGGCGTAGACAGCCGGACGCGGCGCGAGAATTCGCCGGTAACCGAAGGGAGAAGGATTGATGGAGATAGCGGAGCCCGAGCGCCCCGGCGGCGGCGAAGCCGAGACGGCCACCGCCGAGCCGATGCCAGAGGTGGAGGCGGCGTTCGAGGAGATCGAGGTCGATGCCCCGCTGGTGGGGATCATCATGGGCTCGGCCAACGACAAGTCGAAGATGCAGCCTGCCGGCGGGGCCCTCCACGACGCGGGCATCCGCTACGAGGTGCGGGTGATGAGCGCCCATCGCGATCCGGAGAAGGTGCGCGAGTACTGCCAGGCCGCGAGAATGCGGGGCCTGAAGGTGATCATCGCCGGCGCGGGGATGTCGGCCGCGTTGCCGGGGGTGGCGGCCGCCCACACCGATCTCCCCGTGGTCGGCGTCCCGCTGACGGGCAAGAGCCTCGGCGGGCTTGACGCTCTTCTCTCCGCCGTGCAGATGCCGCCCGGCGTCCCCGTTGGCTGCGTTGCAATCGACGGGGCGAAGAACGCCGGCCTGCTGGCCGCCCGCATAATCAATGCGTGATTGAGCGCTACACCCGCCCCGAGATGGGGGCGGTCTGGACGGCCGAGCGGCGAATGGCGGCCTGGCTCGAGGTCGAGTTGGCTGCCACCGATGCCTGGGCGACCGAAGGCCGAGTGCCGCCGGAGGCGGCCAAGGCGTGCCGCGAGCGGGCCTCGTTCACGGTCGAGGCCGTCAACGAGCGCGAGCAGGCCACCGGTCACGACGTGGCCGCCTTCGTCGACGTTGTCGCAGCCGCAGTGGGCGAGGACGGGCGGTGGATCCACTACGGGCTGACGTCGTCTGATGTCCTGGATACCGCTCTTGCGCTGCAGCTTCGGACGGCCGGCGAGATCGTCGTCGCGGGGGCGCGCGAGTTCCGCGACCAGCTGGTGAAACGCGCGCTCGAGCACCGTGACACGCTCTGCGTCGGCCGGACCCACGGCATCCACGCCGAGCCCACGACCTTCGGTCTGCGGCTCGCAGGGTTTGCCTTCGAAGCGGATCGCAACCTGGCTCGCCTCGAGGACGCCTTCGAGCAGATTGCCGTAGGCAAGCTGTCGGGAGCCGTCGGCACCTACGCATCAGTGCCACCCACGGTCGAGCGCCGGGTGATGGAGGCTCTGGGGCTTCGCGCCGAGGACATCTCGACGCAGGTTGTGCCGCGCGACCGGCACGCCGTGGTCCTGGCGCGAATCGCGATCGCCGGGGCGGGCCTGGAGCGCCTCGCGACCGAGATCCGCAACCTCCAGCGCACCGAGGTGCGTGAGGTCGAGGAGCCGTTCGGCGCCGCCCAGAAGGGGTCGTCGGCGATGCCGCACAAGCGCAACCCGATTCTCTGTGAGCGGATCACCGGTCTCGCGCGGGTCCTTCGGGGGTACGCCCAGACGGGCCTCGAGAACATCGCGCTGTGGCATGAGCGCGACATCTCCCATTCGGGCGCCGAGCGAGTCGTGCTTCCCGACGCCACGATCCTGCTCGACTACATGCAGCATCTCGCAGCCCGGGTCGTGCGCGAGATGACGGTTCACGCCGACCGCATGCGCACGAACCTCGACCTCACCCACGGCGCCATCTATAGCCAGCGAGCGCTGACTGCTCTCGTGGAGTCCGGCATGGACCGCGACGCCGCCTACCGGATCGTCCAGCGGTCGGCGCAGCGGGCCTGGGACGAGGGGATCGACTTCCGGGAGCTGCTCGCGGAGGAAGCGCCGGACCTGGAGCTCGACGCCAGCTTCGATCCCAGCGCTTACCTGGCGCACCTGCCCGAGGTCTTCGAGCGACTCGAGGCCCTGCGGGCCGGCGGTCAGCGCTCGTAGGTGCCGACGAGGATCGCTGGAGTGCCGTTGCGCGGCGACAGGGTGACGTTACGCCGCACGATCGGCTCGGGCTCGGCCTTCGCCGGACGAAGCTCCGCCTGGCCCAGCACTGTGCGCAACACCGCGCGCATCTCGAATTGGGCGAAGGCGCCGCCGATGCAGCGCCTGGTGCCGCCGCCGAAGGGAATCCAGCTGTAGGTCTCGGGTCCGCCGTCGAGAAAGCGCTCGGGCTTGAATGCGTGCGCGTCGGTGTAGACGTCTTCTCGCGTGTGCGTGAGGTAGATCGCCGGCATGACCACCGTTCCCTCGGGAAGCCTGTAGCCACCCAGCTCGGTGGCGAGCTGAAGCTTGCGTCCGACGAACGGCACGACCGGGCGCACCCGCAGCGTCTCCTCGATCACGGCGTCCAGATACTCATGGCCCCCTTCGGCGACCTCAGCCCGCAGGCGCTCGAGTTTCTGCGGAGCCCGGAACAGGAGGTCGAAGGCCCACGCCAGCGCGGTCGCCGTGGTCTCGTGGCCGGCCATCAGCAGGGTCATCAGCTGGTCCCGCAGCTCCGTGTCGCTCATCGCCGAGCCATCCTCGAAGCGTGCCGCCACAAGCAGGGAGAGAATGTCCTCCCGCCGCTCCAGCTCCGGGTCGGAGCGGCGCTCGGCGATCTCGGCGAGCAGGGCCTCGTCGGTGTCTGCCAGCATCTGCTCCACTCGCCGGTAGGCGGGAAGCCGACGCAGCCGCCCGATGGTCAACCCCACCGCCCTCGGCGAACGAGTGGTCGCGAGGATCGCGACGAGGTTCTCTCGCAGGGCCTGCCGCCGTTCATCGTCCTCCACCCCGAACACCGCCCGCAGGATCACCTCGAGGGTGATCCGCTGCATGCTCGGGTGAAGAGGGAACGGCTTCTGGAGCGGCCAAGAAGCGATCTCACGACGGGTCGCTTCCTCCATCACGCCCTCGTATGCGCGCATGCGCTCGCCGTGGAAGGGCGGCAGCATCAGCTTGCGGCGACGCAGATGCTCCCCTCCTTCCAAGAGGAGCAGCGAACGCTGACCCAGCACCGGCGCCAGCACCACGTTGCGACCGGGGGCGATCGTGTTCTTGCGATCGGCGGCGAACAGGCTCTTCAACGAGGGGGGATCGGAGATGAAGACGAGCTCCCCCATACGCAGCACCCGCACTGTGAATGTGCCGCCGAACCGCTGCCGGCAGCGCTCGAAGAAGGGGATCGGGCGAGCAACGACCATCGACGTCTGGAACGCCGCCGGCGCCTTTGGGCCGGGAGGAAGCGTCATCGCGACGCGCAGTATGCCCTTTCGCCAACGCCCGGCGCCAGGGAGCTCAGCCGGCCCCGAGGAACTCCACGAGCGCCTGCTTCCCCCCCGGCAGCAGCGGGTCTCCGTGAGCGAACAGCAGGCCATCGAAGTCATGGTCGAGCAGGGACCGCAACGACTCGCCGAGGCCGCGCTTGACGCCCTCCGGGTCATCGCCGAGCAGTGAGTCGGGGACGAAACCCAGGCTGCCGTGGTTGATCAGTCCGTCCGCCAAGGACAAGAATCCGTCGCCGCGGTCGATGTGGAGGGCCGTCTCCTCAGGGCAGATCGCGCCCACCTCCAGCGCCACGATTCCGGGCGCCACCTGGTCGGAAAAGAGGAAGCCGTCGACCTTCGGGCCTCCCTCGAACTCGTGCAGGCCCGCCTCGTGACAGAGCACCGGGCAGGCGAACTCCTCGCGGAACGCGTCGCTCTGACGATAATGGTGTCGGTTCGTGAGCACGATTCGCTGCCACTCGCCTATTCCCCGGACCGAGTCGATGCCCTCTGAGGGAAGCATGGGGTCGATCAGCGTTCCGCCGTCCGCCACGTAGTACGAGCTGACCTCGATCCCGATCTTCGGATGCACGGCCTTCCAATGCCAGAGGCCTGGGCTGATCTCATTCATCGCTCTTCCTCCTCGGTTGTGCCGGAGGCGTTGTTAGCATCGGCTGGCCTTATGCCGAGCGCCCTGGCCGAGCTCCAACTTCACTCCAGCGGCAAGGTCCGCGAGATCTACGAGCTCGACGGCGACCTGTTGATGGTGGCCTCGGACCGGATTTCGGCATACGACGTGATCATGCCCAACCCCATACCAGACAAGGGGCGCGTGCTGACGCAGATGTCCCTGTTCTGGTTCGAGAGCACAGCCGAGATCTGTCCTAACCACTTCCTCTCGCAAGAGGTGCCGGAGGAGGTGGCGGGCCGTGCGATTCGTGTACGGCGCCTGGACATGTACCCCGTCGAGTGTGTCGTGCGCGGGTACCTGTCGGGCTCAGGGTGGCGCGAGTACCAAGAGTCCGGCTCGATCTGCGGCATACAGCTGCCGTCCGGCCTGCGTGAGTCCGAACGCCTGCCGGAGCCGATCTTCACGCCCGCGACCAAGGCCGATGTCGGTGACCACGACGAGAACATCGATTTCGAGCGCGCCGCCGAGATCGTCGGCAATCGTCCCCTGATGGAGAGCTTGCGGCGGATCTCGATCGAGCTCTACCGCCATGCCTCGGTCCACGCCGAGGCGCGCGGGATCATCCTCGCCGACACGAAGTTCGAGTTCGGGGCCTCACCCGGGGCCGAGGTGGTGCTGGGCGACGAGGTCTTCACCCCCGACTCCTCCCGATTCTGGCCCGCCGACGAATACGAGCCCGGCCGGCCGCAGCGCTCGTTCGACAAGCAGTATCTGCGCGACTGGCTGGACAAGACCGGTTGGGACCACAGCCCGCCGGCACCCGAGCTCCCCGAAGCGGTGGTCGCCAATACGCGGGCCAGGTACGTCGAGGCCCACGAGCGAATCACCGGGCGGGGCCTGGATTAGCCGTGCCCGCGGCGGGACGACCGCGCTATTCCACCTCGTAGCCGAGCTTCTTCAGCATCTTCCCCCCGACCGACTCGAACGCCGCCCGATCCTCGGCTGACATCTCGGTACGCCAGCGACCGGTCCGGCTTGCACTCGGCGGGCGGCTCACCAGCTCGTGCTGGCGAGCGCGTTCCTCGGCGGTGATCGTGCCGCCGCCCAGGGGCTTCAGCTCCCGCGCCACCTCGCGCATCCGCTCCTCGGCACGCTCGTGGTAGGAGAGCATCCTGTCGTCCCAGGGAAGGTGGACGAAGCCGGCGACCCGCCGGAGGACGGGCTCCGGATCGGCGACCAGATCCTCGTAGCGCGTCTCCATGTAGGTGCCCGGCGACAGGCGCCGCGCCCTCCGCTGGGCACGCGAGAGCTCGTCCACCCATTTGCGCGCCGCCTCTTCGACCTCGCCAGGGCCCCAGCTGACCTCGCTCAACGAGAGCGCCACGTCCCTGCCGTCGCGAATGAGGTGGATGAACCGCGCCTCGGGTAGCCCGCGCTGTATCCGCGGGGCCTTCCACGTGTATGGCGGTGACTTATCGCCCCAGCGCGGCTTGCCCTCGCGCTCGGCGTACGCCTCGTAGAAGGAACGAGCGGCATCGCCGGGCGACAAACGATCGTGGGCCTCGAGACGCCTGCGAAGCGCGTCGGCATCGAGCCCGAAATCACCCCAGCGCGGATGCGTCGTGATCAGCTCGAAGGCCCGCTCGCGCATCTCCTTGGCGGTCAGCCCCTCCTCCACCCAGCGCTCGCAATGGGAGATCAGCTTCGGCACGAAGTGCGTCTCAGGCGGGATCGTCAGCTGGGGGTGTGCGTCAAGCATCAAGCGGAGCAGGGTCGTCCCCGAGCGCGCGACGCCGACCACGAAAGGCGCGGGCTGGCGGCCGTCGGCACGGGACCGCCACCGAGACAGCGCAAGCTTCGGCGAGCGAGGCCTCATCAGCGGGTCTAGTCTGGCATGCAGCCTCGGCGGAGAGAGAGCGCGCGATCTGGCTCGCAGAGCGAGCATTACCCTGTAGCGGCCTTGAAGACGATGAGGCCCTGGCACGCGCCGCTTGAGATCCCGGAGTGCCCCGCCGGCTGGACCACCGGTCCGCCCGACTACGTTGGGATCGGTGCGCAGCGCTGCGGCACGAGTTGGTGGTACGACGCAATGCGCAGGCATCCGGCCATCAAGCGCTCGCCGCTCGGCAAGGAGGTCCACTACTTCGACCGCTTCTGGCAGGGCGACGCGCCCGACGACATCGCCGGCGAGTACGCATCACTGTTCCCTCGCCCGCCGGGGCAGATCGCGGGTGAATGGACGCCCCGCTACCTGGCGTCCTTCTGGACCCCACCGATGCTGCAAAAGGCGGCACCCGAGGCCAGGCTCCTGGTCATGCTTCGCGATCCCGTCGCCCGCTATCGCTCGGCGATCGCACGGCTGCACCGGATGGCCGAGGAGCGGGGGGATCGCGTCCTGCTGGCGTCGGTCGCCGACGCGACCTGGCGTGGCTTTTACCACGAGCAGCTCCGCCACGTGTTCGACCTGTTCGGAGCCGAGCAGATCCTGGTGCTCCAGTTCGAGCGCTGCGTACAGGACCCCGTCGGTGAGATGGAGCGCACTTGGCGGTTCCTGGGGCTGGAGCCGCCGCGGAAGGTCCCCGGTCGCCTGATGCAACACAAGCAGGCCGGCCGGCCCACACCGGAGCTTGCACCCGCCGTGAGCGAGGAACTCGCTGAGCGATACCGGGAGGACGCCCGACGACTCGCCGAGCTGTGCCCGGAGATCGACCTCTCGCTCTGGTCGAGCCTCGCCGGAGCGCGGCGCGCCGGCGCGGCGCGCGTCGGAGCCCGCTAACCAAACGGTCCGGCCCCATGACGCTGGTGATGACCCTCAAGGTGCGCGACGAGGAAGACGTGATCGAGGACAACCTGCGCTTCCACCGCGCGCTTGGGGTGGACTTCTTCGTGGTGATGGACAACGGCTCCGTGGATCGGACACCCGAGATCCTCGCCCGCTATCAGGAAGCCGGGCTCGCCCACGTCTTGCGAGACGAGAGCGGTGACCTCCGAACCCTGGGCGCCGAGTGGTACACGCGAATGGGAAGGATGGCGGCCACGGAGTTCGGCGCCGACTGGGTGATCCACAACGATGCGGACGAGTTCTGGTGGCCGTTGAGCGGCAACCTCGCGGAGGCTCTGGCGGCCGTCCCGCAGCAGTTCGGAGCTGTGGTTGCCCCGCGTGCCGAGTTCGTGGGTCGCCCGGACGGCCCGGGCTCGTTCGCCGGGCGGTTGGTGGTTCGCGAGGCGCGCTCGAGCCTGCAACCCAAGGTCGCTCACCGCGCCGATCCGGAGGTGGTGGTGCTCCATCGCGGCGCCCACGACGTCGCCGCAGCGGCAAACGGGGATCTTTGGAGGGCGCTGCGGCCGCCCGGGCGAGCCGTCCATCGCAGCGTTCGCGCGCCGGACGGAGAGCCAAGCGACGACGTCGAGGACATCCGGCTCGTCTGGGCGCCAACCTGGCCGCTTCGCATCCTCCATTTCCCGTTGCGCTCTCTCGAACAGTTCCGAAAGCGGACGGAGATCTCGCTGCGCCACGGCGGATTCCGCGACTCGGGGCGCTTTCGGCGCCTGCGACGGCACTATGAGCAGGGGCGTCTGGAGGAGCTCTACGCCGAGCTGATCTGGGACGACGCGGCGGTCGAGGAAGGGATCAAGGACGGCCAGCTCGTGCGCGATCCGCGGCTTGCCGAGCTATTGCCGCGGTGTCCCGATCCGCTTGCCGGAGGCCCGGCCGGCGCCCTGCGCGTGACTCCCAGCGAGTCCGAGCTCGAGCGCGAGCGGGCCGAGGTGGAGCTCGACGCCATGAGGCTGATGACTCGCACGCAGCGCTTCACGATGCTGCGCCTTGACCAAGCCAGGGAACGAATCGACGAGCTGCACGAAAAGAACGACCATCTACGCGCGAAGCTCGGCCGCACCCTCGGCAGGCGCCTCCTGAAGCTGGGCCGGCGCCGGCGAGCGCGAGATCAGCCACAGACAGACGAGCTGGGGATCGAGGGCGGCATCGAGGAGCCCGCGCGGGAGAACCAGGAGCTCTAGGGCGCAGCTTCCTTCACAGATAAGGCGCGAAGGAAGTCCCGCAGGCGAGTGTCTTCGACCAAGTCGGCGCGCGCCCCCTCGGCCACCACGTTGGCGTCGTAGTGGTCGCGCAGCCGGCCCTCCTCCCAGGCTTCGTACAGTCGCCGCCACGTCCGGCCCGTGCGCTGCGGCAGCTCGCGATTTCGCCCGTAGGCCCGGCCGCCCTTGACGATCTTGTTCTCGAACTGCCCATATGTGCGCATAGGGAAGTGGAGGATCTCGATCGAGGCGTCATCCCGGCGCTCGCCGAGATCCGCGCCGTCCACTTTGTGGTTGCCCTGGGCGACGATGATCTCGGGGTCCGCGCGGTGGGCGAGCTTCGGCGGCAGCGGCTTGCCAAGCGGGTTCAGCGACACGCGCTCGCGCAGCGTCATCCGTTCCCAGAATGGGCGCCCGTCCTCCGGGCGGGGCACGAAGTTCTGACGATGGGCGACCACCAAGCCAACCCCGGCACCCAGCTGCTCGAAGACCGACTTCAGCGACCCGGCGAGCGGCCACCAGAACTCGTCGGCATCGTTGTTGATCACCCAGTCGGCGCCCTCCGTCGCAGCCAGCTGGGCCATCCTGGTCACCCAGCGGCCCTGCGAGTAGTCGTCCGCGGGCTCGTGAAGCAGCCGCACCACCCCACGGGACTCGTACTCGCGAAGGATCTCGACGGTGGCGTCCTCGGAGCCGTTGTCGGTGACGATCACCTCGTCGACACCCTGCGCGAGATGGAAGTCGAGGTTCTCCCGAACGATGTCCTGCTCGTCGCGCACCAGCAGGGTCATGACCAGCTTCATGGGGCGACGATTCGTAGCAGGTTGGCACCCGCCCGCACGGGCCTAGAATGCCCGTCCTTGCCTGGCGGTCCATCCTCAGCCCACCGACCACGCCTGGTGATGGCGCTCAAGGTTCGAGACGAAGGCGACGTCCTCGAGGCCAACTTTCGCTTCCACCACGCGCTGGGTGTCGACCACTTCGTGGTCACCGACAACGGATCCACCGACGAAACGCCGGAGATCCTCCGCCGCTACGCGGACGCGGGGCTTGCCCACGTGATCGACGAGCCCGGGACGGACTACAAGGAACGAGGCTCGGAATGGCTGACGCGGATGGCACGCCTGGCCGCAACGGATCTCGACGCGGATTGGGTGATCCATACGGACGCGGACGAGTTCTGGTTGCCGGCCGAGGGCACGCTGGCGGATGCGCTGCACGCGATCGCCGGGCGGTACGGCGTCGTCGTCGCGCCACGCACCGAGTTCGTGGGCCTCCCGGATGCCCCGGGGTCCTTTGCCGAGCGACTCACGGTGCGGGAGTCGCGAGCCCGACTCCAGCCCAAGGTCGCGCACAGGGCAGTACCCGAAGTGGTCGTTCTCGACCGCGGTGGGCACGACGTGGCGGTGGCCGGCCCCAGCGGAGACCTGGCGGAGACGGTTCGCCCGCCTGGTCGACCCGTTCATCGCACGGTTCGTGATCCGAACGGGGGTAACGCTGCGCCGCCCGAACAGGACGCCAGGCTCGTCTGGGCGCCCAGCTGGCCGCTGCGAATACTCCACTTCCCGGTGCGCTCCTACGAGCAGTTCAGGCGCCGTACCGAGATCGCGATCTTCGAGGGCAGGTTTCCGGACTGGGGGCGCTTCAAGCGCCTTCGCGAAACTTACGAGGAGGGTCGATTCGAGGAGCTCTTCGCGGACTTGGTCCTGGACGAGGCGGCCGTCGAGGAGGGCATTCGGGCCGGCCGACTCGTGCGCGACGAGCGCCTCGCCCGCCTGATGCCGCTGTGCCCCGATCCGCTTGAAGGCGGGACGGCCGGGAGCGTGGGCGCAGACCTTCCAGCGGATGAGGTGCAACGAGAGCTGGCTGAGCTCGAGTTCGACGCGATGCAGCTCCTCGCCCGTACCGAGCGCTGGCTGGTCGTTCAGCGCGACCGCGCCCGCGAGCGCGTCGACACCCTCGAGTCGCAGCGCGAGAGGGCCGTGCGGCAGCGGGACACCGCGCGCGGAAGGGCCGAGCGACTCCGCAGCAGGCTGACGAAGAAGCGCGAGCGCCTGACCGCGCTGCGTCGCGAGCTGCGTGCGGAGCGCGCCCGCCCATGGGCCAGGCTGCGGCAAGCGGTCCGGCGGCTGCGGAGCTAGTGGGCAGTCCCGAAACGACCCATTAGCCTGATCGCCGATGCGGTTGGCGATGACATTGCTCGTCCGCGACGGTGCGGACCTGATCGAGGACAACCTGCGCTTCCACCGCGCGCAGGGGGTTGACCTGTTCGTGGTCGGCGACAACGGATCCACTGACGGCTCGCTGGACATCCTCGAGCGCTACGAACGAGCGGGGCTGATCGCTTTCGAGCGGATACCGGGGGCTGCACGTGAAGCCCAGGGAGAGGGCCGCACGAAGCTGGCGCGGCGCGCCTTCGAGCTGGGCGCTGACTGGGTGTTCCACAACGACCAGGACGAGTTCTGGTGGCCGGCCGGCGGCGGCGACCTCAAGGAGGCGCTCGCCGCCATCCCGGAGCGCTTCGGCTTGGTGCTCGCGCCGAGGACCGAGTTCGTCGGCAGGCCCGGTGACGGCTTCTACGCCGACCGGCTGACGATCCGCGAGGCCCGCTTCCGGCGCCCACCGAAGACCGCGCATCGTGCCCACCCACAGGTGATGATCTCCCAGCCGCACCCCACGCACATCTGGGTCGACTACGGGGCCCCGCCACGTCAGGGGCTGGTGGGCAGACCGGTTCGCCGCACTCAGCCCGACCACGCCGACGAGGCGGAGCTCGAGCTCCTCATCGCCCCCACGTTCCCGCTCGCCGTGCGTCACTTCCCGCTTCGCTCCTTCGGGCAGTACAGGCACATGGTCGAGCTCGCGCTCGCCAATGACCAGCTCCGGGAGGACAACAGCGTGCGAAGAGCCTTCGAGGAGGGCCGGCTCGAGGAGGTCTACTCGGATCTGATCCTCGACGATGAGGCTGTGAAGCGCGGGCTGACGGAGGGCTGGCTGGTCGAGGACACGGACTTTCGCGATTACCTCGCGGCCTGCCCACAGTTGCTCGATGGAGGTGGAACACCGCCTCCCGGCGCACGCGCGTGGTCAGAGGAACGGAGAAGCAAGGAGCTCGCCGATCTCGAGGGCGACGCGATGTACGCGCTCAGCCGCTATCTCCAGGCCAACGCCTACAAGCTTCAGACGCGGCACCATGAGGGAGCAGAGCGCCGCGCCGCCAAGCGTCAGCTCGAGCGACGCCTGCAACGGATGCGCAAGCGCCTCAGGCATCAGCGCGAGCGCCGGCGCAGGATCGAATCGAGCCGCTGGTGGCGCGTTCGACCACGGCTGCCGAGGGCGCTCTTCGGGCGACGCGCGGGGGGCACCCGCCGCCGCAGTAGCGACCGCTAGCCTCCGCCGTAATGCGGCTGGCGATGACGCTGCTCGTGCGGGACGAGGCCGACATCATCGAGGCCAACCTCCGCTACCACCGAGCCCAGGGAGTGGACTTCTTCGTAGTGGGCGACAACGGCTCTGAGGACGGCACCCTCGAGATCCTCGAGCGTTACGAGCAGGCCGGCCTGGTGGAGCTGGAGCGTTTACCCGGCACAGTCAACGAGGCCTGGTCAGAGGGCAGGACCAGGCTCGCCCGGCGCACCCACGAGCTCGGCGCCGACTGGGTGATCCACAACGACGGCGACGAGTTCTGGTGGCCGGTCACCGGCGACCTGAAGCAGACCCTGGTGTCGATCCCCGAGCGCTTCGGAATGGTGATCGCGCCACGGACGGAGTTCGTCGCGCGCCCCGGAGACGCCTCATTCGCGGACCGGCTGACGTTTCGCGAAGCCAGATGTCTGCGCCCACCCAAGGCGGCTCACCGGACGCATCCACGGATCGTGCTCGACCACCCTCACCCCACCCGGATCTGGATCGAGAACGCGTCCGCCATCCCACTCGAAGGCCGGCCGGGACTGACGATCACCGACACCAGGCACCCGCTGCCGACGGAGGAGCTCGTCTTCGCTTCGACCTTCCCGATCCGGGTCTTGCATTTCCCGGTTCGAAGCCGCGTGCAATACCGCCGTCGGGTCGAGCTGGCGGAGCTAGCCGGGATGCTGGAGTCGGATTGGCGAGCAGGATTGCTGGCCGCCCACGAGAGCGGGCGCCTGGACCAGGTCTACGACGAGCTGGCGCTGTCCGACCAGGAGCTCGAGCGGGAGATGAGCGAAGGCCTGTTGGTCGAGGACACGGACTTTCGCGACTACCTCGCCGCATGCCCCGATCCCCTCGACGGCGGCGGCGCGCCCGCCGGGTCGCGGGACTGGCCCGATGACAGGCGGCACCGCGAGCTCGCCGAGCTCGAGCTGGACGCCATGTACGCGCTCACCAAGTACGTTCGGCGCCGCGGCGGCAGCGCTCGCCGGGGTCGGTTCCGGGAGCTGAAGGAGAGCGAGCTCAAGCTACGGCGCCGGCTGCGCCGACGCGAGCGCCGCCTCGAGAGCATTCAGACGAGCCGTTGGTGGCGCCTTCGACCGCGGCTGCCGGGACGGCCTCGCCGCGGCGGCCTCGCCCGCCGTGACGCCGACTAACGTTGGGGACGTGAGGGCCAAGGTTCTGATCCGTCCCAAGCGCGGCATCCTGGATCCCCAGGGGAAGGCGATCGAGCGTGCTCTCCCCACGCTTGGCTTCGACGGCGTCTCGAACGTGCGTGTGGGACGCCTGGTGGAGCTCGAAGCCGACGATCCCGACCGCCTCGCCGAGCTCTGCGAGAAGCTGCTGGCCAACCCTCTGATCGAGGACTACGAAATTGAAGTGGACGGCAGGTGATGTTCGGCGTCGTTCAATTCCCGGGGTCCTGCGACGAGCGCGACGCGCTCCTCGCCTGCCGCCAGGTTGGCGACGCGCGCCTGGTCTGGCACCAGGAGACGGACCTCGACGACGTGGACGTGGTGGTCGTGCCCGGCGGCTTCTCGTACGGCGACTACCTGCGGGCCGGGGCGCTGGCGCGCTTCTCGCCCGCGATGGAGGCGGTGGCCGAGCATGCCGAGGCCGGCAAGCCGGTGCTCGGGATCTGCAACGGCTTTCAGGTCCTCTGCGAGGCCGGCCTGCTTCCCGGGGCGCTCTTGCCGAACGACTCGCTGAGGTTCGTCTGCCGGCAGGTCGAGCTGGTGGTGGAGAGCGCGGAGACGCCGTTCACGCAGGGATGCCAACCCGGGGAACGGCTCTCGATCCCGGTCAAGCACGAGTCGGGCCGCTACTACGCGCCGGCCGAGCAGCTCGAGGAGCTCGAGGCGCGGGGCGGAATCGTCCTGCGCTATGCGGCGGGCCAGAACCCGAACGGCTCGGCCCGCGAGATCGCCGCCGTCGTCAACGAGGGCGGCAATGTGATGGGGCTGATGCCGCATCCGGAACACGCAGTTGATCCCCTGACCGGATCCACGGACGGATTGCGCATCTTCGCCTCGCTTGCCGCGCCGGCCGCCAAGTCCGCGCCCGCCGCGCTCAGCGGGTAGCCGACAGCTGCTTGGCGTCCTCGAGCAGCACCGGCGCCTTGATCGTCGCCAGCTCGCCGCCGCGCTCCGGATCGATGAGCTGGAGGTAGAAGCGATCGTCGCGCTGGATCAGGTCGAAGACCTGCTCGTTGATCTGCGCCAGCTCTTCGCCAAGCGCCTCGCGATAGCGGCGCACCGGATGGATGAACTTCCGGAACCTGCCGACAAGGCCCTTGCGAGGCAGCCTCGCGGCAAGCCGGCCGCGCACCGTGGCGTTGAGCCTGTCCTCCGCTGCAGCTCGCCACAATCTGCCGCCAGCCGTGCGGCGGAAGCCGCCGCCGTGGTGATAGACGAGATCCTCGTAGACGCCGAACTGGAGGGGATGGGGGTTGACCTTGTTCGTGCGCAGCATCGGGTACCAGTCGATGCCGCGCTCGGAAAGCAGGCGATAAAGGTTGCCTCCCACATCCGTGACCTCCTTGCCCTGGGGGTTGATCCAGGTAGCCCCGCGTCGCCAGTCGCCGGGCAGCTCGCGCCACAGTCCCGCTCTCATCACGCAAAATGACGGATGAGGCTGGGGGTCGCCGTTGTTCTCGTCCCGCCGCACCGCGACGATCGGATAGCGCTCCAGCTTCTCGCGTAGGAAGGGGACGATGGGGGCGACCGGGAAGGCGTCGCCGTCGATGAACATGATCATCTCCTCCGGGCGGGCCGCTTGCGCCACGATGTCGCCCAGCAGGGTGAGCTTCAGCTCGTGCTGCTTGATCGGCACGTCGGTGCTGTAGAAGAACTTGTGCGCCTGGTCACGCATCTCGGCGTCGAGCCAGGCGTAGACCTTGAAGTCCTCCTCGACGTTGCGCTCCATGTATCGAAGCTGGATATCGATCCAGCGGTCGTAGCGCCAGTGGACGGTCGCGATGTGGATCACCGCGGGTAACGTAAACAAGATGGTTTGGGCAGGCGGGCACGACAGCCGCGATTCGTGCCTGAGATAGCCCGCTAGACCCCGCTTGCCACTGGCGCTTACTGGCGCAACGCTCGCTCAGGCCCGAGGACTCGATAGACGGCCTGATCGCTTTGCATGGAAAGCGCAATAGCGCCCCTCGGGCGCGTAGTTCTCATCAAGAAGCACCTTCGCGGCCTGGCGAAGAAACAACAGCAGGCCGGGCTAGGGCTCGAGCTTGCGAAGCGCCCAGAGCCACGTGGTGAGACCGATGGCTGGGAGCGCTATCCCGCCGACCGCTATCGGGTCGGCGACACCCTTCTCGCGCACCTCGAAGCCGCCAGCCATCGCGTCGCAGACGTCGACTCCCACATTCAGGAGGAGAGCTGGGCGGGCGAGATTGCGCGAGCGTGCCGCGAGCAGCGTAAAGATGGCGACCCCGATGTACTGGCCACCAAAGCCGCGCAGTGACATGACCGATTCTGGTTCGGCTGGCGCATAGCGGCCAGCCATGAACCGTGGTGCGAACATTGCCGCGAGTCCGTAGCCGAGGCGCCCGAAAGAACCGGCGGTCATCACGGAGCGTCCCGAGGCCACGCGCCGACCCTACCGAAGGGGGTGGGCCGATTTCGCGCACGTAGGGGGCTTGACACTGTGGATGGCGCTTGCCCGTTCTAGTCGCTTTGGACGAAAGGCGGTAGAGGGCCTGGGACAGTGAATAACTGCGCTGGGCGGGGCATCCTCCATGCGTGGCTCAAAGAGCGGAACTCGACCCACGCGCCGGGGTATCTGCCCTCAGATGCGCAAGGTGGTGGCAGCGGGGCTGTTCATGATCGCCGGAGCGGTGGTTCTTTTGACCGTAATGACATTCGCCAACCTCTGGGACTCCTACCAGGACAGCCCAGACTCGCTCTACATCACCGCCGGGGCAATCGAGGCAGCAGTTGCGGCATCACTCGTTGGTCTTGGTGCTTGGCTGCTGCGTGGCCGCTAGACCGCAATTAGTGGCATCCGCGAGGTAGTGCGCGGGCGATGTCGCAGGAGAACGTGGAGATCGTCCGCCGGGCTTACGAAGCCTTCAACCAGGATGGTGCTGACGCACTCACAAGCACTGGCCTTTGGTCGCCTGAGCTTGTGCTTGACGCCTCCGGGACTGGAATTCCGGGGATTGGCATTTATCGCGGCATCAAAGAGGTCAAGGGACCAGGGGCGGAACTTGAACTCGCAAATATCATCACGCTGCGCGATGGTGTGATCGTGCGCACCGACATGTACCGCGACCGCGCCGAAGCTCTCGAAGCCGCTGGGCTGCAGAGGTAGGCGGCGCAACTTTTAGGGGGCCCGCTCCCGGCCTCACTGTCCCACTGACCGGCGGGCCGCCGTTTGCTCGAATCGTGTCCGTACGGCACGGAAACTTCCCTGGCCCTTCCCGCGCCGGTGACGCAACTCTGGCGCCACGCGGGTGTTTCATCGCGCATCAGGCGGCCGCAGCCAGGGCGGTCGCTTAGCGAGAAGGCAGGGAAGCCTCTGATGAAGCGAGTGGTTGTTGTGTTCGTGATCGCTGGTGCCATGTGCTTGGCCAGCCCAGAGGTCGACGTCGCATTCGCCTGCAAGAAGGCCCACGCCCATGCGGGCCAGGCCTCCCGCCGCGAGGTGCGTCGCGCAGTCGTCTGCCTGGTCAGTCGCGCCCGGAGCAGACACGACATGCACAAGCTCGACTCCAGCAGGAGGCTGAGGCGCGCGGCCGAGCGCCACAGCAGGAGGATGGTGGAGCGCAACTGCTTCGCGCACCAGTGTCCCGGAGAAGCTGACCTCTTCAGCCGCGTCAAGCGCACCGGGTACACGAGGAACGCCAATGCGTGGTCGCTGGGCGAGGCCATCGGCGTCGAGAAGAGCGCGATGAGGGTCTTCCGAGCCTGGATGCACAGCCCGCCCCATCGCGCCATCCTGCTGGGCAGTTTCGCGGACCTTGGCATCGGCGTCCGGTGGGGCGCGCCCGGCAGACGTGGCTCCCGCAGGGCCACCTTCACCCTCGACACCGGGTGGCGCCGCTAGTGACTGATCGGTTTTCCAGGCGAGGCTGAAGCCCTCGAAGCCGCCGGGCTGCGGGAGTAGGGCGCGGGCGGAGGCGCTGCGGGCGACACAGCGGCGAGGGCCAAGGGCGAGGCGTCGTCTCAACTGAAAAAGCCGAGCACTGGGCTCGGCTTCTCAGGTAATGCATCGGAAAAATATGGGCTACTTGCCTGCTCTAACGCTCGAAATGCCCGAAAGTTGCGGGCAGGCCAAGGCCGAGGGGCGGCTGTGAACGCCGCAGACATCCCCTGACCGGCGTAGAGACCGCGTGCGGGCTTGGCCCGGCTCCCCTGTCGGGCCGGAGCTTTTATGGCGCATACACTGGCGCATCTATGGTGCATCGCTCCCCTAAACCGCTTGGATAAGCCAATTTCGCGCAATCCGCTCCAGAGCAAGATGCTTCCCTTCGGCGCTCGGACGCCCGCGGAGCTGCGCGACAAGGGAATCGTCGTTGTTCTGGGGATGCACCGCAGCGGCACCTCGGCGATCGCCGGCATGCTGGCGGACCACGGCATCGAGCTCGGCCCCGTTTCGCAGCAGAACCGCTTCAACCCGCGCGGCAACCGTGAGATCCGCGAGCTCAACAGGCTCCACGACCGGATCCTGGAGCGAAGCGGCGGCGCTTGGTGGGACCCCCCTGCGCGCATAAGCCCCGGCCGGGGCGACTACCGCCGGCGCAACGAGATCCTTCGGTCGATCCCCGGCGAGACGATCGGAATCAAGGATCCACGGCTGTTGCTCGTGCTCGACCTGTGGCGTGACCTGGAGCCGAGGCCAATCGGCGTGATCCGAAATCCCGTGGCCGTGCGCGATTCGCTTCAACGGCGCGCTCATGAGCGTGCCAGGCGCCACCCGCAGCTCTCCGCGGCGGCATGGGACGAGCTCTGGCTGACCTACAACCGAGCGCTGCTGGCCGAGCACCGGCGGCGTCCCTTCCCGGTGATCGACTTCGACCGGCACGCCGATCTAGACGCCCAGATGCGGGGAGCGCTCGTCTTCCACGGGCTGGAGCTGGCAACCGAATCCGACTTCTTCGACCGCGATCTTGCCGGCTCGCCCGCCGACGACTGGCGGTCCCGGGCCTCCGGCGAGACGCTGGAGCTCTGGGACACACTCGCCGCCCTCGCCGCGCGATAGCTCTGCCGCGGTTCGTCGCGCCGAGGAGATCGGAATACTGGCCTTCATGACCGTCTCCAGCCAACCGCGGCATCGCGAGCTCGGGCTCACGGACCCGGAGTACGAGCGCATCGTCGAGCTGCTCGAGCGTGAGCCGAACGGCGTCGAGCTGGCGATGTTCTCGCTCCTGTGGTCGGAGCACTGCGCCTACAAGCACTCGCGGAAGCTGCTGCGCCGGCTGCCCACGAAGGGGCCACGGGTCGTGATGGGCCCGGGAGAGAACGCCGGCGCGGTGGACGTCGGAGCGGGATACGCCGTCGCCTTCAAGGTCGAGTCGCACAACCACCCGAGCGCGGTGGAGCCGTTTCAGGGAGCCGCCACCGGGGTGGGGGGCATTCTTCGCGACGTGTTCGCGCTCGGGGCCCGTCCGATCGCGGTGCTCGACTCGCTGCGGTTCGGTGAACTGGAGTCTGAGCGCTCCCGCTACCTGCTGGACCGCGTGGTCGCGGGAATCGGTCATTACGGCAACTCGATCGGGGTGCCAACCGTCGGCGGCGAGACCTGCTTCGAGGCGCCCTACGAGAACAACTGCCTCGTCAACGCGATGTGTGTGGGGCTGGCCAAGGCGGATCGAATGGTCCGGTCGGCAGCCGCTGGGGTGGGAAACGTGGTGCTGCTGCTGGGCGCGTCCACGGGACGTGACGGGATCGGCGGCGCGTCGGTGCTCGCTTCGGCGGAGCTCGCCGAGGGCGCCGAGATGCGGCCCAGCGTGCAGATCGGCGACCCGTTCGAGGAGAAGAAGCTCATGGAGTGCTGCCTGGAGCTGCTGGATCGCGGCTTGCTGGTGGCACTTCAGGACCTCGGCGCGGCGGGCCTGACCTCCTCGTCCGCGGAGATGGCCTCCGCCGGAGGAGTGGGGATGGACCTCCACGTCGACCGGGTGCCGCTGCGCGAGGCGGACATGGAGCCGTTCGAGATCATGGTGTCGGAGTCCCAGGAGAGGATGCTCGCGGTGGTCAAGCCGCCAAGGCTCGGCGACGTGATGGCGGTATGCGAGCGGTGGCAGACGGGAGCCGCGACGATCGGGGAGGTCACCGACAGCGGGCACATCCGGGTGCTCGCCCACGACGAGGTCGTCGGCGACGCGCCCGTCGCGGCGCTGATCGACGGGTGCCCCCTGTACGACCTCCGGCCGCAGGAGCCGCGCGAGTGGCTGTACGGCAACCGCACATCAGTCGATCCCGGCGCCGAGCCAAGCGAGATGCTGCTGAGCCTGCTCGCCTCGCCGAGCGTCGCCTCGAAGGCCTGGGCGATCGAGCAGTACGACTCGATCGTCCAGTCACGAACAGTGCGACGCCCGGGATCCGCCGACGCGGCGGTCTTGAAGCTCGCCGAGACGGGAGGGGCGATCGCCGTAGCGATCGACGGCAACGGGCGGCGCGTGGCATGCGATCCGTACCGCGGGACGATCGAGGCGGTGCTCGAGTGCGCCCAGAATCTCGCCTGCGTCGGCGCGGAGCCACTGGGCCTGACCAACTGCCTCAACTTCGGCAACCCTGAGAAACCTCACGTCGCCTGGCAACTCGATCGCTCGGTGAGCGGGCTTGCCGACGCCTGCGCCGCCCTGGGCATACCGGTGGTGGGCGGAAACGTCTCTCTTTACAACGAGTCCGAGACGGGGCCGATCTACCCCACGCCGGTGGTGGGGCTGGTGGGCGAGCTCCCCGACGCGGGGAGTGCTCCGGGCTTCGCCATCAGCGGGGGCGACGCGATCGCCCTGGTGGGGCCGTTCGCTCCCTCCCTGGCCGGGTCCGAGCTGGCGAAGCTGCGCGGCGAGCTCGGAAACGGCCTTCCCGGCGTCGAAATCGAGGCGGTACGCGAGGCGATCGAGCTGGTGCGCACGTGCGTGCGTTCCCAGCGCCTGAGCGCCGCTCACGACATAAGCGACGGCGGCCTGGCCTGCGCGCTGGCCGAGTGCGCAATCGCAGGCGGCGTCGGTGTGCGAGCCGACCTCGATCCGTTGGTTGAGCTTCGCGGCGGCTCGGGCGAGACCAGCCTGTTCGGCGAAGGACCAGGCGGCTTCGTGGTCGCCGGCCCGGGGTCGGAGCTGAGCGCGCTTGCCGCGGAGGGCTCAGAGCGCGGCGTGGACGTCCTGGTGATCGGGGAAGCAAGGGGGAAACGGCTCGAGATCTCGGCCGCTGAAGCCGAGGTCTCGGTCGCGTTGGCCGACGCCGAGAGTGCCTGGCGTTCGCTCCAATACGCTTGAGCTCTCTGTCGTTCCGTTCTCACCACAGGGATCGCGCTTGGCGACAGCGGCCCCGTTGTGCGAATAGCCCGGCCGGTCGTACGCGCCAAGCCGTTTCGCTACCATCGCCCGCTCGTGGGCTTGGTCGCAGGGTCGTCGGCCGCTAGGCGTAGCGGCTTGGGCGACGTCCCTTGGCTGCGCAGCGCTCGAGCTCACCTGTCAGTCCATGTTGTTCCGTTCTCACCACAGGATCGCGCTCGGCGGCGCGACGCTCTTCGCGGCGGCCTGCCTAGGGCTCGCGGCCTCGTCTCCCCTGCCCGGAGCGCCCTCGGGGGCGGACGGCGCACCCGGCGCCGGACGTCCCAACATCATCCTGATCCAAACTGACGACCAGACCTACAAGCAGCTGACCAGGCGCGCGATGCCGAACACCAAACGTCTCCTGGCACAGCAAGGCACCAGATTCACCGACTACATCGCAACCACCGCCCAATGCTGCCCGTCGCGTGCCTCGCTGCTCACGGGCCAGTATGCGCACAACCACGGCGTGACCTCCAACACCGTGGCCTACCCCGGGCTCGTCGACCGCGGGAACGTGCTTCCGGTGTGGCTCCATCGGGCGGGCTATTGGACGATCCACGTCGGCAAGTTCCTCAACGGATACGAGAGAGCCGCCCAGCCCGACTCCGTCGTGGCTCCTGGCTGGGACCAATGGCACACCGTGCTCGGGAATACCGCCTATTACGGCTACGACTTGTTCGTCAACGGCAGCGTGCGGCACTACGGGCGGCATCGTGGGGACCACATCACGCACGTGCTCAACCGTAGGGCGGTGCGCATGGTCCGAAGATATGCGCCCAAGGGGCACCCGTTCTACCTCCAACTCGACCAGCGGGCCCCACACGTCGGACAGGAACACGACCCTTACGGGCGCTGCGGCCGGGCGCCGATCCCCCTGCCGTCCGACCGGCATCGTTTCCAAGGTGTGAGCTTGCCGAAGACACCGTCGTTCAACGAGGCGAACATGCGCGACAAGCCCAACTACCTGAGCTCAGCGCCGAAGGTCGGATTCGTCGAGAGGCGGAAGATCCGCAAGCACTGGCGCTGCGCCCTGGCCTCGCTCCGGGGCGTCGACCGCGGCGTGGCGAAGGTCTACGACGCCGTGAAGCACGCCGGCGATCTGCGGAAGACGGTCTTCATTTTCACCTCGGACAACGGCCAGTTTTACGGCCAGCATCGGTTGCGAACCGGCAAGGTCCTTCCCTTCGAGGAGGCTCTGAACTTGCCGCTCTTGATCAGGGTGCCGAAGCGCTACCGCGGCGGCGCGTCGCGCGTGAAGAAGGTCGGCCGGCCAGTTGGAAACATCGACCTCGCTCCGACGATTCTCGACCTCGCCCACGCCCAGCCGTGCTCGGCTCCCGACCATTGCCGCACCATGGACGGACGCTCCCTGATGCCGTTGCTGACGCGTTCCGGCCGGTGGCCGCGCAATCGAGCGCTGCTGACCGAGTACAGGACGTCCGATGCGGGCCGCTATGCGACCTGCGAGTTCGCCGGCATCAGGACGCGCGACGACATCTACGTGCAGCATTCGCGCGTGGTGGATCCGAGCACGAGCCAATGCGTCCCGGACGACGAGCGCGAGCGCTACGACCTGAAGAAGGATCCATTCGAGCTCCGCAATCTGTGTTTTGGCGGTAGCAGCGACAACTGTCCCGTCACGGCAAAGCAAGTGCACCTCGAGCAGCGGCTGAGCCAGCTCCGCCGGTGCGCCGGCATCGCCGGACGCAACCAGCACGTCGGTGGACGGCCCTTCTGCGAGTAGGACCGCGTAGTGAGCGCTTACTGTATGGCGATGGCAGCGCGTCCCCGCGTGAGGGCGTGAAGCGCCGCGGAAACTCGCGTCGTTCCGCCAGTGCAGTCGCCGTGCTCGGCATTGCCGCCATCGTCTCGGGGATCGCAGGCAACACGGAGGTCGGTTCAGCGGCAGCGCAGCGGCCGCCGAACGTTCTCTTGATCGTGGTGGACGACCAGGCCCAGAACACCTTCAAACCGAGGTTCATGCCGCACACGTTCCACGACCTCGTCAACCATGGCACCACGTTCACCAACGCCATCGCCGCACCGCCGCTCTGCTGTCCCGACCGAGCGGGAATCCTCACCGGCCAGTACCCGCACAACCACGGCGTCTTCTCGAACCACCCCGGATACGCGGACCTGCGTGATCCGGGTAACACTCTGCCCGTCTGGCTCCAAAACGCCGGCTACCGAACCGGGCTCTTCGGTAAGTTCATGAACCACTACGAAGACGTTTCGGGCGCGGCTCCCGCGCCCGGATTCGATCGCTGGTTCGCGTTCCTCGGTGGATCCTCGGAGTACTTCAACTACCGCGTCAGCGACAACGGCGCCATACGTAGGTATGGCCACAGCCGCCGCGCCTACTCGACCAAGGTGCTGACCAGGAAGACGCGGCTCTTCATCAGGCACAGCGCGGACAGGTCGCGACCCTTCCTCGCCTGGCTCGGATACCACGCGACCCATCTCGAGCCGGTCGCTGACGGGAGTTGCGAGGGGAAGAATCCGCTTCCGCCCGGAAGGGCGGCGTTCCGACGGTTCCACCGTGCCCGCCTTCCGCGATCGCCGACATTCAACGAGCGGCGCGTCGGCGACAAGCCGCGTGAGATCCGAACCCTTGACCGGCTGGGAGGCCCGGCAATTGCGGAGATCGAGCGCCGCTGGCATTGCACGCTGGGAGCGATGGTGGAGGTCGATCGCCAGGTGGGCCGTTTGATGAAGGAGCTGCGCCGGGATGGCGAGCTCCGGCGCACGATCGTCATCTACCTATCAGACAACGGGTTCTTTTTTGGCCAGCACCGCCTTCGGATCGGTAAGGGATTCGTGTACGAGCCGGCGCTGAACGTGCCGTTCGTCATGCGGGTTCCGCGCCCTTACCGCAATTCCGCGGTTCCGCGGAGGCTCGACAGCGTCGTTTCCAATCAGGATCTCGCCCCGACGCTCCTCGACTACGTCAACGGATATGGAGGCTCTGCTGACTCTTGCATGTCTCCCGGCGATTGCCGACGGATGGACGGGCGCACCCTGCGGCCCCTGCTCCGGGGTGCTGGTCAGTCGCTGCGCAGACGTGGCGTGCTCGTCGAGATCGACTCGCGGCGGAACGCCAAGCGCAACGATCCAGAGTGCGACTGCGCCTATCACGCGATCAGGACGAGCCGCTATGTCTACTCGGAGCTCGCGAGCGGTGAGCGGGAGCTTTACGACCTGAGGACGGATCCCCACGAGCTCAGCAACAAGGCGGGATCGGCCGCGTACGCCGAACGGGAGCACAGTCTTGCTGCGCGACTGGATCTCCTTGGTGACTGCTCAGGCGTGGAGGGCCGCGATCCGCCAGCGCTCGTCCCGTACTGCGAGTAGCCGGCGCCACACCACTTCCCTCCGGTGACCGAGCCCCCAACACCGTTTCGGAAGCGCCTGCCGATACCGGTCCTCGCCACGGTGGGCGTGACCGTCGCGCTGGTGGTCGCTGCCCCGGGAAGGCCTTCGGTTGCCCCCGGTCAGGTGGCTGCGGCCCAATCGCGGCCCAACGTGCTCGTCATCGAGACCGACGATCAGACCGCGCGATCGCTGCGGTTCATGCCCAAGGTCAACTCGTTGATCGTCAAGAAGGGGGTGCTGTTCAAGAACAGCTTCGTCAATTACTCGCTCTGTTGCCCCTCCCGTGCAACGTTTCTGACCGGGGAATACGCGCACAACCATGGCGTGCTTGGCAACGCCCCTCCGAGCGGCTTCGGCCGCTTCGAGGCCCTGCACGGAAACAACAACCTCGCGGTTTGGCTGCAGAACGCCGGCTACCACACCGCGCTGATCGGTAGGTACCTCAACGGCTACTCAAACAACCCGCCCGTGCCCCTGGGCTGGTCGGAGTGGGACGCGGCCGCCCCACAGTCGAACAGGTTCTATGACTACACGCTGAACCACAACGGGACTCTCGTCCAACGCGGCCAACGGCCGGTCGACTTCAAACAGGACGTGCTGACTCGAAAGGCCGTCCGCTTCGTCAACGACCGGGCACCGAAGCCGAAACCCTTCTTCCTCTGGCTCACGTACACGGCGCCGCATTTTGGCGGCCCGTGGCGGAATCCGCACCGGCCCTTCAATTGCAACCACCGCACCGCGAAGCCGGCGCCCCGACACGCGCACGCGTTCGACTCCAAGCGGTTGCCGAGGCCCCCGAACTTCAACGAGGCGGACGTCTCCGACAAGCCGGTCGAGATCAGGAGCCGGAAACTGCTCGACTCGGGTCAGGTTGTGAGCATCCGGCGCAAGTACCGGTGCGAGTTGGAATCGCTGCTGTCGGTGGACGATGGTGCGAGCAAGGTCGTCCGGGCGTTGAGGGCGAAGGGGGAGCTCAACAATACGTTGATCGCCTATACGTCGGACAACGGCTATTTCCACGGAGAGCACCGGATCCCGAAGGAGAAGATGCACATCTACGAGGAGTCGATCCGGGTCCCCCTTGCGATGCGTGGCCCAGGCATCCCGCGGGGCGGCAGGATCAGCGACTTGGCCATCAACGCCGACCTGGCACCGACGATCGTCGACGCAGCGAATGCGCATCCGGGCTTGGTGATGGACGGGCGCTCGCTGATCCCGGTCGCGCGGCACCCCGGCATCGAGCGTGGACGCCAGCTGCTGATCGAAGAGCCGACCTTCGAGGCGATCCGGACCAAGCGCTACATGTACGCCGAGCACGACACCGGCGAAACGGAGCTCTACGACCTGCGGAAGGACCGATTCGAGCTTCGAAGCCGCCACCACGCCCCCGCCTATGCATCCGTCATGGCGCAGCTCGCGATCCGCCTACACGAACTGCAGAGCTGCGCCGGTGCCGGCTGCCGGGTCCATCAACAGGACCCTCAGCCTCAGGCATCGAGCGGCTTTCGACCAGCGGGGCGGCCTCGGTAACCGAGGCCATTGCTACCCTGCGGTGGCAGGCGGACCTGCCTGCCTCGCCAGCTCGATCTCTCACGCAGAGAAGGCCTACATGATCCTGACTGAGCGGCCTTTCCCGGACCGCGACGGCCCGCGCGATGAATGCGGGGTGTTCGGCGTGTACGCCCCCGGGCACGACGTCGCCCGGCTCGCGTACTTCGGCCTCTACGCACTCCAGCACCGCGGCCAGGAGTCGGCTGGGATCGCCACCTGCGAGGGCGGTCACATCACCACCCTGCGCGATACGGGGCTGGTTTCGCAGGTGTTCGACGAGCAGAAGCTGCAGGCGCTCGAGGGCGACATGGCGATCGGACACGTTCGCTACTCGACCACCGGCGGGGGCTCGTGGGAGAACACCCAGCCCGTGTGGCGGGACGACGGGCGTGAGCTGGCCCTCGCCCATAACGGAAACCTGACCAACGCCGTCGAGCTCTACAACGAGCTGAGCGAGCGGGGGCTCGAGTTCCGCGGCACGTCGGACTCCGAGATCATCGCCACCCTGCTGTCAGTGGAGGAGTCACGGCCAATCGAGAACGCGGTCGCGGCCGTGATGCCCCGCCTTGCGGGCGCCTACTCCACCGTAGTGATGACCAAGCGGGCGGTGGTCGCCTTCCGGGATCCGCACGGCGTGCGCCCGCTATCGCTTGGCAAGATCGGTGACCGCTACTGCGTGGCCTCGGAGAGCTGCGCCTTCGACATCATCGGCGGCGAGTTGCTGCGCGAGGTCATGCCGGGCGAGCTGATCTCGCTGACCGAGGACGGCATCGAGACACGCCAGGTGGTGCCCTCGAACCGCCCCGCCCACTGCGTCTTCGAGCACATCTACTTCTCGCGGCCTGACACGCGCCTGGGGGGCCGTGTCCTGCAGCAGGTGCGGGGCCGCATGGGCGAGATCCTCTGGCGCGAGTCGCCTGTCGACGCCGATCTGGTGATCTCGGTGCCCGACTCGGGCAACCCCGCGGCCAACGGCTTCGCGCGAGCCTCGGGCATCCACCAGGACGACGGCCTGATCAAGAACCGCTACGTGGCGCGAACGTTCATCCAACCGGGGCAGGAGCTGCGAAAGCATGGTTTGCGAATGAAGTTCAACCCCCTTCCGGAAATCGTCGCCGGCAAGCGCGTCGTCGTGGTCGACGACTCGATCGTGCGCGGCAACACGACCCGCCAGATCGTCCGCATGCTGAAGGACGCCGGCGCGAGTGCGGTCCACCTGAGGATCTCGTCGCCGCCGATTCGCCATCCCTGTCACTACGGGATCGACATGTCCACCAGCGAGGAGATGATCGCGCACGACCGCACGGTGGAGCAGATCGCCGACGAGCTGGGCGCCGACTCCCTGGCCTACCTATCCATGGAGGGCGTCTACGAGGCCGTGGGGGGGTCCGCAGAGGGTCATTGCGATGCCTGCTTCACCGGCAACTATCCGCTTGGCGACGGTGGCCGGGGGAATGGCAAGTTCGCGCTCGAAGTGACCGCCGCCGCCGCGTCTGGTTCTAGCGGTAGCGACTGAGTGGCCTTCCGGATCGCCGTTCTCGCCTCCGGCACGGGGACCAACCTCCAAGCGATCCTCGACCGGTTGCACGGTCGGGACGGGATCGAGGTGGCTTGCGTCGCCTCCAACAAGCCGGACGCGAGGGCGCTGGAGCGGGCGCGCACGGCGGGCGTGGAGACGAAGGTGTTCGAGCGCGAGGGGCACCCGGACCGGGCCTCTCGTGACGCCGCGCTCGCCGACTGGCTCGCAGAGCGGGAGGTCGACCTGATCGTTCTCGCCGGATACATGGAGCTCCTGTCCGGCGAGTTCGTGAACCGGTTCCGAAACCGAATCGTCAACGTGCATCCTGCGTTGCTTCCCTCCTTCCCGGGCCTGGATGCCGTCGGGCAGGCGCTCACTCACGGGGTACGCGTCACCGGGGTGACCGTGCATCTGGTCGACGAGGGGGTCGACTCCGGTCCGATCGTCTTGCAGCAGGCGATACCGGTGCCATACACTCGCGGCCGCGCCCAACTGGAAAAGGAGATCCACCGCGTCGAGCACGAGCTGCTCCCCGAGGCGATCCGGTTGATCGCCGCTGGGGCGGTCCGGGTCGACCCGGATAATCCGCGAGTCGTCGACGTCGATGCCGAGGCAAGCGAATAGGCATGGCTGATCCGGTGCGGACCGGCGGTCGGAGCGAGCCCTCGGTGGCCGCGGAGGGCGCCACCGAGGTACGCCGGGCGCTGATCTCGGTCTCCGACAAGACCGGGGTCGTCGATTTCGCGCGTGGCCTGGCGGGATTGGGGATCGAGATCATCTCCACGGGCGGCACCGCGGCGGCGCTGCGGGATGCGGAGCTGGAGGTGCATGACGTGGCCGCGCTGACCGGGTCGCCGGAGATTCTCGACGGGCGAGTGAAGACGCTGCATCCGCGCCTCCACGCGGCGCTGCTCGCCGTCCGTGACGATCCCGAGCACATGGCCACTTTGGAGGCCGAGGGGATCGAGCCGATCGACCTGGTCTGCGTCAACCTCTATCCCTTCGAGCGGACCGTCGCCCGGCTGGAGGTGGACGAAGAGGAGGCCGTCGAGAGCATCGACATCGGCGGCCCGACGATGATCCGCGCCGCAGCCAAGAACCACCGCTCTGTCGCCGTGGTCGTCCAGCCTGAGAGCTACGACGCCGTGCTCGCTGAGCTGGAGGATTCGGACGGGCGCATCTCAGCCGGCACCCGGCACTGGCTGGCCAATGAGGCATTTGCCTTCACGGCCCGCTACGACGCGGCGATCAGCCGCTGGTACGGGCTGCGCTACGAGTCCTATCCGGGTCACTGGGTCATGGCACACGAGAAGTTCCTCGACCTCTCCTACGGCGAGAACCCACACCAGAAGGCGGCGTTCTACGTGGACGTGGGCGCTCGCAGCCACGTGCTCTCCAGAGTGGCCAAGCTCCACGGACGGGCGCTCTCGTTCAACAACCTGCTCGACCTGGACTGCGCCCGGCGCCTGCTCGACGAGCTCGACCAGGCGGCATGTGTGATCGTCAAACACAACAACCCGTGCGGGGTCGCCGTCGCGGAAGAGATCAGCGACGCCTACGAGAGGGCGCTCGCCTGCGATCCCGTGTCGGCCTTCGGCGGCGTTATCGCCGTAAATCGCTCGGTCGATCGGGCGCTGGCAGAGCGACTGCACGAGCGCTTCATCGAGGTTCTGTTCGCGCCTGCCTACGATCCGGACGCACTGGATGTGCTGAAGCAGAAGGAGGCGGTGCGACTGCTCGAGGGGACCGAGCAGCGCAACCACGAGCCGGGCGAGCGCGACGTAAAACGGGTGCGCGGCGGGCTTCTGGTCCAGGATCCCGACCGGATCGACGAGGAGCGCGAGACCATGCAGGCGGCCACCGGGGCGCACCCGGAGGGGGGCCAGTGGGAGGACCTGTGGTTCGCGTGGAAGGTCTGCCGGCACGTTCGTTCGAATGCAATCGTGATCGTCAAGGACGGGGCAACACTGGGGATCGGAGCTGGGCAGATGAGCCGGGTCGATTCGGTGAGAATCGCCATCGAAAAGGCGCGCCAGGCCCGCGGCGAGGACGCCGAATCGCTCCTGGCGGGATCGGTGCTGGCCTCCGACGCGTTCTTTCCGTTCCCCGACGGGCCCCAGCTGGCGATCGACGCGGGCGTCGCGGCGCTGGTTCAGCCGGGAGGCTCAGTGCGGGACGCCGAGGTGATCGCAGCCTGCGACGAAGTGGGGGCGGCAATGGTGTTCACCGGGCGGCGGCATTTCCGGCACTGAGCAGCGGCCAGCCATGCCCAAGCTGCACGTGCTGCGCGTCTTCTGCGACGAGGGCGGAGGCGGAGGCAATCCGCTCGGTGTGTTCCTCGACGGGGCCGAGGTCCGGGCGGAGGATCGACCGGGGATTGCCGCGGAGCTCGGCTTCAGCGAAACGGTGTTCGTCGACGATGCCCGCCGCGGCGGGATGCGCATCTTCACTCCGGCGGTGGAGCTGCCGTTCGCCGGCCATCCGGTGGTGGGAACGGCCTGGCTCCTGGGAAGGGAGCGCAGTACGGTCAGAGCGCTGCGGCCGCCGGCGGGCGAGGTTCCGGTACGCGAGGGGGACGGGCTGACCTTCGCGGCCGGCCGGCCGGAGTGGGCGCCGGCGTTCGAGTTCGTGCAGGTCGAATCGGCGACCGACGTTGAGACGCTGCGCGGGCCTCCGGAGGGCATGGACTCAGTTGGGGTCTGGGCCTGGATCGACGAGGGCGCGGGGGTGATCCGCGAGCGGCTGTTCGCCCCGCGCTACGGGCTCGACGAGGATGAGGCGACCGGGTCCGCCGCGATCACCCTCTCGGCGCGCCTCGGCCGGGCGCTGGAGATCCGCCAGGGCGCCGGCTCCCGCATCGTCGCCCGCCCGCTCGGCGACGGGATGGTGGAGATCGGCGGCCGCGTGGAGCTCGACGAGGTGCGGGAGCACGACGTCTGAGAAGTGGGGGCGCTGGGAATCGAACCCAGAACTGCTCGTTGTCTCCAGGACCTCCCCTGGAGAGATCGCGCCATCATGTAAACGCCCCCGTGGCGTAATGGATAACGCGTCGGCCTTTTAAGCCGAAAGATGCCGGTTCGAATCCGGCCGGGGGCATTGTCTCGTCCGCACCCCATGGGAACATGTGTTCGATGCCATCCCGACGTGCTCCGCCACCAGTTCCTTTGGTGGCCAAAGCCGGAAGACCTCCAGATCCGAGTCGCAAGTGCCCAGTTGAGGTGCGTGTCTGCCGGCACCACGGCTTGACCGAGTTCGGCGGATATTCCCACGGCAAAGACGGAGCTCTGCGATGGCGATGCAAGCGATGTGTGGGCGAAGCCGTGACGCGTCGCAAGCAGAAGGTGAAACTGTTGCTGGTAGACGAAGCGGGGGGATGCTGTGCGATCTGCGGATATGACCCCTGCATTCTCAACCTTCACTTCCATCATGTCGATCCCGCCGAAAAGTCGTTCGTATTGAGTTCATCCACGACAATGTCGCTGGCCGCCTACCGGGAAGAGCTCCAGAAGTGCGTCCTGGTCTGCGCCAACTGCCATGGTGAGATCGAGGCCGGACTCCTCGTCAGCCCCCCAGCCGGTGCGACATTCGAGGACGTGTCCTACCGGTACGCATCGCCCCATCAGGTCGAAGGCTGAGCGCCCCCCGGGCCTACCATGGCTCGAGATGGCGAGCCGGAAACTGAGCGCATACGAGAGGAAACGCTCGTTCGAAAAGACCCCCGAACCGCGCGGCGGCAAGAGGGCGAAGCGAGCCAAGGGCAACCGCTTCGTGGTCCACGAGCACCACGCGCGGCGGCTGCACTGGGACCTGCGGCTCGAGCACGACGGCGTCCTGGCCTCCTGGGCCCTGCCCAAGGGGGTGCCGCCGGACCCGAAGGAGAACCGGCTCGCCGTCCGCACGGAGGACCACCCGCTCGAGTACCTCGAGTTCGAGGGGCAGATCCCGAAGGGTGAGTACGGCGCAGGGAAGATCGAGATCTGGGACCGCGGCACCTACGAGGCCGAGAAGTTCCGCGACGACGAGGTGATCCTCGTCTTCGCCGGGGAGCGGGTGAAGGGAAAGTACGCGCTCTTCCAGACGAAGGATGACAACTGGATGATCCATCGCATGGATCCACCGCTCGATCCCGAGCGCGTGCCGATGCCCAAGCACCTGAAACCGATGCTCGCCACCCTCTCGACCCGCCTGCCGACCGACGAGGAGACGTGGGCTTACGAGCTCAAATGGGATGGGGTCCGCGCGATCGCCTACAGCGATGGTGGACATCTGCGGCTGGAGAGCCGCAACCTGCGCGAGATCACGTCGCACTACCCGGAGCTGCGGGCCCTGGGCCCCGTGCTCGGCGCTCGCGACGCGGTGCTCGACGGGGAGGTTGTCGCCTTCGACGACGACGACCGGCCCAGCTTCGAGCTGCTCCAGAGCCGGATGAACCTCGCCTCCGAAGCGGCAGTCCGCCGCCGCATGGCAGACCGCCCCGTCACCTATCTGATCTTCGACCTCCTCTACCTCGACGGACGCTCGCTCATCGACCTGCCCTACACCGAACGCCGCGACCGGCTCGAAGGGCTGGAGCTCGACGGGCCCAGCTGGCAGACGCCTGCCCATCACCGCGGCAAGGGGAAGGCGCTCCTGCGCCTGACTGAAGAGCGCGGCCTCGAGGGCCTGGTGGCCAAACGCCTCAACAGCCGCTACCTGCCGGGGCGGCGCAGCCGCGCCTGGCTGAAGGTGAAGAACGTGCTCCGACAGGAGTTCGTAGTCGGCGGCTGGCTACCCGGGCAGGGCCGGCGCGAGGGCACGATCGGCGCCGTTCTCGTCGGCTACTACGAGGACGGCGACCAGGGGCCGCGGCTGCATTACGCCGGCCGGGTCGGCTCCGGTTTCAGCGAGGAGACGCTTCGGGAGCTCGGCAGACAACTCGAGCCGCTGCGCCGCACGACGACCCCCTTCGAGGGCCGTCAGCCACCCAAGCAGGCGATCTTCGTGGAGCCGCAGCTCGTCTGCGAGGTCGAGTTCCGCGAGTGGACCAGGGCCCGCACCCTCCGTGCCCCGGTGTACAAGGGGCTGCAAACCGACAAGGATGCCGCCCAGGTCGTGCTGGAACGAGAGGAGGCGCCGCCGCCCACCCCCAGCTAGCCGTCTCTCACGTGTGCTATCTTGAGTAAACTGATCAAGAATCCTCGGAAGGGCAAGGAGACACACGGCGATGACCCCGGTCTGGATGTTCGAAGGAAACAGGAAACTCGACGCAGTCGGCGAGCGAAACCTCGCGAAGCGGCGGTTCGCCGCTCTCGCGGCGGCGGTTCGCCAGCACGAGGCCTCAACCAGGCGGAAGCTCCCGGGAGCGCGACCGGCCGACGCGGCGCTGTACCGGCGGCTTCGACAAATCTGCGGCGAACCGGAGGAGGCCGAGCGGGTCGCCTAGCGGACCACTCGCGGCAACTTCGGCGGGAGGACACCCGCCCCCGGTTAGGGAAGAATGGGCCGATGAGGGTCTCGGCCAAGACCGACTATGCGGTGCGGGCGATGATCGAGCTGTCGCGCGGAACCGAGGAACGTCCCGTTACGGCCGAGCAGATCGCCGGCGCTCAGCAGATCCCGCTGCGCTTCCTCGATCCTGTCCTTACCGAGCTGCGATATGCGGGACTGGTCCAGCGCCGCGTGGGGCCTGATGGTGGCTACTGGCTCGCCCGGCCACCCGACGAGGTCACCCTCACCGAGGTGATCAGCGAAGTCGATGGCCCACTGGTGGGCGTCCGGGGAGAGCCGCCCGAGGAGCTCGCCCTTCATGGCGACGCGCAGGCGCTACAGGAGGTGTGGATCGCACTCCGCGCCAGCATGCGCGAGGTCCTCGATTCGGTGACGCTCGCCGACCTGGCCTCCGGCCAGCTGTCGGAGCCGGTACGCAGGATCCTCCGCGAGTCGACGGGCGGACCTGTCCGCCGGCTCAACTGACCCCAGCCGCTCAGGCCGCCGCCAGCTCCTCGGTCCTGGACTCGCCGTTCGGCTCGAACACCTTCGCCCGCCGGGGGCGCGCGTAGACGATCTGGCCGTCTGCCAGCTCCTTCAACTCCGCCTCGGCCAGAGTCATCTGGGCCCAGAGCTGCTCACCGTCGGCGAGCAACAGCTCGACCCGGGCCTCGAAGCCGAGGTGCACGATCCGCTCGATCATCGCCTCCTCTGCCTCGAGCGCCGGGGCCGTGAGGATCTCCAGGTCGTGGGGACGGATGAACATCGCCCCGCGCCGATTGACCGGGCCCACGAAACCCATCACGAACTCGGTCTGCGGATGGTCGTACAGGTCGCGTGGCGCCCCGCTCTGCTCGATCTGACCGTCGTTCATGACCACGATTTGCTCGGCGACGTCCATCGCCTCCTCCTGGTCGTGAGTGACGAAGATCGTCGTCACGTGGACCTCGTCATGGAGACGGCGCAGCCACACCCGAAGCTCCTTGCGGACGTTTGCGTCGAGCGCCCCGAAGGGTTCGTCGAGCAGCAGCACCTTGGGTTCGACGGCGAGCGCACGGGCGAGCGCCATGCGCTGGCGCTGCCCACCCGAGAGTTGCGACGGGTAGCGATCGGTGAAGCCATCCAGGTGCACGAGGCGCACAAGATCCTGAACGCGCTGCTCGATCTCCTTCTTGGGGCGCTTGCGGATGCTCAGGCCGAAGGCGATGTTGTCGCGCACGGTCATGTGCTTGAAGGCCGCGTAGTGCTGGAACACGAAGCCGACCCCCCGGTCCTGAACCGGGTCGCGGGTGGCATCGCGGTCGGAGATCACGACCCGGCCCCCGTCGGGCTGCTCGAGCCCGGCGATCACCCGGAGCAGCGTCGACTTGCCGCTGCCGCTCGGGCCGAGCAGGGCCGTCAACGCACCGTCCGGCACCTCGATCGAGACGTCGTTCAGCGCGACGAAGTCACCGAATTGCTTGCGTACCCCCTCCACCGAGATGCCCATCAGGCTTCCTTTCTCTTGAATGCGTTCATCGCCAGCAACGTGCCGATGGCGAGCATTGCCAGTACCAGCGAGGCGGCGTACGCCCCGGTCAAGTTGAACTGCCCGAACTCTCGCCATACCCACAGCGGCGCCGTCTCCGTCTCGCCGACCACTCGGCCGGAGACAATCGCGACCGCCCCAAACTCACCGAGGGCGCGCGCCGTTGCCAGCACCACGCCGTAGGCCACACCCCAGCGGATCGCGGGCAGCGTGACCCGCCAGAACGTCTGCCACCAGTTCGCGCCGAGCGTCTGGGCCGCCTGCTCCTGCTCGTCGCCGATCTCGTGCAGCACCGGCACGACCTCGCGGACAACGAAGGGCAGTGAGACGAAGATCGTCGCCAGCACCATTCCCGGGAGCGAGAAGAGGATCTGAAAGCCGTTGTCGAGCAGCCAGCCGCCGAACCACCCCTCGCGGCCGTAGAGCAGATAAAGCGACAGCCCGATCACGACCGGCGAGATTGCGAACGGCAGGTCGATGGCAGCGTTCAGCAGTGCCTTGCCGCGAAACTCGCTGCGCACCAGGAGCAGCGCGCAGCCGATTCCGAAGATCGTGTTCGCCGTCACCGCGATCGCGGCGATCAGGATCGTCAGGTAGAAGGCGTGCAGGGCCTCAGGCGTCGTTACCTGATCCAGGGCGGCGCCGGCGCCGTGCTCGAGGGCCCGGTAGACAATCATCCCGACGGGAATCAGGAGGAGCAGCGACAGGTACCCGAGCGCGAAGAATCGCAAGCCGAGCCTCGAAACGGTCGGGCTAGCGAGCATGGCGCAGGCTCCAGTGAGTGAGGCGCCCGATCAGAAGCAGGACAACGAGCGCGATTACGAGCAGAGTGACCGAGACCGCCGCCGCCCCCGTCGTGTTGCCGCTTTCGATCTGAGCGAAGATGAACAACGAGGCGACCTGGGTCTTGGGCAGGTTTCCTGACAAAAGGACAAGGGATCCGAACTCGCCGATCGCACGCGCAAAGGCCAGCGCCGCGCCGGCGAGGATCGCCGGGGTCAGGTTGGGCAGGATCACCCGGCGGAATGTCGTCAGGGGCCCGGCGCCGAGCGAGGCGGCGGCCTCCTCCATCTCGCGGTCGAGCTCGAGCAGCACCGGCTGCACGGCGCGGACGACGAACGGCAGGGTGACGAACAGGAGAGCCATCACAACGCCGGCTCGGGTGAAGGCGACGTTGATGCCCACCGGGCTGTCGGTCCCGTAGAGGGCGAGCAGGGTGATCCCCGCGACGACGGTCGGCAGGGCGAACGGAAGGTCGATGACCGAGTTGACGATCCGCTTGCCCGGGAAGCTGTCTCTGACCAGGACCCAGGCGATCGCCGTGCCCGCGACGACGTTGATCAAGGTGACGATCACCGAAGCGATCAGGGTGAGCTTCAGGGCCGAAATCGCCAGAGGTGAAGTCAGGGAATCCCAGAACTCGGCGAGCCCGCCCTCGGTCGACTTCGCCACCAGGGCGGCAATCGGGATCAGGACGATCACGCTCAGGTACGCCGTGACCAGGCCCCGCCCCAAGGCGGCGCCCCCGAGGCGCGGGAACGTGACCGGCCTCGGGGGCGCCTCCGCTCGGGCTCCTGGAGCTGGCGTCACCCGGTGGAGACCCCCAGATCGCTCTCGATCTTGGCGACGCTGCCGTTCTCCGGATCGAAGAACTCGGTGTTGACCTTCTCCCAGCCGCCGAGGCTGGCGATGTCGAACAGGCCGGGCGGGGTTGGGAACTTGTCCTTGTTCTTGGCCAGGACCGACTGGTCCACCGGCCGGTAACCGCCGTCCGCCCACAGCTGCTGGGCCTCCGGCGTCCACAGGTAGGTGAGGAAGTCCTGTGCCTGCGTCGGAGCGTCAACCGTGGCTGCCGCCGGCGTCTCGATCAGGATCGTGTCGTCGGGAATGACGTAGTCGATGTCCTCGCCCGCCTTCTGGGCCTCGATCGCGTCGCTCTCGTAGGCCAACAGTACGTCGCCCTTGCCGCTGGTGAACGCGGTCAGGGCGTCGCCTGCGCTCCCGGGCTGGACGACGGCGTGCTCGAGCAGCGTCTTCAGGAACGCCAGCGCCTCGTCCGGAGACTTGCCCTGATTGACCTGCGCCCCGTAGGCGGCCATCAGGTTCCACTTCGCGCCCCCGGAGCTGAACACGTTCGGGGTCACGACCTCGACCCCGGGCTTCACGACGTCATCCCAGGTCTGGATGTTCTTCGGATTGCCCTTCCGGACCGCGAACACGACGACCGAGTCCTGGACGATCCCCTTGTATTGGTTGTCCTGCCAGCCCGAGTCGACGATCCCGGCGTCGACCAACGCCTGCATGTCGGGCTCGATCGAGAGGTGGACGTAGTCGGCGGGCTGGCCGGCGATGACGGCCCGCTGCTGGTCGCCCGAGGGGCCGAACGAGTTCTTGAACGTCGCGCCGTCGCCCTCCGAGGTCTTCTGGAAGCCGGGGATCAGGGACTCGTCGTAGACGGTCTCGACGACCGAGTAGGCGACCAGGTTGATCTCTCCCCCCGAGCTGCTGCTGCCGCCGCAGGCGACCACTCCGAGACCGAGGGCGAGCGTCGATGCTGCGGCCAGCACGATCCGAGCGGGCCTGGACGAGAGCGAGCGAAAGCGATTCATCTCCGTTGCTGCCTTTCTCGATTATCTTACTTTCTCGATGGTTTTAATGCACAAAACGGTCCGGCAGGCTAGCACACACGTTCGGCGGTACTGACTCGACACTCGCCCAGAGCCGCGTCGGCCGGGTCGAATACGGTTGGGGGGTGCCCCTCCACCCGGCGGAGAACCGCGGGTATCGCGAGCTCTACCTCACCGGTCGGCAGACCGTGAAGCGACTGAGCCGGCTCGCGGTGGCATTCGACGACGGCCAGACCGGCGAGCTGCTGATCAAGGCGGGAGATTCGATCTCTCGGCTGCTTGACGAGCTGGGCCCGCTTACCGCACGGCACGACCTGCACGGGGGCGTCGCCGCGCAGGGAAGCGGGGCCAACCTCGGAATGGTGCGCGGGGCGATATTCGACCGCTTCCTGGAGCGCAACCAGGCTCTCCGCCTCGCCGTCGACGACCTCGAGCACGTGACGACCCTGCTCGGCTACCTGGCGCGCGTAGGCGAGGTCGATGGCGATCCGAAGCTGTCCGAGTTCTGCGGCTCGTGGGAGCGGCGGCTGCGTCGGCAGGTCAGCGCCGTGCGCAGGGCGGCAATCGAGCTTGGCGGGGATCCGAACCGAGCGGTCGAGCCGCTCGACCACACGACCGCCGGCCGCGCGGCGCATCGCGTCGCCTGGACCCTCGGCTCGGTTGGCGAGTGGACCGACCGGCAGGTTGGGCGTCGACGACGAAGTACCAGCGACTAGGTACGAATGCGCACTTTTGATTACGGATTAGTAGGCTTTAGCAGCGAGTTTCGCGGGGCGGGATGTTTTTTGCCCAACACGTCATGAGGAGAGCCCCCGATGGGCTTCCGCAGCCGCTAGCCAGCCCTCGACATCTTCCCTCTCTGCCAGCCAATCGGCTAGGCTGCCTGTTGAGGCGTGCGCGGAGGTGCGCCGGAAGCGGATGCTAGGCAGCGCGCTGGAGACATTGAGACGTTGGAGCCCCGAGGCGACCGACGGTCGCACGGGTAGGGCCATGGCCGCCAACCTCGTGCCGGCGGGCGCCGCCATCGCGCTATTCGTCCTCCTCGCCCCGGAGTCGAACTGGGACCCGGTGTTGATCGGAGCGCTCGCGGCGATCGCCGCGGTCGCCTTCGCCGCGGAGGTTCGGCTGAAGATCTCGGCCGGCGCATATTTCGATGCGAGCATCGTCCTGGCGCTCTTGACGCTCGCCATCGCCGGGCCCCTGCCCGCGCTCCTCGTCTGGATGGTCCCGGACGCGATCAGCCGCTTCGTGATCCGCCAAGACCATCTGCTCTCACCCGGCCTCGTCGCCACCGTGAGCAGCTTCGCGCTCGCGACCCTGGCCGGCTACGGAATGCTTCAGCTCGCCAACGCTCCCTCGATTGCCGCCGCGACGCCCGCGCTGTACACGACCGGGCTGCTCATGTACGCCGTCAACTTCCTCTTCGCGCGACTCACCTTCGCGCCCTTCTACCAGGGCTACCGGCCAAGCGTCCTGGTGCGGACCGAGTTCCTAGAGATGATGCCCCCGTTCGCGGCCATGCTCGCGCTCGGCGTGGCGACCGCCGTGCTGATCGGGCCGCTCGGGGTGTTCGCGCTCGCGCCGCTGGCGGTCGTCGTCGTCCTGCCCCAACTCGCGTTGGCACACCTGGGTCGCAATCGCTCCATCACGCGGCTGCGCCCGCCCGAGGCCACCAGGGTCTATGCGGACGCGATCGCCGACGTTCTCGGCCTCTCCCGGAGGGAGCGGCACACCGTCGCCCATGCGGCCATGCTGCTCGACCGCCAGGAGCCGGCGACGATTGGAGCCCATCATCCGTGGCACCTTGGGGAATCGCACTCCGCGATCCTTGCTGCCCTACACGTCGACGAACGCTGGGACGGAACGGGATCGCCGGCTGGGCTTCGGGGGGCCTGGGCCCCACTCGCCAGCCGCGTGGTCGCGGTCGCCCGGGCCTGGAGCAACCTGACCGCCGGCGGCACCCTGGAGCTGTCTCACTCCGAGGCGATGCTGGACCTATCCCTGCGTGCCGATGAGGAGCTCGATCCCGCGATCGTCGAGGCCGCCTGCCAGGTGGTCGCGGAGGAGCGAACTTTCGTCCGCGCCCCGGAGTTTCAGCCCCGCCTTCACCGCCTGCCCCTGCCTCGCACCGTGCGGCGGGCGAAGCTCCCCGCAGTGCTCGCGCATCTGACCCGGCCGACCTAAGCACCTCCCGAAGGGCGCTCAGCGGAAGTCGGGGACCCCCTCGTCGGCGGTCGACGCCTGGGCGTGGAGCTTGCGCGGAATGCGGCCCGCCCTGCGCGCTGCGTAGCCGGCCTCGACCGCCTGGCGCATCGCCCCTGCCATGCGCTCGGGGTCCTTGGCGCGCGCGACGGAGCTGGAGAGAAGCACGCCGTCGCAGCCGAGCTCCATAGCCAGCGCCGCATCGGAAGGCGTACCGATGCCGGCGTCGAGGACGACCGGTACCGAGGCTCGCTCAACGATGATCTGGATGTTGTACGGATTCCGGATCCCCATTCCGGAGCCGATCGGCGAGCCCAGCGGCATGACCGCGGCGCACCCCGCGTCTTCCAGGCGGCGCGCCAGGATTGGGTCGTCGTTCGTGTACGGCAGGACCGTGAAGCCTTCGTCGACGAGCTCTGCGGCGGCGTCGACGAGCTCGACCGCATCCGGGAACAGGGTGCGGTCGTCGCCGACCACCTCGAGCTTGATCCAGTCTGTCTCGAACGCCTCGCGCGCCAGGTGCGCGGTGCGTACGGCATCACGCGCCGTGTAGCAGCCGGCGGTGTTCGGAAGGGCGAAGAGCCCGAGGCCGTCGATCACCTCCAGCGCCGACCCGCGAGCGACCGGATCCACCCGGCGCAGCGCCACCGTGACGATCTCCGTTCCCGAGGCGAGCAACGCGCGCTCCATCGCCTCCATCGAGCGAAATCCCCCTGTGCCGACGATCAGTCGCGAGCCCCAGGTGCGCCCACCCACCCGAAACTCGTCAGCAGCCGCTGCGGAAGAGGCGGCGGCTTGATTCCTATCCCCCTTGGACCGCACGGACCACCTCCACGCTCTGGTCGGGCCGAAGCCTGGTCTCCTGCCATTCCGCCTTGCGTACCACCTCGCCGTCAACGGCGACCGCGACTCCGCGTACCTCGCCGGGGGCCCCCGCCTGGAGCACGGCGTCCGCGACCGTCGCGCCCGCGGGCAGCTCGACTCGCCGTCCGTTCAGCTCGATCATCATCGTGGGGCCTCCCCGGTGCTCGGCGCCGCTACCAGGCCCGGGGCGGTCTGTCCGGCGAAGCGGCCCGGGTGAGCGACCCGGACGTCCGGCGGCTGCGGCTCCCGGGCGAGCAGCGCGGCGACTGCCTCGGCCGAGATCGGCGCCAGCAGGATGCCGTTCCTGTAGTGCCCGGTGGCCAGGACAAGGCCATCCAGCGCACCAGGACCGATGAGCGGAGCGTTGTCCGGCGTCCCGGGTCGAAGGCCCGCGAGCGTCTCGACCAGCTCCAGCTCGGCCACCTCAGGGACGGCGCGGTATGCCTCGCGGAGCAACTCGTGAACCCCACCCGCCGTGACCTGGATGTCGAAGCCCCGCTCCTCCACGGTCGCTCCCACGATCACGCGACCGTCGGGACGCGGGACCAGATACACGCGCTCGGAGACGACGATCCGCTGGCAGACGGGCTTGTCGGGATCGCCCCGGAGCGTGAGTATCTGGCCCTTCACCGGACGCACCGGCGGTCGCGCCACGGGCGGCAGCCAGGAAGTCGCGCCCGACCAGGCTCCGGCGGCCAGCACTACGTGGTCAGCGTGGTGCTCTCGCCCATCCGCGGTAATCACGCCGGCCAGCCGATCGTCCTGGATCAGGGCCTCCGTGACCTCCGCCTCCACCAGCACCTGACCGCCACGTCGCTCGACTGCGACTGCCAGGGCCGGCAGCAGCAGACGCGGGTCGACCGCTGCCTCGGCTGGAGCGTGCACGCCCGCGGCGCAGGCCGGGGCCAAGCCTGGCTCCAGGTCCCTCAGGGCCCGCGGTCGCATCCATTCCACCCCGAGGTCGAGCGAATCCATCAACTCGAAGCGGCGTCGCAGCTCCTCCGCCTCGTCGCGATCGAGGGCAACGTGGATGGCGCCGCAGCGTGTGAAGCCGACCTCCAGCTCGCTTTCGGCGGCGAGCTCCGCAGCGAAGCCCGGCCACGCCCGCGCGGACGCCAGCCCGAGTCGCATCAATGCCTCCTCGCCCCAGGTAGCTTCGCCGACCGGAGCGAGCATTCCCGCGGCTACGTGAGACGCTCCATCGCCGGGGTGATCGCGTTCGAGCACGCGGACTCGCAGGCCGCGCCGGGCGGCTCGCCAGGCGCACGCCAGTCCGAGCGCCCCACCCCCCACCACCACGGCGTCCAGCGCCTCCGCGCCATCGTCTGTAGGGCGCGATCGCTTCAGCGGCACGACGACGTCGTCGTGTTGCTCGGCCGAGCTCTGAATGTCTGCAGGCACGTTCGCCTCTCTTGACAACTGGCGGGCGCTCCGCGCCACCATCCCTGCGCCGGCATTGCCCGGATCAGGTTCAGACGGTCGGCGGCCCGGATGCCGCCCTCTCAGCCCCAACTCACAGGGCTCCCGTTGTCCCCCATGGTACTCCCGAGGCTGCGCGATACTGAGCTCATGGCCACCGCTGGCGATCAACGGCTGCGTGCGGTGGAGGCCGCGCGCCTGTACTTCGTCTGCGAGGGCCGACCGCGCGGCATCGACGCGCGGTCGTTGCTCGAGGCGACCCTGGGGGCCGGCGTGGAGATCGTCCAGCTGCGGGAGAAGTCCCCGCGCACCGACGAAGAGTTGATCGCCCTCGCCCACCCCTTCCGCCGGACGGCCGACGATCACGGAGCACTGTTCATCCTCAACGACCGGCCAGACCTGGTCGCGGCCTGCCAGGCCGACGGCGTCCACGTGGGACAGGAGGACATGCCGGTGGCCCAGGCGCGTCAACTCGCCGGTCCGGGGGCCCTGGTCGGGCTGTCGACCCATTCGCGCAAGCAGGTCGATGCGGCGTGCGCCGCCACTGGTGCGAACCGTCCCGACCAGATCAGCGTGGGCCCGGTGTGGGCAACCCCGACCAAGGAGGGCCGGCCGGGCACCGGACTCGGGCTGATCGAGTACGCCGCCGCGGAGGTGACGATCCCCTGGTTCGCGATCGGAGGGATCGATGCCGTTAACGTCGCCTCGGTTGTGGCCGCCGGCGCTGAGCGGATCGTCGTGGTTCGCGCAATCCGCGACGCCGCAGATCCCGGCGCTGCCGCGCGCGGCCTTCGCGAAGCGCTCGGGCAGCGCGTCGGAGCTGCCGGCTGATGGCCAACCGGGAGCGCCGGCGCGCGAACCGCTCGAAGCGCAAGGCGCGATCCGTCGAGCGGAGAAGCCAGATCACCGCTCGCTCCGAGGTGCGAAACCGCGCCGCGCGGGAAGCCCTTGAGCCCCTTCAGGAGGGCGAGCGCCCGGCGATCGTCACCGTCGGGGCAGTGCTCTCCGGCGTGGTCGCCGCCTCGATCGTGATCGCATACCTGGCGGGCGCCGAGGTCGACGGCGAGCGGCCGGAGTTGCTCCAGGTGATCCCGCCGGCCGCGCTCATGGGCGCGATGTCGTACGGAATGTGGCGAGCCCGGTACTGGGCGGTACTCGGCTTCCAGGCAGTTTTGGCGCTGCTGATCGTGGCGGCAACTCTCGGACTGGTGGGCGCCGAGACCGGGGTCCAGCTTGCGGGCAACCTGGCCCTGATCGCCGTCACGGGCACCCTCTTCTACTTCATGATCAAGGCCCTGGCCCGCATCCAGATGCCCGAGCGAGCGCCGCGGGAGTAGAGCGCCCTTATAGAGTCGCGGGCATGGCCGAGCGCTACGACGTGATCGTGATCGGAGGTGGCCCGGGCGGCTACGTCGCCGCGATCCGCGCCGCGCAGCTCGGCCAGAAGACGGCGGTCGTCGAGGCGGACAAGCCGGGCGGGCGCTGCCTCAACTACGCGTGCATTCCGGCGAAGACGATGCTCCACACGGCCGAGCTCTACGACCACGCACTCAATGACGCCGAGCTCGGCATCAAGGTGGAGGGCGCGAGCCTCGACTGGAAGGCGCTCGGGGCCAGGCGGGCCAAGGTCTCGGAAGGGCTGTCAGGCGGGGTGAAGTTTCTCTGGGACAAGAACAAGGTCGCCCTGATCGCGGGGGAGGGCACGCTGACCGGCGACGGAAACGTGAAGGTCGGCGACGATACCTACGAGGCTGGCGCGGTGGTGCTCGCCACCGGCTCGGTCGCGATGGCCATCCCCGGCGTGGAGTTCGGCGAGCGCGTGGTCGACACCTGGGGGGCCTGGTCGCTCCCAGAGCAACCGAAGAAGATCGCCGTGGTTGGGGCGGGCGCATCCGGTGCGGAGATCGCATCCGCATATGGACGCTTCGGGACCGAGGTGATCCTGATCGAGATGCTCGACCAGATCCTCCCAGCCGAGGACAAGGACGTCGCGAAGGTGGTCGAGCGCGCCTTCCGCAAGCAGAACATCACAATCTCGACCGGCACCAAGGTGGAGGCGGTCGAAACCGGCAAGTCGTCGGTCAAGGTCAAGTACGGGGACACCGAGTCCGAGGTCGACTACCTCTGCATCGCCGGCGGCCGGGCTCCCGATACCGAGGCACTGAGCCTCGGTGAAGCCGGGGTCGAGACCGAGAAGAACGGAAAGATCAAGGTGGACGACTACCAGCGGACGTCCAATCAGCGGATCTACGCGATCGGGGACCTGGTCGGGGAGAAGGCCCTTGCCCACAAGGCGTCGGAGGAGGGCGTGGTAGCCGTTGAGCACGCTGCCGGCGACGAGACCCATCCCATGGACGAGAACCTGGTCGCCGGGGCCACCTTCTGCCATCCCCAGGTCGCGAGCGTGGGCGTCACTGAGGCACAGGCGCGAGACGCCGGGCGCGAGATCAAGGTCGGGCGGTTCAAGCTCGGCGGGGTCGGCGCCGCGGCGGTCTACGACGACCGGGACGGCCTGGTGAAGATAGTCGCCGACGCCGAGTACGGGGAGATTCTCGGCGCGCACATCGTCGGCAACCGCGCCTGCGACATGATCAGCGAGCTGGTCGACACGATGGCGCTGGAGGGCGGCTACCAGGAACTGGCGCGGATAGTTCATCCGCATCCGACCATCTCAGAGGCCGTGCTCGACGCCGCCCGCGCGGTCGACGGCTGGGCGATCCACCAGTAGGCGGTGGCGGACAACCGTCACCCCGTCTTCTTCTACGACCTCGGCTCGCCTTACGCGTACCTGGCTGCCGAGCGGGTGAACGGACTGTTCGCGGAGGCTGCCGGCGAGCCCCCCGAGTGGCAGCCGATCCTGCTGGGCGCGCTGTTCAAGCGCTTCGGACGCGACTCGTGGGCGAATGGGCCCGACCGGGCCGCGGGGATGCGCGAGGTGGAGCGCCGCGCGTCCGCCCATGGACTGCCGCCGGTCAAGTGGCCGGAGCCCTTCCCCGGGAATACGCTGGTCGCGATGCGCGCGGCGACCTACGCAAAGCAGATCGGTCGCGCCCCCTCTTTTTCCCTGGCGGCCTTCCGCCAGGCCTTCGCCGCCGGGCGTGACCTGACCGAACCCGACAACGTGCTGCTGGCCGCGGCCGCCGCCGAGATGCACCCGCGTGCCGTGCTCTCGGCCGTCGAGCGGGATTCGGTCAAGCGCCAGCTGCGCGAGACGACCGAGCGGGCCGGCGAGATGGGGGTCCGCGGCGTGCCGAGCGTTGTCATCGGCGAACGGGTCTTCTGGGGCGATGACCGCCTGGAGGAGGCCGCCGCGTTATCGTGAGCCTCGGTGGCGAATGAGCGCACCAAGACGGGCGAGTCCCGCGTAGCCAGCGATGGCAAGGGGGCCGCCGCGCACCCGCTGCCGGACCAGGCCACCTGCCGCGAGCTGCTCGAGACGATGGCGCTGATTCGCCGTTTCGAGGAGGAGGCCGGCCGTCAGTATCAGCAGGCCAAGGCCGGCGGATTCCTGCATCTGGCCATCGGCGAGGAAGCGACGATCGTCGGCACCACGTCAGTAATGCGCCCCGACGACTACCTGATCGGCACGTACCGGACTCACGGCCACGCGATCGCCCGCGGGACCGAGCCGAAGCGAGTTATGGCGGAGCTGTTCGGGCGCGAGGATGGGTGCTCGCGCGGCCGGGGGGGCTCCATGCACATCTTCGACCTCGAGCGCCGGTTCATGGGCGGCTACGGGATCGTTGGCGGCAACCTGCCGCTGGCTGCCGGGCTGGCCCTTGCATGCGACTACACGGACTCGGACTCCGTCACCGTCTGCATGTTCGGCGACGGCGCCTCGAACACCGGCAACTTCGGCGAGACGATGAACATCGCCGCGCTGTGGAAGCTGCCTGTGGTGTTCCTGGTGGAGAACAACCTCTACGGGATGGGGACGTCGATCGAGCGCCACTCGGCGGTCACCGACCTCTCGCGCAAGGCGGAGGGTATGGGCGTGTCGGGGGTTCGCGTGGATGGAATGGACGTGCTGGCGGTGCGCGACACGGTCGCCGAGCACATCCGCATCGCCCGCGAGGACCGTCAGCCCACGCTGGTGGAGGCATTCACCTACCGCTACCGGGGGCACTCGGCGGCCGATCCCGAGGTCTACCGGACGAAGGAGGAGGTGGAGGAGTGGCGCGAGAAGGACCCGGTCAAGGTCTTCCGGGACCGCCTGTTGGCCGAGGGCGTGATCTCCGAGGACTACCTCACGGAGCTGCGCGAGCGGCTCGAGCGACAGGTCACCGAGGCGGTGGAGTTCGCCGACAACTCGCCCGAGCCGCCACTGGAGTCGCTGTACGACCACCTCTACGTGGTCGGCGACCAGGTGCCCGGCTGGTACGCGGTGGACGAGCGGACTCCTGAGCCGCACCGCGGCGAGCAGGAGCGCGAGGTGGGCGCACGCGGAGAGGCCCGCAAGCTGGCGGAGGCGGGAGCAGCCTATGCCGGGCAGCAGAGCCCCAGGGGTCGCCGGTCGCCCAGCCATGGCGACGCATCCGCCGTTCGCGACAGGGAGGGGAGCGAGGCGCTCGAGGACAAGCATGAGGGGTAGAGCGCCTTGCCGCTGATGAGGATGCGCGAGGCCCTCAACCAGGCCCTCGCCGAGGAGATGCGCCGAGACGAGAGCGTCTTCATCATGGGCGAGGACGTCGGGGTCTTCCAGGGCGCCTTCAAGGTCACCGAAGGGCTGCTGGACGAGTTCGGCGAGAAGCGCGTGCGCGACACGCCGATCTCGGAGAACACGATCGTCGGCACCGGCGTGGGGGCGGCGATGGCGGGGCTGCGGCCTGTGGTCGAGCTGATGACCGTCAACTTCTCGCTCCTGGCCATGGATCAGATCGTCAACCACATGGCGGCGATCCCCTACATGTTCAATGGCCAGGTCCGTGTGCCGATCGTGATCCGGATGCCGGGGGGCGGCGGACACCAGCTCGGCCCCACGCACTCGCACAGCCTGGAGGCGATGTTCCAGCAGGTCCCGGGGCTCTTGGTCGCCTCGCCTTCCACCCCCGCAGACGGCAAGGGCCTGTTGAAGGCGGCGATCCGGGACGACAATCCGGTGATCTTCATCGAGCACGAGACCCTGTACGGCATGCGGGGCGAGGTCCCGGACGCCGACGGCGCGGATCACATCCTCAACTTCGGCGAGGCCGCCGTTCTGCGCGAGGGTGGCGACGTGACGATCGTCGCCATCCTGCGAATGGTCGACGTCGCCGAGAAGGCGGCGAAGACGCTCTCCACCGAGCACGGCGCCGAGGCCGAGGTGATCGATCCGCGCACCCTGCGGCCCCTCGACCTGGACACCATCCTCGACTCGGTCCGGAAGACCAACCGGTGCGTGATCGTCGAGGAGGGATGGCCGCACGGCGGCGTCGGCGCGAACCTCGCCGCGCTGATCTCCGAACAGGCATTCGACCATCTCGACGCGCCGACCCAGCGGGTCACCGGCGCCGACGTACCGATGCCCTACGCGAAGCGCCTGGAGCAGGCGGCGATCCCCCACCCGGAGCACGTCGTCAGCGCGGCCCTGGCGACACTCGAGGGGGCGCTCTAGTGGCTCAGGACATCGTCATGCCCCGGCTCTCCGACTCGATGGAGGAGGGGACGATCCTGCGCTGGCTGAAGTCGCCCGGTGATGAGGTCTCGCTGGGCGAGGAGCTGGTCGAGATCGAGACGGACAAGGCGAACATGGTCTACGAGGCACCCGCCGGCGGCACGCTGATCGAAACCATCGCTCAAGAGGGAGACACGCTGCCGATCGGCCAGGTGATCGCTCGGGTGGGGGAGGTGGGCGAGAAGCCGTCCGGTGATGGCGCCGGTGGAGGCCGGGAACCTGAAGCCGCACCGCAGGCGCGAACGGAGGAGGCCCCGCAGCAAGCGGCGGCCGCGGCCGTCGAGGAGCCCACGTCGCCGGGCCCCGCCCCGGCGCCGCCCAGCGGAGACGGACGGGTCAAGGCCTCGCCCCTGGCGCGACGGATGGCGAGCGAGCAAGGGCTCGACCTGGGAGCGCTCTCCGGCTCCGGGCCGGGCGGCCGAATCGTTAAGGCCGACGTCGAGCGAGCAATCGCTGCCGGCCCCGCACCGGCGGCAGCTCCAGCCGCACCTGCGGCGGCTCCGGCCCCCGCGACTCCGGCCGAGCCGACCCCTGGGGCGCGCGAGCGGCCGGAGACCGCCAAGGGAGCGGTGACCCATGAAGACCTGACCAAGCTCCAGCAGACCGTTGCCCGGCGCATGGCGGAGTCGAAGGCGACGGCGCCCCATTTCCAGCTCTCGGCGCAGATCGACATGACGCGGGCGGTGGCGGCGCGCGCGCGCATCAAGGCGGAGGCGACCCAGGACGAGGTGGTGCCCTCGTTCAACGACATGGTCGTCAAAGCCTGCGCGATCGCGCTCCGTGAGCATCCCCGGGCGAACGCGGCCTATCGCGACGGGAGGCTGGAGCTCTACTCCCGCGTCAATGTGGGGGTGGCGGTTGCCGCCCGGGACGCGCTGGTTGTGCCGACCATCTTCGACGCCGACCTCAAGGGTCTGCGGCAGATCGCCTCCGAGGCGCGCGCCCTCGCGCGGCGGGTGCGGGACGGCACCGTGACGCCACCCGAGCTCTCGGGCGGCACGTTCACGGTCTCGAACCTGGGCATGTACGGCATCTCCAACTTCCAGGCCGTAATCAATCCGCCCCAGGCCGGGATCCTGGCCATTGGCGCGATCACCGAGACGCCGGTGGTCCGCGCCGGGGAGATCGCCACTGCCCACCTGATGGGAGTCACGCTGGGCTGCGATCACCGCGTCCTCTACGGCGCCGACGGCGCGCTGTTCCTCGGTCGCGTGCGCACCCTCCTCGAAGAGCCCCTCGGTCTGGCCCTCTAGCGCGGATTTCGGCGTGAGAGACTGGTCCTGTGGATGAGCTCTGGACCGTTCGGACCGGCCAGGTCCCTTACCGGCAGGCACTCGCCGCCCAGAAGCGCCTCGAGTCCGCGCGGCAGGCCGAGGAGATCCCCGACCTGCTGCTTTTCCTGGAGCATCCGCCCGTCTACACCAAGGGCCGTCGCTCGACCCCTGACGAGCTGCCGATGGGCGAGGACTGGTACAGGACGCAGGGCATCGAGGTGACCGAAACCGACCGCGGCGGTCGGGTCACCTACCACGGACCAGGCCAACTCGTGGGTTATCCCGTCATGAGCCTTCGCCCCTACGGCGACGACGTTCATGACTACATCAGGCGAATGGAGCGGGCGATCATCGCCGCGCTCGCCGATTGGCACCTCAAGGCCGATTTGCTCGACGGCTTGACCGGGGTCTGGACGCCGGCGCGGCGCAAGATCGCCTCGATCGGCATCCACGTCAGCCGCGGCATCACCACGCACGGCTTCGCGATCAATGTCAACAACGACCTGCAGCCGTTCGAGTGGATAGTGCCCTGCGGGATCGAAGCCTGCCGAGTGACCTCGCTGACGCGCGAGCTCGGCGCCGAGCAGAACCTGGACGCCTTCGCCACAACCGTTCGCGACCGCTTCGGGGAGGTCTACGGGCGGGCGGCCGTCGAGGTGGAGGCCGATGAGCTCCCCGGGCGACCGTGGGAAGTCGCCCCTCTTGCCGAAACCGCGCCGGCGATACGGTAGGACCGGTGGGAGCCGAGACCACACCCGCGGAGCGCCTCCACGTGACGCGCTCGCGCGCGCGTCCGGGCGGGGCGCTAGTGGTCGAGGGGCGTCCCTTCCACGATCGCAAGCCACCCTGGCTGAAGGTCCCCGCTCCCGGCGGCCCGACCTACCGGCACCTCAAATCGATGCTCAGCGAGCAGAACCTGCACACCGTCTGCCAGGAAGCCAACTGCCCCAACGTGGGCGAGTGCTGGGAGCGCGGTACCGCGACGTTCATGATTCTTGGCGACGTCTGCACGCGGCGCTGCGGCTTCTGCAACGTGCAGACAGGCAAGCCGACCTGGAACGACCCGCTAGAGCCGATGCGCGTGGCAGCCTCGGTGAAGCGGATGGGGCTTCAGCACGCGGTGGTCACCTCCGTCGACCGCGACGACCTCCCCGACTACGGGGCCGGTGCCTTCGTCGGCGTCATCCGCTCCATCCGAGCACTGGCGCCCGGATGCAAGGTCGAGGTGCTCACTCCTGACTTTCGGGGGCAGGAGATGCCGCTCGCCAAGGTGATCCACGAGAAGCCTGACGTCTTCAACCACAACGTCGAAACCGTGCCGCGCCTGTACCCGAAGGCACGCCGCGGCTCGGACTTCATGCGTTCGGCGAGGGTGTTGAGGCTGGCCAAGGAGATGGGCTCTCACGAGGTGATCACGAAGTCGGGCCTGATGGTTGGCCTGGGCGAGAGCTTCGAGGAGATGGTGGAGGCTTTCGGGATCCTGCGAGAGCACCGGGTGCAGGTGCTCACCGTGGGCCAGTACCTGCGTCCCACCGAGCAGCATCTGCCCGTGGTCCGCTACTGGCACCCGGACGAATTCGCTGCCCTGGAGCGCGCTGCCTATGACCTGGGCTTCGACTCGGTGGCCGCGGGCCCGCTCGTCCGCAGCTCATACCACGCGGACGAGAGCGCTCGCGCGGTGACCGAGCGGCGGCGAGCTGCCGCCTGAGCCGGCGTTACGGCGCAGCGAGACCTCGCCGATCAGCGGCGACTCGGCGCCCGCTGCTTGGCGTCCATGGGCGCGAAATAGGCTTCGCCTCCCCTGATCCCGCTCAAGGACAACATCCCCACCGGGCGGTTCCCGATCCTCACGGTGCTGTTGATCGTCGTCAACCTCGCCGTCTTCGCCTGGCAGGTCACCCAGCCATCGGCGCCGAACTCGAGCGACTCGCCACACATAGAGGAATTGTCGGAGCAGGACGAGACAACTCTGCAGTACGGCGCGATCCCGTACAGGCTCACGCACCCCGGTAGAGACTGCGCAATAGCGACCGAGCGTGCGGCCTCTGGAGGCATCCAGCAGGACGTTGTCTGCGAGGGGACGCCGGAGTTCAGAAAGGCCGAGGCGCGGGGTGCGCTCGTTCAACCCCTCGACTCCCCGCCCTGGTGGGTGACCGTGTTCACGTCCATGTTCATGCATGGGGGCCTTCTGCACATCGGCTTCAACATGCTGTTCCTGTGGATCTTCGGCAACAACGTCGAGGACTCCATGGGCAGGGGGCGCTTCGTCCTCTTCTACCTGCTGGCGGGGATCGCTGCCGCCTACGCACAGGCGCTTCTGGACACGGACGCCACGCTGCCCGCGGTCGGGGCAAGCGGCGCGATCGCGGGGGTGCTGGGTGGCTACTTGCTCCTCTATCCCCACGCCCGCGTCTTGACGCTGGTGATCATCATCTTCTTTGTCACCTTGATCGAGATTCCAGCGGTGATCATGTTGGGGATCTGGTTCGTGCTCCAGTTCTTGCCGGCGATCGGGCAACTCGCGACGCCCGAGGTCTCCGCGAGCGGGGGTGGCGTGGCCTACTTCGCCCACATCGGCGGCTTCGTCTTCGGCTTAGCGACGATCAGGCTGTTCGCGAACCGCTATCGGACGACCGGCCCTGAGTATGCGTAACGCGTTCCTGGTCGTCGCGCTGATCTTCTGCGTGGGGTTCGGGGGAATGACCGCGGCGGTCGCGGTCGACTCGGGCTTCGACATCTTCACGGCCGTCTCGTTCCTGATCGTGCTCATGCTCATGCTCGCGGTCCTCGGCGCGTTGCGAAATCCCCCAGGCGGCTAGAGCGTTCACTGGTGGAGCAGGTGGAGCCAGCCGGGCTCGAACCGGCGACCTCCGGCTTGCAAAGCCGGCGCTCTCCCAACTGAGCTATGGCCCCAGACCCTCAATTCTAGGTTCCGGCCACCCGTGTGCGACGATGGGCCTGCAAAGGGACTGATTCCGGAGGTTGGGATGGCGAAGACGGAGACCGAGACCCCGGTAGGCGAGCGAGAGCACGTCGACAAGTCGCCGCAGGCAGTCGAGCAGGCCGCAATCGAGGCGAAGGCGGCCGCCGGGGCGAAGCCGGGTCAGCGCGCCGAGGTGTCGAACCTCGACATCGTCCGCCACTACTTCGAGATCGCCTGCGATCGCCTGAAGCTTCCTGACGACCTGAGGGTCGTGTTCTGGACCCCTTACCGCGAGGTCACGGTGCAGATCCCGGTGAAGCTCTCCGACGGCAAAGTCCACGTCTTCTCCGGCTACCGCATCCAGCACAACGGCGCCCGGGGCCCTTACAAGGGCGGCGTCCGCTTCCACCCAGAGGTCGATGTCGACGAGATCCGGGCACTGGCCTCGCTGATGACCTGGAAGACCGCCGTTGCCGGAGTCCCGTTCGGGGGCGCCAAGGGCGGTGTCAACTGCCCAGCGGACCAGCTCGAGCGCTCCGAGCTGCAGAAGATCACGCGCTCGTTCATGGACAAGATCGAGAAGATCCTGGGGCCCACCCGCGACATCCCGGCGCCGGACGTCAACACCAACGCCCAGGTGATGGCCTGGATGATGGACGAGTACGGCAAGCTCCACGGTCACACGCCGGCGATCTGCACCGGCAAGCCGATCGCCCTCGAGGGGTCCTACGGTCGCGAGGCGGCCACGGGCCGCGGCTGCGTCTACATGTTTCGCGAGGCGGCGCCACACCTCGGCCTGAGCCCGGCCGACACGAGCTTCGTCGTCCAGGGCTTCGGCAACGTCGGCTCGTGGGCAGCGCGGATAATGCAGCAGCTCGGCGCCAGGATGGTGGCCGTCTCCGACGCCAACGGAGCGATCCGAAACGACGCCGGGATCGACGCCAACGCGCTGCAGGACCACATCGCCGCCGGCGGGAAGATCACGGAGTTCGGTGGGGTCGAGACGATCGACGCCGACGACCTGGTCGCCGTTCCCTGTGACGTCTTCATCCCGGCGGCGCTCGGCGGCATGATCCACGAGAGAAACGCCGACCGAATGCAATGCACGGTGATCCTCGAGGGCGCAAACAGCCCGACCACTCCGGCGGCGGACCAGATCCTCCGCGACAAGGACGTCTACATCATTCCCGACGTGATGGCGAACGCCGGCGGGGTGGTGGTCTCGTATTTCGAGTGGGTCCAGAACCTGCAGCACTTCCGCTGGGACGAGCGTGAAGTGAATGACAAGCTCGGCACGATCATGCGACGCGCCTATCGGGAGGTGTCAGCGCGTGCCCGCGAAGGGGGCATCGATCTGCGCGAGGCCGCATACCTGGTGGGGATCGAGCGGGTCGTCGAGGCTGCGCAGACCCGGGGCTACGTTTAGTCGCTAGCCCACGGAAGCGACGCTAGAAATCAAAATCTTTGGGTTTTCCCTGCTCGAACCAGAGCTCGTCGTCTTCGGGAGCGTCGCGCAGGAACTCCGGAGTGTCGGCCAGCATGTCCTCCTGCTTGCCGGCCTCCCCCTCCTGAGGGGGCCCCTCCCCCGCTGCCGCCGAGTCCGGCTCCTGCTCGCCGGGCTCAGGCTCTTGCTCGGGCAGCTCGTGCTCCACCGTGTCGAGCGATTCGACGGGCGGCTCGGAGGCTGTGTCCTCGGCCGGCTCCTCGGGCAGCGCGCTCTCCTCGTCCAACTCCAGTTCGAGCTCGCTGACCTCAGGCTCAGCCGTGGCGGCGGGCTCGTCGGGCTCGTAAATCGTCGTCTCGGCCTCTGCCGAGTCGTCCTCGTCCGGCTCGTGCCGCGCATCGGCCACGGCCCCGTTCTCCGACTGCTCGGCCGAGCCGACGTCCTGCTCGGGGAAATCCGGCTCACCGGGCCGGCTCGGTAGGCCGAATGCCTCGTCTTCCAGACGCTGAAGCTCGGAGTCGGTGGCGCCACGCTGCCGCTTCAGCTCCAGATGCTCGCGAATCGCGTCGTCGAGAGTTCCCATCCGCTAACCGGGGAAAGACTACTGGCCAACCTGGGCTCGCTGGCACGCTTTCCTGCACCCTTGGGATGCCCCAATCCACGATCAGGGCCGCCCATTGGACGCGCTATTCGGTGCCCGCAGCCGCCTCGGAGTGGTCCGCAGCACCACGCTCCGGGGCGCTGGCGACGCGGTTCTTCCCCGCGCGCTTGGCCTCGTACAGCGCCGCGTCGGCAGCCGCTATCAACGCCTCGGGGCCCTCGACCGAGCCGCGAATGGAAGCGGCTCCCACGCTCGCGGTCACGCGGATGGTCCCACCGCCGCCCACGCGGGGGACCTGCTCGGACTCGATCCGCGAGCGCACCCGCTCTGCAAGGTCGAGCGCCCCATCGAGGCCGGTCTCCGGCAGTGCGACCACGAACTCTTCGCCGCCGTAGCGAGCGGGCTCGTCGACGCCGCGCGATTCGAGTTGGAGCACCCGGGCGACCATGCGGAGGATCTTGTCGCCCTGAAGGTGTCCGTACGTGTCGTTGATCTTCTTGAAGTCGTCGATGTCGAGCATGATCAGCGACAGAACGTGGTCGAAGCGCTCGGCGCGCGTCGCCTCCTTCTCGATCAGTTGGTGGAAGCCGCGATTGTTCGACAGGCCGGTGAGCTCATCGGTCACCGCCTGCTCGGAGACCAGCTCGTGCAAGGCGATGTTCTCGATCGACGACGACACCTGCCCGGCCAGATAGAGGAAGACCTCGCGCTCGGCCGGGGTGAAGGCCTCGCCCCGGCGGGCGACCGTCATCACGCCCAGGTTCACCGGCGGCTCGCTCATCTGCCGCAGCGGAGTCGCGATCGCATGGACGCCGCTCGCACGACTGGACACGATGTCGTCCTCTTCGAGTGCATCAACCTCAGCGGCAACCGCGAGATCGCGCATCGATTCCGACGGCTCCCCGGCCTCGGCCTCCGCTCCGTCCCGGCCGCTGACTGCGATCGTCCCGTATTCCGCAGTGCACGCGCCCAGCGCCGTCTCGACCACCACCTTCAGCAGCCCCTGGCGATCGAGGCCCGATGCGAACGCCTCGCCGATCCGCCGCACCGACCGATCCACCTCCACCTGCTGGCGGCGCAGCTCCTGCATCTGAGCGCTGAGACGGTCGCCCATCTTGTTGAACTCGCTCGCCAGACCAGCCATCTCGTCGTCCCCGAGAACCGGCACCTTCCGGCTGAAGTCGCCTTCCCCGATTCCCCGCGCGGCGTCCAGCATCGCGCGCACCTGGCCCCCGAGCACGCGGAGAAGCATGATCACGAAGACCAGGGCGATCGCGAAGAACACCAGCAGGGCGGCGACCACAACAGGGCTCGAGGACCAAAAGCCTCCCGACTTGACCGGGCCGAGCAGGGACAGGCGGAGGTTGCCGGGGCCCGGCAAGTTGGCCGTTGCCGCCCGGAGGTTGTCCCCCTCGACATCGACGTCGGCCGAATCGCCACTGGATGGCAGGGCGGCCCCCTGCAGCGATACGGTCGAGGCGATCGTGCCCTGCTCGTCCTGTAGGGCCCCGTCGCGTCCGGTCAGGTCATTCACCCTGGTCAGGTAGGCCGATGCGGTCGTGGTCGAGGCGGTCATCGAGCCGACGTCGCCGCTGGCGTCCGTGAGCCCGAGCTCGAACGTCGCCACCGCGTCCGCCGGCCCGATCGACGCGAGCACCTTGCCGCCCGGATCCCTGATCACCAGGGACTGGATTCCGGTTTGGGCGGCCAGGCGGCGCGCCAAGGCCTGTATCTGGGCCGGGTCGCCGCTACGAAGTGTGGCGCCGAGGGCGGGATCGTTGGCGAAGCGCTGAGCGGCACGCTCTGCATCGCGGGAAGCGTCCCCGTAGGTCGTCAGGGCCGTGTCCAGACCCTGTGCCAGCCTCGCGTCCGCCTTGCCGCTCTCCGAATCGCTGGTCACATGCGTGACCAGCACAGCGACTGCGATCATCGGCAGAACGACGATCAACAGGAAGAAGAGTGTGAGGCGACCCCGAAAGCTCACGCTATATCCATCACGTCAGATCGCACCTGCATATACCCCGCCAGCCTCCATATACCCCCGATATACCCGGCCAGCCTTCCCGGCACTCGCGCAGCCACGGTCCTGTGGCAGCGCGCGACTGCGTGGTCGGCCATGCTTTCCTCCTGCGGCTATTCTTGCCGATGCGACGCCGGATCGATGCAGTTCAAACGGGCATTGCGTCTGGCATCTGCCGTGGGGCTATAGCTCAGTTGGGAGAGCGCCTGGATCGCACCCAGGAGGTCGCCGGTTCGAGCCCGGCTAGCTCCACCTCAAGGTTGGTCTGCACCGGTCGCAGCAGCGGCCTCTTCCAAACGGTCGTCGCCCCAATAGAGCTGCTCGCCGATCGCAACGGTCGGTACTCCGACGACTCCCCGGCTGACCGCCTCCTCGGTCGCCGATCTCAACGCTGCCTTGATCTCGGGTTTCGTCGGGGCGGCCAGCGCCTCTTCCGTGGTGAGCCCGCAGCCGGTCGCGACCGCGATCACCCCATCGTCGAGTTGCGTGATGTCCCGGCCTTCACCGAAGACGAGGTGAAAAGCCCCCAGTGAGAATGCCTCGCCGACCCCGCGGTCGCGCGCGTAAGTCGCCAGCCGCATGACCGCCAAGGTGTTCGGCGCCTCCCAGGCTGCGTGGGCCTCCTTGTCTGCCGGCTCGAAGCCGGGTGGCCAGCGCCAGTCGGACATCCCGTATCGCGAGGCGCGACGAACGATCTCCGCCCGCCGTTCGCGGCCCTCCTCGAAACTGGGCATCCAATCCCGTCCGGAGGCAGCGATGACGGGAGCTGCCCAGATCGGCCGCCACTCCGCCGGAACGGGCAGAACTTTCGCGATGCGAAACGCGGCAAGGTAGGAGAACGGCGAAACCAGGTCGTAGTAGAAGACAGGGGTATCGCTCTTCACGATCCTCCGATCCTACGTTGCGGTACTTCGCGCTGTGGTCCTTCCGCGGCCGCATCGGACGCGCGGAGCGGATCGGCTGACGTGACGCTGGCTCCATCCTCAGAGAAGCGGCTGGACGGGATGGCCGAAGTCGGACGGGTATCCGTCGACAGGCCAGACGCCGCCGCGCACGCTCCCGGCGTCCGTGGCGCCGTACAGCGGTCGAAACGACTCCGGGAGCTCAGGGCTCTGGGGCGTCGCCAGCCAGAGGCGCAGCAGCAGCCTGCGTGCGTCTCCGTCCCGGAAGGCGGCCCGGGCATGCCAGGTTGCGAAGTTGTCGATCAGCTGAAGCTCGCCCCGCACCAGTCGGTGCTCGAGCGCTACCCCGGGGGTCGCCAACACCGCATCGACTGCTTCCAGGGCGTCCCGCTGCTCCGGGCGCAGCCGCGGGGCGTCGGGGAAGCGCTGTGAGGTCTCGATGAACCGACGCCCGTAACGGGTCACGCCTTCACCGCAGAACACCGGGGTCGCCACCCAGGGCCGCTCACCCGGCTGCTCCTCTCCGCGGCGGTCCTGCGGAAGGGGCGCCGTGAGCTCGGCCAGCGCTTCGGGCGCGGTTTCCCCGAGGATCCGCTCGACCGCCGCCGCGCTCACCACCCGACTCTCGCCGCCGGCCTCGGCGGCGCGGACGCACAGCAACCCCACCACGTCCGTACGGTCGACGTGGAACGGCAGCGCCGCGCCAGACCTATAGCCGCGCTGGGTTGGCAGGTCGAGGCTCGCGCCGGCGTCTTCGACGCGCCCAATGGTTGTGCCCGAGCGATCCTGGCTGACCGGGCGGCCGAGGCACGACCCAAGCAGGTGGGAAGCGCGCTCGACTTCGTCCTCGTCGAGGCCGTCCAGAGGGAAGTTCTCGACCACCGCGAACCCAGGGCCAAGCGCGAGTCGACGGCGCAACTCACGGATGAGAGGGCGCAGCGGCTCCAGGCTGCGAACGTTGGCCGGAGCACGCCCGCCCTCGCGTACGGCGGCGACCAAGGCCGCTGCGGGCTGACTAGTCATCGTCAGCCTCCAGACCTCGTGACGCAGTTCTGCGCCGACCCAATCCCGTCCCATCACGTTCTCGGACCGCCTTGTTCCATCCGCGCGGAGCGTCATGCCCGCATTCTCATCAGTTCCTGCGCACGGCGAGCATCGGTACCGCTACTGAACCACCGCCCGCTTCACCAAACTTTTAGTGGCGGGAGGTGGGCGCGCGGTATAGGCTCGGCGATGGCAGCGACCCGAAGGGGGAACGGAAATGGAAACGAGCGCAGCAACGCTCACGGGAGGACGGACCGAGGTCAGCGACGAGGCTCTCGAGGAGCTTCGAACCGTGATCCGGGGGGACGTCCTCACCCGCGACGACCCGGGCTTCGATGCGGTGCGTGTGCCGTACAACGCGATGTACCCGGGCGATCCCGCGATCGTTGTCCAGGCATCGGGGACCGCCGACGTCGTCGATGCAGTGAACTTCGCGCGCGAACACGGCCTGCTGGTCGCGGTGCGCGGAGGAGGACACTCCATAGCGGGCCTGTCGAGCGTCGACGGGGGGATGCTGATCGACCTCGCTGCGATGAACGGCGTCGTCGTCGACCCCGAGGCACGCACGGTCATCGCCGAGGGTGGTGCACTGTGGGGGGACGTCGACCGCGAGACCCAGGCCTTCGGGCTCGTGGCCCCCGGCGGCATTGTCTCCGACACGGGCGTTGCCGGGCTCACTCTCGGTGGCGGCGAGGGATGGGTACGGCGGAAGTACGGCTTGTCGTGCGACAGCCTGCTTTCGGCGCAGCTGGTCTGCGCGGACGGCGAGGTGCGGACGGCCTCGAGCGACGTCAACCCCGACCTCTACTGGGGGATCCGCGGGGGTGGCGGGAACTTCGGCATCGCCACGTCGCTCACGTTCCGCCTCTACGAGCACGGACCGATGAACGCGTTCGCCGGCGTGTTCTACCCCGCCGACCAGGCGGCGGACGTCTGGCGCAAGTTCCGCGATTGGGCGGCCACCGCTCCCAACGAGGTCACCGCACTGAGCGGCTGCACGACGCTGCCCGCGAGCGAGAACACACCCCCTGAGATCCACAACACCCCGTTCATCGTCGTCGGCGCGGTGTACGCCGGGGACCCAGAGGAGGGCATGACCGTGCTCCAGCCGCTGCGCGAGTTCGGCACCCCGCTGGCCGACATCTCACAGATCATGCCTTTCGGCGGAGTCCAGCAGGCGTTCGACGAGTTCTATGCGCGCGGCACCCTTCGCAGCTACTGGAAGTCCACATTCGTCGACGAGCTGACCGACGAGATAATCGACATCCTCGCGCCGCGGGCACAGAACCGCGGCTCGATACGGACGTTCGTGGTGCTCTTCCTGATGGGCGGCGCGATCAACGAGGTCGGCGCCGAGGACACTCCCTACGGCGAACGGGACGCGAACTGGATGGTCTCGATCGACGGCAACTGGGAGGACCCGGCCGAGGACGACAAGGTCATCGCCTGGGTGCGGGAGACGTGGTCGCAGGTTCACGAGCTCGGGACCGGCTCGGTGTACCTGAACTTCACAGGGATCGCGGACGAGGATGCGGACGTCGGAGTCGACAGCGGCCACGGCGCGAACCTCGAGCGCCTCGTGGCGATCAAGCAGAAGTACGACCCAGACAACCTCTTCAGGCTCAACAACAACATCTCCCCCAGCTGAGCAGTTCTCCCGCGGACATCCGTTACGCGAAGTCAGGCGACGTATCGCTCGCCTACCAGGCGTTCGGCGCGGGCGATACCGCCCTCGTACTGGCGCCCGGGTACATCTCGAACCTCGAGGCCAATTGGGAGGAGCCCAACTACGCCCGTTTCCTCGAGCGGCTCGCCTCGAGATTCCGCATCATCCTGTTCGACAAACGTGGGACGGGGTTGTCCGACCGGATCCCGGCCGTGACACTCGAGGAGCGCGCCGACGACCTGGGAGCGGTGATGGACGCCGCTGGGGTCGAGCGAGGAGCGCTGCTGGGTTGGTCGGAGGGGGGCAGCTACAGCGCATTCTTCGCAGCCCGCGAGCCCGAGCGTGTCTCCCACCTGATCCTGTATGCAGCCCCACCGCGCATCTTGCGGACCGACGGGTACCCCGCCGGCTGGCCCCCTGAGATGTTTGAGCAAATCCTCGCTGACACCGAGGCCAGTTGGGGAACCGACGCAGTCGCGGGCTGGGTCAACCCCAGCGCCGCGGAGGACGCGGCCTACCGGCGGTGGTTCGGGCACATGCAGCGCCTCGCCGCGAGCCCAGGCAGTGCCAGAGAGATGATGGCTGGCCTGCGTGACCTCGACATCCGCGACCTCCTGCCCTCCCTGCGGATGCCGACCCTCATCCTCCATCGGGTGGAGGAGACCTGGGTTCGGGTGGAGCACAGCCGGTACCTAGCCGCGCACATCCCGGGTGCCAAATACGTCGAGCTGCCCGGCGGAGACCACTGGCCGTGGATGGGTGACAGCGACGCCGTCATCGACGAGATCGAGGAATTCGTGACGGGTACCCGGCCCGTGCGCGAGCCCGATCGGGTGCTCGCGACGGTGCTCTTCACAGACATCGTCGATTCCACCCGGCGCGCCGCGGACCTAGGCGACCGCCGTTGGCGTGACGTGCTCGAGCGCCACAACCAGGTCGTCCGGGAGAGCCTGCAGCGTTTTCGCGGAGACGAGGTCAAGACCATGGGGGACGGCTTCCTCGCGACCTTCGATGGCCCGGCGCGCGGCATCCGCTGCGCCCGGACGGTCGTCGACGAGCTGGGGCAACTCGGCGTCGACCTGCGCGCAGGCCTCCATACAGGAGAGTGCGAGGCCATGGTCGGCGACCTCGGCGGGGTCGCAGTCCACATCGGCGCGCGCGTGGCAGCGAAAGCTCAGGCGGGGGAGGTGCTCGTATCGAGCACGGTCAAGGACTTGGTCGCGGGATCCGAGATCGATTTCCGAGATCGCGGCGAGCACGAGCTCAAGGGCGTGCCGGGCCGCTGGCGGCTGTTCGCGGTGGCATCACCCGGGGCGGGCTAGGCCTGGAGGGCGCTGTCTCGATCCCGCGTGATGTCGACTCGCGCCACGCGGTCCCCCTGGAAGGTCACGGTAGTTCCCCCGCTGCCATTCGCGGTAGACCGCTCGAATCGCGCCGAGTCTGTCCACGGAACCGAGACTCAGACGGCCGCACGCCGGCCGACGGCGATCCCCGTGACGATCTCCCTGACGATCCTGTCAGCCGCCAGGGCCGTGATGTCGCTTGACCCGACTCCGGTCGGAATCACCTCGACGACGTCCGCGCCGACCACGCGGACCCTTGCCGCCAACTCCCGGCACGCCCACAGGAGATCGGTTGTGGACATCCCGCCGGGCTCGGGCGTACCGGTTCCCGGCGCGAACGCGGGGTCGAGGACGTCCACGTCCACAGACAGGAACACTGGGCCGTCGCCGGCGATCTCGGTCGCCCGTTCCACCGCCGAGCGAATCCCGAGCTCCCGCACATCGTGCATGAACAGACTCGTGATGCCCTTCGCCGCCTGCCAGGCGAACTCGGGCTCGCCAGGCCAGTAACCGCGAAGTCCGATCTGCACGTAGCGACGCGGATCGACGTGGCCCTGCTCGACAAGCTGGTACATGGGGGTGCCGTGCGACACCTCTGCACCAAAGACCTCCGTGCCGGTGTCGGTGTGAGCGTCGAAGTGGATCAGACCTACGGCACCGTGCCGCCGCGCGCACGCGCGCACGTCGGGCTCGGCGATTCCGTGGTCCCCGCCAAGGACGATCGGCACCGCCCCGGCGTCGACCACGTCGCCCACCACCCCCTCGATGGCCTCGTGAGTGCGGGCGGGGTCCGCCGGGCGCACCGGCGCATCGCCGTAGTCGACGACCTGGAGCTCCGCGAAGCCATCCACCTTGGCCTCCAGGTGCGGGCCGCGGGTGCAGCTCGCCGCCCGAATTGCCCGCGGCCCGAACCGCGCCCCCGGGCGGTCGGAGACGAGATCGTCGGTGGGTGCGCCCACGATTGCGACGTCCGAGCCGGCAAGCTCGGCGGGATCCTCGGTGTACGGGAGGCCGCCAAACGTGAGCAAGCCGGCGTAATCGGGTTTCCCACCATGTTGCCGCCAGCGCTGCAGGGGGTCGATCACGGCGTGCAATCCTAGGACGACTTGCCGGTGGGGGCTGAGATCCGCGATCGCGCGCTCAACCCGGTGTCCGCCTTCGGCAGCAGCGACCGGTCGACCGGCGGACGCATCGCCAGGTAGAAGAGCGCCGAGAAGACCGCTAGGGCGATCAGGTTCAGCACCAGCTTGTAGTCGAGCTCGATCGATCCGAAGATCTCGTCGCTGGAGGGCCGCGTCTCGGGAATCAGGCCAAGAAGGCTGAACAGGGCGTCGACGAGCAACGCGGCGATCACGATGGTCACGAACATCAACGCCGTGATCCGCCACGCGAACTCCCACCCGTAGTACTTGCGGTATGCGGCGATGATCGGAAGCACGATCAGGTCCGCGAAGATGAACGCGATCACGCCGGCGAAGCTGATCCCGCCCGACCACAGAACGGCCGCCAGCGGCACGTTGCCGATCGAGCAGACGAAGCTGAGGATGGCGATCACCTGGCCCGCGATCACGTTCTCTACCGCCTCGATCCCCGCCGGGGCGTCGGTTACGAAGAGGCCGTTGAAGAAGTCATCACCCAAAAGCCCGATGAACCCGGCCAGCAGGAAGCCAATCGTTATCTCCTTCCACAGCATCCGCCAGTCGGCGCGGAAGTTGTGTGCGACATCCGACCAGGCCGCGGCCGAGGTCAGCCGCAGACGCCAGCCCATTCGCGCGCCGGCGCTCGAGTGCTCGTGGTCGGCCTGGACCTGCTCGGCGTGGCGGCGGGCAGCACGTTCCACGCGCGGGGAGACGAACAGCCGCAAGAGAATGGCCACCAGGGCAATCAGCACGATCCCGCCCACGAACTCCGCCAGGGTGAACTGCCAACCCATCAGGACCCAAAGCACCAAGCCCAGCTCCCAGACCAGGTTCGTCGAAGCGAACTGGAAAGCCAAGGTGGTTGCCGCGGATGCACCCTTCGCAAACAGCGACCTGGCGATCGCGATCGCCGCATAGGAGCACGAGGAAGAGGCCGCACCCAGTCCGGTCGCCCGTGCCACCGGGCCGGCGCCGCTACCCGAAAGGGCGTGCTCGATTCGCTCGCGCGGTACCCAGACCTGCACGACGGCTGAGATCGCAAAGCCGAGGACCAGCGCCCACCAGACCTCGTATGCCATCAGGAAGGCCTGCTCGAATCCTTCCGCCACCGTGTCGATTACGTCAGTCACCGGTTCGGTGGCTCTGTGCTTTCAGATGGGACGGCCCTGCGCTGGCCCCGGCGCCCCAGAAGGGCGGCGATCATCCCCGACAGCGCGTATAGGAGCGCGCTGTAGATGGCCGCGAACTTGAGCACCGCCGCGACGAACGCTACCTGCGGCCAGGGCGAGGCTGGGTGGCCCCAGAGCGAGATTCCGAGCCCGAGGTTCTCGACGTAGTCAAACCCCGCGGCGGCGAATGCCACCCACGCCATAGCGATCCCCGCATCGCCCAGGCGGGGGCGCCGGGCGCGTTGCCATGCCCCCGCAGCGGCGATGCATCCGCCCGCAAGGGCCGCCGCATAGATGAGCGGGTAGACGAGGTCGAAGACCTGGATCGCCTTCGCCTCGTCGATGACTCCTTCGCGGCGCCAGGTCGCGAGGATCTCATCGGCCCGCTCAACGGAGCCGGCGAGCTCGAAGTCGATGATGCTCTCGCCGCCGCGCTCGCCCTCGTGAAGCGGCTTCACGACCGCCCCCAGGACGGCCGGGAGAAGCGCCGCCAACGCCACGCAGACGAGCGCCACTCGCCTGCGATGCCGCGGCCACAGCTGAAACGGATGCCTCAGGGCCATCTGCGGGGAACGATATGCCGTGCGCTCAAGAGCCCGGCCTGACGAAACGCTGGGTGAGGCTCGGCTCCCGAAGCCAGGCTGAGATCGACGCGCGCGTGGGCTCGACCAGGGGCTCGCGCGGGTCCAGCTCCCTCCGACTGCCGAGGAGCCAGTCCCGATCCCTCAGCACCACCTCGGTGGCAAGCTCCGCGAACTCCCCTCGGCCGCCCCGGGCCCCCAGGCCGAATACCCGCTCGGGACCCAGGACGGCGTTGGCCTCCGCCCGGCCGCGGACCAGGCGGCGGTAATCGTTTCGGTCCAGCTCGCCGGCGTGGGCATCCAGGGCTCGCAGGACCTGTTGGAGGCGCTCCTCAGCGAAGTACGTGATCAGTGTCGGAAAGGGCAGGTCCGCCCACAGGCCCCACATCCACCAGACAGGCGCCTTGCCGTCGAGCCGGGACAGGGCATCCAGCGCCGCCCGCCCCACGACCTCGTGACCGGGATGGCCATCATGCGGGCTCGGGGAGAAGACGATGTCCACCGCCTCGCGGCGGACGAGATCCGCGATGAGCGCAGCCAGCTCGGGCTCCGCGGCGTCGGGGTCGTCCGTTGACCCGATCGCCACAGGCCGGCTGGGGATGACCAACTCGAACCCGGTGCGCCTGGAGGACTCCCGAGCCTCGGCTTCGCGGCGCTCCCGGTCCGCCGGCCGTCCCAGACTGCACGCCAGGTTGATGATCCGATGACCGCTAGCCTGGAGCGCCAGCATGATCGCCGGGCCGCCCAAGAGCTCATCGTCAGGGTGGGGCGCGAGATGCAGGACCGTCCGCCGGGCAGGCGGATTGCCCTCGACGCTGCTCGGGCCGCTCCCGATCATTCGCTCCCGCCCAGCCTATTTCCCCGTGTGGTGAACGAGCTGCTCCTCGCCCGCCACGGCGAGACTGAGTGGAGCCTCAACGGGCGGCACACCGGCCGCACCGACCTGCCGCTGACCGAGAACGGCCGCCGACTCGCTTTGCAACTGTCGCCGCGGCTCGAGGGCCATCGCTTCGCGCTGGTGCTGACGAGCCCGCTGCGTCGCGCGATCGAGACCTGCGAACTCGCCGGCTTGGGGGCGCAGGCCCAGGTCCGCAACGACCTAAGGGAGTGGGACTACGGCGATTACGAGGGGATCACGACCGCCGAGGTCCAGCGCCGGCGGCCCGGCTGGAGCATGTGGCGTGACGGCTGCCCGAACGGCGAGCTCGCCGCGCAGGTGGGAGCGCGCGCCGACCTGGTGATCGCCGAGGTGCGCGCCGCCGACGCCGACTCGATCGCCTTCGGCCACGGCCACATGCTGCGGGTGCTCGCCGCGCGCTGGCTCGGACTGGCGCCCGAAAGCGGGGCTTTGTTCGCACTCGGCACGGGCACCCTGAGCACGCTCGGCTACGAGCACGGCACCGCCGTGATCCGCAGCTGGAGCGCGCTTCCGCGCTAGCCGCCGCCCAGCGGTGCTCGCTGCGGCCTCTACCATCCCCCACCATGCGTATAGACAAGCTTCTCGCCGCCGAAGGCCCCGTTTTCTCCTTCGAGTTCTTCCCGCCGCGAACACCGGAGGGCGTCGAAACGCTGTTTGAGACCGTGGAGGCCCTGAAGCCGCTCGGCCCGTCGTTCGTCTCGGTCACGTACGGCGCCGGGGGAGCGACCCGCGAGGGCACGGTCGAGGTCGCCACCAGGATCAGGCGCGAGCACGGGTTGGAGGCGATGGCCCACCTGAGCTGTGTAGGGGAGACCACGCAGGGCCTGGTCGAGATCCTCGACCAGCTCCGGGACGAGGGGATCGAAAACATCCTCGCCCTGCGCGGCGATCCTCCGAGAGGCGAGACCGAGTTCAGGCGGCCGGAGGGGGGCCTCGACTGCGCCGCCGACCTGGCGGCCTTCATCTCCGAGCGCTACGACTTCGCGATCGGCGGTGCCTGCTTTCCCGAGGTGCATCCCGAGGCCCCCAGCCTCGAGGCCGATCTGGCCTACCTGGGGACCAAGGTCACGTCCGGCGCCAGCTTCCTGATCACCCAGCTCTTCTTCGACAACCGCGCCTATTTCGAATTCGTGCGGGCGGCCCGGGCCACCGGGATCGGCGTTCCGATCATTCCCGGCGTGATCCCGATCACGAGCTACGCGCAGATCGTGCGCTTTTGCGAGCTCTGCGCCGCCTCGATCCCGCAGCCGCTGGCCGCGGCGATGGAGGCGCTCGAGGGCAACGAGGTCGCCGAGGCCGAGCTCGGCACCGCCTATGCGGCGCGCCAATGCGAAGAGCTCCTGGCCGGCGGGGCTCCGGGCATCCACTTCTACACCCTCAACAGGGCGTCCGCCACACGCGCGGTCCTCGGCGCGCTGCAAGTTGCGCGGCCATGGGAGCGAGCGACCGTCTCGCCGCCCTCGGAACCCGCGCCGGCGCCCGTGGGCCTCGAATAGACTCGCCGCCCTCATGGCTGACGCGCCCGGCTCATTTCTCTACCGCGGTCACCGCATCGTCTACGACATCCACGGCGAGGGCGACCGCACCCTGGTCTTGATCCACGGCCTCCTAATGAATCGGCGCATGTACGATCGCCTCGCGCCGGCGATGGCGGAACGCGGCAACCGCGTGGTCACCGTCGACCTGCTCGGGCACGGCGAGTCCGACAAGCCCGAGGACATGCGGATCTACTCGATGGCTTCGCTGGCGAGCCAGGCGGCAGCGCTGGTCGACCATCTCGGGCTCCAAGCGCCCGTGGTCGGCGGGACGTCGCTTGGGGCGAACGTGACCTTGGAGCTCGCCGTCCACCATCCCGAGAGCGCTGGCGCGCTGTTCATCGAGATGCCGGTGCTGGAGGACGCGCTGCTGGGTGCCGCGCTGATCTTCACGCCGATCCTCCTCACCCTTCGCCTCGCGGGGCCGCTGCTTGGCGCCGCATCCCGGGCGCTCCAGCGGGTTCCCCGTACCCACTACCTCGTGGACATCGGGCTCGACTGGGCGCGGCGCGAGCCTGAGTCCTCGCGAGCAGTGCTCGAGGGAGTCCTCTTCGGGGGTGCCGCCCCGCCTCCGGAGGAGCGCAAACAGATTGAGCACCCGGCCCTCGTGATCGGGCATCCAAACGACCCGCTCCATCCGTTCTCAGACGCCGGGATGCTGGTCGAGGAGATCCCGAACGCCCGGATGGTGGACGCCAACTCGATCCTTGAGTGGCGCCTCACCCCCGCGCGCCTCAACGACGAGCTGGCCGCGTTCCTGGACCAGGTCTTCACCGAGTTGCTGCCGCGTGGGGCCAGCGCCCCGACGGCAGCGAGCGATCTGGCCGGTTAAGGGTCGTCCGCTACCCTGGCGCGCCGGATGGCGACCCGAAAGGAGGAGAAGGCCCGCCTGCGGGAGGCCCGGCTCCAGGCTGAGCACCGCGAGGCGCAGGCGGCGCGGAAGCGGCTGCTCCTCGGCTACGGGGTCGCCGGGGTGCTGACTCTGGCCGTCCTGGTCGGCATCGTGGTCGTGATCGCGAGCGGCGGGGGAGGCTCAGGCGGCGACACGCCCGCCGCCGCCCACATCGACACCACCACGGGCAGCATCAACGGCGTCGCGGCCGACTCCCGCGAGGGGACCCCACCGCCGACCGTTCACAACCTCGACCTGGAGAACGCCGCCGAGGAAGCCGGCTGCACGCTGCGGCTCAACCTGCCCGACGAAGGAAACAGCCACTTGAAGCCGGGCGCCCCGCCCCCCGACTATCACACCAACCCGCCGACCTCGGGCAATCACGTCACCACCCCGTTCCAGCAGGCGGACGGCGCCTACGCAAAGAGGCCCGAGCTGATCGAGATCGTCCACTCGCTCGAGCACGGCCGCATTGAGATCCAGTACGCGCCGGACCTGCCGGACGCTGACCAGCTCGCCCTCAAGGGAGTCTTCGACGACAGCCCGTCGGGGATGCTCCTGTTTCCCAATCCCGACATGCCATATGAGGTCGCGGCGACCGCCTGGACCCAGCTCCTGGGCTGCAAGCAATACGAGGGCGCCAAGACGCTGGATGCGATCCGCGACTTCCGCGACCAGTACCGCGGCCGGGGTCCCGAGGGACAGGTTCCGATAAATCTCTAGCGGTCATCCTCTTCCCTGCTCGAGCGCCGCTCGCGGAGGGTCGTCGCGATCACCGACCAGAGAACTATGAACACCGGCAGCCCGTACAGGGGCCAGAAATACCAGTGGCCGATGTGGGCGAGGGGCAAGAGCATCAGGCGTTGGCCTGCGAGAGCAGGAACAGGCCCAGACAGGTGAAGGCGACCATAACCAGGAGCATCCATCGCTGCGATTTCGACGCGCGATCGGCGTCCCCGTACACGGTGAGGGCGCGGTCGTGGGAGAGCGTCAAGCCGGTGACGTGCCCGGTGACGAGCGCCGCCACCTGCACGTACCAGATCAGGTTGGCACTCAAGAGCCCGTAGTCGATCCCGCTTGACGCGGTTCCGAACAGGTCGGAACCGTCTCCTAGCGGGTCCGAGAGCAGGTAAGTGAACTGCGCCTGCTCGGCGAACACGACGAGGCTGAAGTAGTGCGCTGCCAGGTATGCCACGCCGATCGGGATCAGCGTATGAGCGAAGGATCGGCCGAGCGATCCGAGTGCCGGGGAGCCACGCAAGGTCCGCATCCCCCGCACCCCGACCCAGTAAACCGCAGCGACTCCCGCCAGGGTGAGTGCGAAGAAGAGCGACTCCGAGGTCCGCAAGGCAGTGGTCGGCGCAAGCCCGAGATCCGTGAGGCGGTGAAACAGGTCGCTGATGGGCTCTTGCAACAGCCCCTCCTGGGCACCGTCGAAGGTCGTCGCACCGATCGTCGCGATCACGAGCGCGATGGACCCGGGGACACGGGCCCAATGCGTAGCGGCAGCCAGCGGGCGGCGGATCCCCAGCCGCCCCTCGCGGACCTCCAGCGGACCGAGCTGGGAGAACATCCCGTAGTAGACGGAGAACGCCTCGCCCCGCCTAAGCCAGGTCTCCACCCCGAACACGGCCATCGCCGTCAGGGTGTAGACGGTGTACGCGAGCGTTGCCACCGCGACCGTGCTCGGCCGCACGCCGAGGCTCCCGAAGCCGCTGACGCCGTACACGAGCTCGAGCCAGACGAAGCCGACGATCCCGGCAACCGCCGGCCAGCGCCCGAGCTGCTCCGGATAGCGGAGGGGTGGCGAATGGGACTGGCCCGCGATCAGCCGGAACGCCGCACCCGTTGTCCGGGCGATCGCGCGCCACGGGTTGAAGGCCCGGAAGACGTCGCCCAGCAGGATGCTGAGCACCACCATGCCGAGCCAGAACGTCACGAACACGAACGTGACCGCGAAGTTCAAGCTCGGCTCCTCGGTCCCCTCGAGCCCGGTGTAGACGACCGTTGCCAGAAGGAAGACGCCGATCGCTCCCGTCAGGATCTGGACCGGGCGCCCGGTGACCAGACGCGACAGTCCCTCGGAGACGGGGCGCCAGCGATCCGAGGACAGCTTCGAGTCCCGCCAGGCGACCGAGAGGGCGACGAACGAGACGATCAGGACGAGAGATGCTCCCCAGGCGAAGAGCCAGGCCGGGATCGGCAGGTCCTGGCGGCCGATCAGCAGCCCGTGGGCAAGCGGTAGGAACAGGGAGATCACGGCGTCACGGTCAGATCGGCCACTGGAAGGCCCCGGCGACCGCGGCAGCGGCCAAACCGAGGCTCAGCTTTCTGGATTTCATTGATGCTCCTTCCCACGCGGGCTTGCCGCGTGAACGGTGAGCCGCGGGCCAAATCCCGCGGCGTGATCAGCCGGCGGGAAGGAGCGGCGGCGGGCGCCGCGCGAAGCCGAAGGCGAGGTTCAGCGAGGCAAGTGGCAGACGAGCAGGGGCGGAGCGGGGCTCGATCACGGCCGGCGGGCGCACGCGAGGGAGTCGACGCAGTTTCGATTGCCCGAGAGCGCCCTCGACCCCACGGAGCGCCAGGCTGGCCAGCGAGGAAACCGCGCCCACCAAGAATGCCAGCGGCAGGGCGATCCAGCCGCCGTGAGCGAGGATCGCGGCCAACCCCGCCGGGTGGCCCGCCGCAACCGCCCCCTCGGTCAGCTCCTGGGCGCAGAAGATCGCAAACAGAGCGAGGGCGTAGATCGCGGCGGTGCGCGGAAAGGAACTGCCCGCCGGCTGACCGCGCCTGCGGGGCGGCGGCGCCAGGGCGCTGCCCAGGAGCGCCGCCAGCAAGGCAGCGAGGACGACGGCGATCAGCACCCCGCCTAGGTCCGACAGGTAGGCATGCCCCTGGCTGTCGAGCGCCTCCCCCGCCTGGTCCCCATAGGCCAGCAGATATCGGAGCTCGTGAACGGCCAGAGCCCCGAGCGAGAGCAGGGACGCGGCCTTCGCAGTGCGACTGGTGCGGCGGAGTGCGTCCAAGGCGGGGCGATTCTATGGGGCGCGGTACAAGGGGAAGAACCCGGAGTCCTCGCGGCCCTCGCTGAGCCGTCGGTAGGCGTCGGGGTCGCAGATGAGCTCGTGCGTGCGGAAGGGGAGCTCGCCGTTCGCGAAGCCACGCTTGAAGTCCTCCAGGCCGTCCCCGGGCCGAACGCCGCCGCCGAGGTTGAGAGTCACGCCAAGCTCCGTGGCCAAATCGATCATTGCCTCGGCCACGTTCTTGAACGGAGAGTCGCCAAGGTGAGCCTCGGCAGTACCGCCGAGGTAGTAGTGAAGGATCTGGTCCGAAAGCGCCGCGATCCCCCCCGCCGCGGTGGCTCCCTCTGGGCTTCGGCAGAGCACGAGCCAGGAGCGCTCGTAGCGAAGGACGGTGCCGAAGTACTCCGGCTCGAACAGATAGCGCTCGGCCGCCTCAGCCCGCTGCATCGTCTGGGTGTAGACGGCGTGGAAGCTCATCCGCTCCTCAACGGAGGTCTCCGGTCCAGGCAGAACCTCGATCCGATAGCCGAGCTTGCGGTTGCGGCGGATCTGCTCGCCGAAGCGCGAGCGCAACCTCCGCGGCCGCGAGGGATCGTGCACCTGGACGGCGGATCGCGCGGTGGCCCGGGACAGACAGGGCTCTCCGCCAATCCGCTCGCGGACGAAGCCGCTCACGAGCCCCGTGGCCGACCAGTCGATCAGGCTCGGAGCGGGGGGTGGGCCGGGCTCTCCGCCCACGGCTGCGCCCGGATACCCATACGGCGAAATCGCGTCGGAGAGGCCGGAGTCGCCGATCTCTCGAACCAGCAGCGGCAGAGCGATCTCGGACCCGGCTGCGTCGATCCGCAGCGTGTGGGTGACTCCCTCGGCGTCGTAGAGAGCCCGAGAGCGAAAGAAATCGTCGGTCACCGCCGCCATCCCGCGGTCGGCGAGCAGCTCGGCGGGCGACGGGCGAGGATTGGCGATCAGCCCGGCCCGTCCTGAAAGCCGGTGAACTCCTCGGGCAAGAGGCCCCAGACCTCGTTGTCCACAGACTCGTCACCGCGGCGAATCGCCCGGCGCATCACACCCTCCCGCTTGAACCCCAGGTGGGTGACGACCTTCTGGGCGGCCCGGTTCGTGGCCGGGATCTCGGCGTGGATTCGGTGGGCGCCGTGTTCCTCGAAGGCTTGCACGCACGCCTGGCGCTCGGCCTCGCGGGCGACGCCCTTGCCCCATGCGGCCGGATCGCCGACCAGCACCGCAAGCTCGGGCCCGGTCTCGCGCTCGAGGCCGAACAAGGCCACGAAGCCGACTGGCTCGGGCCCGCCGTCGAGCACAATCGCCCACTTGCGGTCGCGGCTCTTGTCTTTCGCCCGCTCGATCCACCCACGCGCGTCGCCCTCGGTGAAGCCAGTCCGGCTTCCCACCAGGTCGGCGGTGACCCGCGGGTCGTTGAACCAGCGATGCACCGCGGCCGCGTCCCCGGGCTCGAAGTCGCGCAACTCGATCCTGGCCATCGCGAGTGCCACGCTACCTACTCGGTCCTCTCTGCCTCGTCGAGCGCTCGCGCGGTGGCGTATGCGTCAAGAAGGCCCACCGCCGGGATTATCTCGGCCCGGGGGCCGCTCTCTATCCGTAAAGCCCGTGGCCGGTGAGCAACAGGCGCGCTGTCCTGGCGAGGATCCGAAGGTCGAGCGCCAGCGAGCGATTGTCCACGTACCAGACGTCGAGCTCGATCCGTTCCTCCCAGGGGATCCCTGCGCGCCCGTTGACCTGCGCCCAGCCTGTGATCCCTGGCTTCACCTCGAGCCGGCGGCGCTGGCGCTCCGTGTAGAGCTCCACCTGCGCGGGTAGCGTCGGACGTGGACCGACGATGGCCAACTCGCCGCGAAAAACGTTGACCAGGTTCGGGATCTCGTCGACCGAGAAGCGGCGCAGCAGCCGCCCCACCCGGGTCACCCGAGGATCCCCCTCGAGCACCGGCGTGCCGACTCCAACCGGGTCCGCGCCGGGTCGCATCGTGCGGAGCTTGTAGACCTCGAACTCCCTGCCGTCCTTGCCCGCTCGCCGCTGGCGATAGATCACCTGACCGTGCGAGTCGAGCTTGATGGCAACCGCCGCAACCAGGAGCAGGGGCGCGGCCAGCACCAGGCCGAACCCGGCGAGCGCGATGTCGAGCATCCGGCTCATGTCAGGCCTGGGACCTCGTCCCCTCGGCCTTCTCCCAGGTCCGGGGCACGCCTCTCCGCCAGTAGTCCCAGAGGCCGACGGCGCTCGCCGCCGTTACCACGACGTAGTAGCGAGCGATGCGGAAGATGCGGAGCGGCACGATCGGCGCCAGAGCCGCAGCCGCGAGCAGCGCGAGTTGGACAGCGAGGGTGAACACGTAGAGCGTCCCTTCCCCGAGCAGCACCAGGTTCGTCGCGAGCGCGACCAGGTGAAGAAACGGCGACAGGTATCGGAGGGCCCGATGGGAGAGGATCTCGAACGCGTAGGCGGGCCCGTAGCCGCGCGGCGAGAGCATGCCGTGTCGCAGCATCGTGGCCCAGGCTCCCGCCAGCATCCTTCGCTTGCGCCGAAACTCCGAGCCGAGCGTCGCCGCCATGGGCTCCCGGGCGACCGCGCCGGGCTCGAAGGCGGCGCGCCAGCCCCGCTTGGTGAGCTCGTACGGGAGGGAGATGTCCTGGCCGCGCGTCGCCTCGAGCGGGATATAGGCCTCGCGGCGCACCGCGTTGATCGCCCCGTTGCCGGCCGTAACGCCGGCGAAACGGGACTCGAGGGCACGGGCCGCCGTTTCGTAGCGCCAATAGAGTCCCTCCTGGTTCTCGCCACCCTCACCCTCGAGGCGAAGCAAGCCGCATACATACCCGATCCGCGGATCGTCGAAGCGGGCCACCAGGCGCCTGAGGGCATCCTCCTGCCAGGTGGAGTTCGCGTCGGAGAAGGCCAGCACCTGGCCACGCGCCCGCTCGGCGGCAGCGTTGAGCGCGGCCACCTTGCCCCCGCGGGGCACCTCGAGCACCAGATCGGCGCCTGCCTCCGTCGCCAACTCGTTGGTGCGGTCGTTCGACCCGTCCGAAACCACGACCACTTCGAGCCGCTCGCGGGGATAGTCCTGCGCAAGGGCCGAGCGCACCCAGTGAGCGATGCTCGCTTCCTCGTCGTGCGCCGCGACGATGAGCGACACGGGGGGTAGATGAGCATTCCGCTCGGCCACCCCTTCCGTCGGGCGCCGCGATCGGGTCAGCAGCCACAGCACCGCCGGATACCCAAGGTGCGTGTAGACGAGCAGCCCGCTCGAGATCCAGAAGGCGACCGCGACGACCGTCATCCGGCCAGCTCCCGGTAGAGCGCCAGCGTCTGCTCGGCGACGACGTCCCACGAGTAGGGCCCTGCGGCCGCCTCGCGCGCGGCGGCCGCGAGCCTTTGGCGGGCATCGGGGTCGTCGAGCAACTCGTTCAGCGCGGCCGCGAGGGCCTCGCGATCCCCGGCGGGGACGAGGCGGCCCGCCCCGTGAGCGGCCACCTCCGGGAAGCCGCCGACGGCACTCATCACGATGGGCTTGCCAAAGGCGAGCGCCGCGTACAGAACGCCGGATTGCTCGGCGTCACGGTGTGGGAGGACCACCAGGTCGGCCCGCTGGAAGTAGGCGGGAAGTTCGCGGTCGGAGACGAATCTGGGGACGAAGCGGACCGGTCCCGGAGCCCGCGAGGCGAGCTCACGCAACTCGTCGAGCGATACCCCGAGGGGGCGGCCGACGACCCAGAGCTCGGCCCCTTCGACGGAGCGAAAGGCTTCCAGCAGCAGGTCGACGCCCTTGTAGGGCCGGATCAGGCCAAAGCAGAGGATCACGCGCCTGTCGACGGCGGCCAGGTCGTCCGGGAGCGGCACCGGATCCGAAATCCGCGTCAGGTAGTCGAAGGCGCCGTGCGGAATGACTCGGACGCGCTCGGCGGGGATCCCCGCCTGCTCGCGCAGGCGCGTCGCTCCATGCTCCGACAGGGTCACGATCGCGTCCATCCGCTCCCAGAGCCGACGGAGGGCTCGGCCGGGACGGTCCTGCCAGGCCTCCTCGCGCAGCCAGCCGTGGGCGGTGAGCACCCGTGGCCGAGTGGCCGGCAAGAGGCGGCTATCGAGCCGGGGGAGCGTCAGCCACTGGTAGTGGACGACATCGGCCGACGCGTCGTCGCGCCGGTAGCGGAGCATGTCGCCGACGTGCTCGGCGAGCTTCAGCGCCCGGCGCCGCCCCGTCTGGCTACCAGCCCGCGCCGAACGTCGATAGAAGCTTTCGCTGACGCGGTAGCCCTCGGCGGCCGGCACGGGCCCGTGCGCAAAGCGGCTGGTGACCAGCTCTACGTCGGCGCCAGCCCGTGCCAGGGCGGCACACAGCGAGCGGTCATAGGGCGGCGTGTACGCAGGGGGATCGACGATCTGAACCCGCATCCGCCAGGATTTTGGTTCATGGAGCTGTCCTACTGCGTGGTGAACACGAATGGCCGGGAATTTTTGCTCGGCTGCCTCGAGGCGATAGCCGCCACACACCCCGACGGGGTCGACCGCGAGATCCTGGTGCTGGACAACGCGTCCGACGACGGCTCACGGGAGGCCGTGGCGCAGCGTTTTCCGGAGGTCCGGGTGATCGCGCGCGACCGTCGCGGCGGCCTGGCGGAGAACAATTCCCTCCTCCTGCGCGAGGCTCAGGGCCGCTTTTGTCTGTTGCTGAACGAGGACTCCCAGATCCTGGGAGGCGCGGCCGAGGCCCTGCTGGAGGCACTCGAGGCCGACCAGGGGGCGGCCGTCGCAGGGGCGCAGCTCCTCGACCCCGACCGCCGGCCCATTGCCTGCGCCTGGCGGTTCCCCAGCCTCGACACCGCGCTGGCCCAGGCTTTCTTCCTGCACCGGCGCCTGGTCACGCAGGACGCCGGCACCTCCGCCGGAGACGACGAACGGGTGCGCGAGGTGGGTTGGGTGCAGTCGGCAGCCATCCTGGTGCGGCGGGAGGCGGCGGCACAGGTGGGCTACCTGGACCCGGACTTCTTCGTCTACTCGGAGGAGGTCGACTTCCAGAAGCGGCTGCACGACGCCGGCTGGCGGGTGCTCCACGTGCCCGCCGCCAGGGCCATCCACCACGAGCAACTCGCCAGCGATCGCTCGGCCGGCGCCCGCCGGGTGGTGCAGTTTCACCGCGGGCGCGCGATGTACATGCGGAAGCATCACACCTGGCCCGTGGCTGTGACGGCCCGCGTCCTGTGGGCGTGGTCGTACGTCCCACGCGCGGTCGCCGCCATCTTCATGCCCGGACACGATCCCCGCTGGTACTGGCTCCACGCCCGCCGGGCGCTCCGTCCCAGCCGAGGCGAGGGGATGCGCGAGGCCGCCGAGGCCTACAACGCGCAGCTTGCGTCAACGGGCGGGCAGGCCGCTTCCGTGCGGCTCTAGGCCGAGCGAGCTCAGGCGCCGCCGCGGTCTTCGTCGCGGGCGGCCACTTCGTACACCTCAGGACCGAGACCCGTCCCCTCAGCGCCGCCGGGCGCCGAGGCGGTTCGGAGTGTGCGTGCGCGAGCGGCGATTGCCGACGGGCGCAGCAATGCCACCAGGCGCGAGCGCTCCTCCTCGTGGAGGAAACCCATTGCGTACAGGACCGCCGGGTAGGCAAGCCAGACGGCGGTGCGGCTCGCCAGGCCGACCAACCCCGAGGTGGGAAGGAAAGCCTCGCCGGCACCGATGAGCCCTGCCGCACAGAGCACGACCAGGGCGAGGCGTCGCCACTCGTACGGAACGGGGAAGAGGCGCTGCGTGAAGACATACATCAGCACCAGGACCACCAGGTACGAGGCGATCAGCGCAAGCCCCGCTCCGACGATGTCCAGCGATGGCACCAGGACCAGGTTGAGGACGATGTTGGTCGCCATGGCGGCGATCGTCGGCGGAAAGCTGAACTCGGTGCGCCCGGTGCGTCCCAGGATGACCACCATCGCCAGGTAGAGGGCGTACAGGGCGATACCCGTTGCCAGCAGTCCGACCGCCTCGTATGAGGCGAAGAACTCGGGCGCCGCTAGGAGCCGCACGATCCAGCGCGCCTCGAGCCACAGGCCCGTCACCCCGAAGGCGAGCACCACAGCGAACCAGGTGATGATCACGGAATAGGCTCGGCGGGCCTCTTCGTCGTCCTGGATCGAGTAGGCGAGCGGCGGCCAGGCCAGCTGGATGCCGCGGGCGAGTACGTTGATGCCTTGAGCGAACTTGACCGCGAGCGCGTACAGGCCGGCCTCGGCGAGACCCGCCAGGCGCACCAGGATGATCCGGTCGATGAAGTTGAGCGAGTAGAGGGACAGCTCGGCGGGCATCGTCGGCAAGCCGAACCGAAGCATCCGTCGTAAGAGCCCTACATCCGGCACCAGGGAGAGCCGCGAGCGCTGGCGCCAAAGCATCCAGATTGTGAACGCCGCCCCCGTCCCGAAGGTGCCGAGCAGGATGCCGCTCGCGCGCTCGTCCTGGACCACGATCAACCAGACCGTGAACGGAATGGTCACCAGGACGTTGGCGACGGTGATCCCGAAGTAGGCGCGGGCCCGCTCATCGAGGCGGAGCAGCGTGAGCGCGTACTCGTACAGGGTGAGCGTCCAGAGGCCGAGAATCGCGAGTCGGGCGAGCCCGGCGTCCTCGCGATCGAGCAGGGCCTGCGAGATCGGTCCCGCAAATGGCAGGGCGAGCGCCGCGGCCACCGTCGCCCCCCAGAACAGCGATGCGAAGCCCGTCGACACGACCCGCTCCGGGCGCTCGCCGGCGAGGTAGTAGAAGCGCAGGATCGCCTCGATGACGCCCAGGCGCACGACGATGCTGGCGGCGATCACCGAGGCGAGCATCACCTCGGCCGCGCCGTAGTCGCTGGGCGTGAGATAGCTCGTATAGATCGGCAGCAGGAAGACCGCGATCAGCTTCGAGAGCACGCTGGAGGCCGTGTAGGCAGCCCCCGTGGTGGCCAGCCGGCGCAGGTACTCGAACACTAAGTCGCCGAAGTCATGCCGGACGGCCACTGCTGGACGGCAGCGGGTCGCCGTTCTTGGGAACGAGAGCACCGCAACTGCCGACGGCGGCAGAGGCCGCCGCCGGGACTGGACGTGACCGCCGTAACGCCACACCCATGCCGAGCAGCGCCCACGTAGCGGGGTCGATGGCGAAGCCCGCATAGCTCAGGCTGTGCACGAGCATCGCCACGAAACATGCCGCGGCAGCGGCCGGCCCCGCGGAGGCGACGCCGCCACTCAAAAGGACAACCAAGGCCACGACCACCAGACCCAGGTAGACCGCCAGGCCGATCCCCCCCTGCTCGGCGGCAACGGTGATCGGCTCCGAGTGGGAGACCGTGGTCCTCGCCCGCTCGATATGGCGCGAGAAGGCCGCTCCAAAGGACCCGGAGCCCCAGCCCCAGATGGGCCGATCCTCCGCCAGCTCCAGGCCACCACGCACCAGGTCGACCCGCCCCGAGGTGGTGGTGTCGAAGTCCTTCGCCGAGCCGAGATCGCTCTCGCCGGTGCCGCTCGCCAGCAGGAAGATCGCCCCGCAGATCAGGATCGCCGCCCCGCCCGCGAGCGCCCAGCGAAGGCTCCAGCGCAACGCCGCGACCACCAAGAGGCCCGCCAGCAGGGCGCCGAAGCTGGTGATCGAGTAGCTCAGCGCGAGCGCCGCCAGCAGGACGCCGGCGGCGGCCGCGGCAACGATGGGGCCGCGCGTCCCGCGGGCCCAGGCCAGATACGCGGCCAAGGCGACCAGGGTGAGGGCCAAGTAGCGACCGAAGACGTTGGGGTCGTAGAAGACCGAGTTGACCCGGAAGTAGAGGTGGAGCTGGTTCGACTGGAGCAGGTTCCCGCGACTGAGCAACAGATCGCGCGCCGCGTACTCCCAGAACGCCACGCCGGCCAGCAGCAGGGCAAGGCCGGTTACCCCGACCAGGACCTCGCCGAGGAGCCGCGGAGTCCAGCGCACTTCGGTCAGGAGGACGAACATGACGGCGAAGGGGACCAGAAAGAAGGCGGCGTTCTCGATCGCGTTCGAGACGTGCGCCGAGTAGGCGGTCTGGATGGCATACACCACCAGCGTCGCCGCAAGGGCACGGTAGAGCCAGGTGACAGCGGGCGCCTCTGCGGCGGCATCCGCGTTGGTCGGGTTCGCGCCGTCCTTGCCCGCGCTCCCATCGGGGGCGAGCGCGCGGTATGCAAAGCACACGAACCCGGCGGCGATCACGAGATAGAGCGGCAACAGCAGATGCGAGGTCGCGCCGCCGAGCTGCACCGGGACGCGCAGGGGCAGGGCGACGAACGCGCTGACCGGAAATGCCCAGCGGACACGGTGGAACAGCACCGCCCCGCAGCCGACAGCAACCACGGCGAACGCGATCACCGCGACCAACTTGGCCGGATCTCCCCGCAGGTCGACGAAGCGCTCCGTCTGCCATACGTCGCCGGCAACCAACGCCGGGGCCGCCACCAGCGCGATCGCCCCGGCGCCGTATCGAATTCGCGGATCGCGAGCCAACAGCGCCACCGCCGCGCCGCCGCAAGCAAGCAGCATGCCCGCCAGCTCGAGGGCGGAAGCGGTCATTGCCCGGCGTCCGCACGCAGGGAGATCCGTCTCGGGTAGACCATGTCGCGATCTCGGTTGGGAAGCACCACCCTGAGCCGGTAACGGTCCTCGGGGTCGGCCAAAGCGCCGGTGGCAGTGCGGCCGTTCCAGGTGAAGGAGACCGGCTGGTCGGCGACCAGCGGCCCGCTGGCGAGGACGCGGATGAGCTTCAGGTTGGGACCGACGATCTCCACCCGCGCATCTGGGTCGCTCTCGCGGACGAAGAACCGGATATGCGCCACGCCGTGCTTGCCCTCTCCCCGCGGATTGATCTCCTTCGTGAACCTGGTCACCTGGAGTGCCAGGTCCGGGGACCGGGCATGCAGGACGGTCGCAGCGACGACGACCGACGCAACCAAAAGTGCCACGAAGAGAACGGGTCCGGCGCGCCTCACGGCTGGGCGCGGTCGGCGCCCGCGATCACCACCACGTCGGCGTCGCCGGCCGTCCTCTCTGTCTGACGATCGATGGGTTGCAGCGGTTTCACGCCGAGGTCGTGCGCCACCTTCTTGCCAGCGGGTTGCTGCCCTCGCGCGTACATGACCACGGTCTGGTCGAACTGGTCGCGGCTGTTCGTCACCGTCCCAAGCCGGAACCCGTTCACCTTCACGTCATCGCCCACCTTCGCCGCCAGTCCGGGCACGGAGGTTCCGTTGAGCACCGCCACCTCCACGTCGCCGGGCTCGACCGACCCGGGCTTCGGCCCCTTGCCCGACCCACCGTCGCCCTCCAAGAACTGCTCGGACGCGAAGATCGCCACCAGGCCGAGAACCACCGCGGCCGCCGCCATCGCGGAGAGAACGCGCGGCTGGGTAACCCGCGCGACCAGCCGGCGCCGGCGCGGATGCGGCAGCAGGGCGGCCCGCTCCGTCGTGATCCGCTCCAGGGCGGGCCGCTCGGTCGTCACCCGCTGCGGTCCGGACCCCGCCGGCGCCGGCACGGGCGGTGCCACCAGGGTTGGCTCCGCGACCGCCTGTTCGTCTGCTTGGTCGGCGCTGGGTGCCTGATACTCGGTCCCCAGAAATTGCTCCAGCTCCGTCTCGGCGCGGTCCAAGAGGGCCTCGCTGGCAGCCATATCGGCCGCCGGATGACCCGGCTCGCGCTCCATCCAGGCATGGAGGCGCAACAGATCGCGCCGCTGCGAAAAGTAGAGAGGCAGGAGCAGGACGCAGGCCAGGGCAGCCGCGAGCGAGACATACGCCGGCAGGTGGAGGCCCACGTCGTAGACGTCGATGAGTGCCACTAGCCCGAGCCTGACCCGAACTGGGAATCGTCAACGCCCAGCGCAAGCGCCAGCTTGGCGCTCCCCGCAAGAGAGCTGATGTCACTCGTCATCGCCTGGGTGGGCGTCTTTCCGAGCTGCGCTTCGACCGCTTTCGCCAACCGCTTGGCGTCTGCCTCATGACCCGGCGCGAACATCGCCACGGTGCTGGTGACGGTCGAGCCCGCGTTGTCAATGGGCCCGGTCTTGTACCCCGCGGCCCTCACCACCTCCTTGTCGACCTGCGCCGCCAAGCCCGGGACGCCCGTCCCGTTAAGGATGGCAACCGTCGGTTTGGGCGAGCCTCCACCGTGCCGATGCCCCTTGCCATCCTCGTCGCCGACCAGGCCGAAGCCGCTGGTGAGCACTCCCACCACGATCACTGCGCCCACGACGACCGCGAGGACATATCGTCCGTCGACGGGAAGGCGGCGCTCGAGCTCCGCCCAACGCGAAGTGGTCGCTCCCCTGAACCGCGCCCAGGCCGCGCCGAGCCCGCCGGGGGCCGGCGCCTCAGCCACTTCCGCGTCGGCGTCGGTGCGAGACGCCTCCCCCGCAGCCTGCACGGCATCGGCCGCCTCCTGGGCGCGCTCGGGGGCCCGGCCGGCCCATTCGCGCAGGCGGCGGAGGTCACGGGCCTGCTGGAACAGCAGAAAGGCCAGCGCCGCCAGCCCCACGAAAGCCACGATGCCCAGAACGGGGCCGATCGACTCGATGAAGTCCATCAGTGCGGGCGCATCTTAGGCCCCGGGGTACCCGGGTCCAGAAACCTGGCTTCGCCTCCCGGGGCGGCGCCTAGTGCGGGATGTCCGTGGCCGGGGCCGCCGGCTCCGAGACGGCGGCGGAGTCCGAGATTCGCTCGGTGACCACCTCGACCACACGGTCAGCCAGTCCCGCCTCGTCACCAGCGGCGACCAGCGCCTCGAGCCGCTCGACCGTGCGCTCTACCCAGGCGGGGTCCAACGGGTCCCTGCGCACGGCGCGAACGATGCGCTCCGCGGCTGTCGGCTGCGCACTCTCGTCGAGGTTGAAGAGCTCCTCGTGGATCTTCTCGCCGGGGCGGGGACCGACGAACTGGATCGCCACATCCTGATCGGGCTTGTAGCCGGCGAGGTTGATCATGTTGCGAGCCAGATCCAGGATCCGCACTGGCTCCCCCATCTCGAGCACGAACACCTCGCCGGAGCCCGAGCCAAGGTTTCCAGCCTGGATCACGAGCTGCACGGCCTCGGGGATGGTCATGAAGTAGCGGGTCATGTCCGGATGCGTGACGGTCACCGGCCCGCCCCTCTCGATCTGGGCGCGGAAGATCGGCACCACGCTCCCCGAGGACGCCAGCACGTTGCCGAAGCGCACGATCACGAAGCGGGTGCTGGGATGGCGCCGCCCGGCCGCTTCGGTGATCCACTCCGCCATCGCCTTCGAGGCACCCATCACGGTCCCGGGGTTGACAGCCTTGTCGGTGGAGATCAGCACAAACCGCTCCGCGCCCGCCACGGCGGCCATCTCCGCAGTGACGCGTGTGGCGATCGCGTTGTTCCGCACCGCCTCGAGCGGATTCGCCTCCATCAGCGGCACGTGCTTGTAGGCGGCGGCATGGAAGACGATGTCCGGCTTGAAGCGCTGCATCACCTCGAGCATCCGCTCCGCCTCCCTGCAATCGGCGAGCACGGCCTCGACCCGGGTGAAGTGCCATTCCTCGAGCATCTCGAGGTCGATCCGGAACAGGTTGTCCTCAGCCTGGTCGAGCAGAACCAAGAGCCTCGGCCCCACGCGCGCGATCTGGCGGCAAAGCTCGGCTCCGACCGAGCCGCCGGCGCCCGTGACCATGACGATCTTGTCGTCCAGATAGGCACCGACCCTCTCCAGCTCCATCACCACCGGTTCGCGTCCCAGGACGTCCTCGACCCTGACCTCGCGGAGCTGGCGGGTGAGCTGGACGTCTCCGCGCAACAGCTCGAACACGGTCGGAAGCGTGCGCACCGGAATCTCCCGCTCCCGGCACGCCGCCACCACCTTGGCGCGCAGCACGCCGGGCGCCGACGGAATCGCGATGATCACCTCGTCTGGCGCCTTGCGGTCGAGGATCGCGCCGATGTCGTCGGTCGAGCCGAGGACCTTCACCCCGGCCGCGTGCATGCCCCGCTTGCGGGGATCGTCGTCCAGGAAGCCGATCATGCTCGCGCCGAGGTTCGGGTTCAGCCGCATCTCGCGAGCCACCATCTGCCCGCCAGAGCCGGCACCGACGACCAACACCCCGCGGGTGCGGCGGCGAGTGGCGCGGTCGGGCCGCTCGGCGATCATCCGTCTCGCGAGCCTGGCGCCGCCCACCAGAATGACCGTGAGCAGGAAGTCGTAGACGATCACCGACCTCGGAAGGTTGTAGGGGTAGGGCTTCGCGAGCGTGAAGACCGCAACCAGCAGCCCGCTGGTCACGGCGGCGGCGCGGACGATGGGCCACAGGTCGGGAAGCTGGAAGTAGCGCCACCACTTCTGGTGCAGGCCGAGGAGGCTGAACACGGCTGCCTTGCCGAGAGCGACGAAGACGATCGTTCCGGTGAGCATGGTCCAGTAGCGGTCCGGGATCCCACCGGACGCGTCGAGGAAGCGCAGGTTGAAGGCAAGGGCGAAGGCGGCAGCGGCGAGCAGAGCATCGGCTCCGAACTTCAGGAACCGCCGGCCGTAGACGTGATCGATCGCCCCCCGGCGCACCAGGGCCCTCAAACCGCCACCCCCGGACCCTTGCCGGCCTTCGTCCTCGCGCGCCGATGTGTCATCGAGGCGGGCCATTCCGGCGAGTGTAATGCTGACGACGCGTGACCGGCGACATCCTCGACCCAATCGTCCGTGCCGCCACGGACATCATCGACGCCACCGGCCTGGCCGGCGTCTTCGTCCTCATGGCCCTGGAGAGCGCGTGTATTCCCATCCCCAGTGAGGCGATCATGCTGTTTGCGGGCTTCAATGTCTCCCAGGGCGACCTGTCCATGTTCGGAATCGTTGCCGCCGGCTCGCTCGGAAACCTGGCGGGCTCGCTGATCGCTTATGCCGTGGGCTACTACGGGCGGATCGAGCTGCTCGATCGCAACAAGCTGATCCATATCAACCGCCGCCACCTCGAATGGGCGGACCGATGGTTCGAGCGCCACGGCTCGGCCACCGTCTTCTTCACGCGGATGTTGCCGATAGTCCGCACCTTCATCTCGTTGCCCGCGGGGGTGGCGCGGATGCCGCTGGGGCGATTCGTCGTCTTCACCCTCGCCGGCTGCATCCCATGGGTTCTGCTGCTGGCGATCATCGGTCGCGAAGTCGGAGACCGGTGGGAGGACTGGCGGGATTACCTGCACTACGCCGACTACGTGGTGATCGCCGCAGCGGTCATCGGCCTCGCCTACTTCTTCATCAGACGGCGTCGTGGAAGAGCAGAGTGGGAGCCCACGCCTCCGGCCTGAGCCCGGCGCGAGCCGTCGGGCTGGGGGTGGTTCAGGGACCAGCCGAGCTGCTCCCGGTCTCCAGCTCGGCCCACCTTTCGCTGCTGCCCTGGCTGGCCGGCTGGCGATGGAACGAGCTGGACCCCGAAGCTCGCAAGAGCTTCGAAGTGGCGCTCCACGCAGGCGCGGCCGCAGCCTTGCTGGTCGGCCAGCGCCGCGTGATCGCGGAGGAGCTTCGCGAATTCGACGCCAGGCGTGCCGCCGTGGTGGCACTCTCCTTCGTGCCGCCCGCAATCATCGGCTATGGACTCGAACGGCAGATCGAGCGCCGCCTTGGGGGCCCTCGCGCCACCGCCATCGGCTTGGTGGCCGGCGCCGTCGCGATGGCCGTCGCCGACCGCCGTCCACAGGTTCGGGGGCCTGGCGACGCCACCCCCGGCGATGGCCTCGCCCTTGGCCTTGCTCAGGCCACGGCCCTGGCCCCAGGGGTGTCCCGAAACGGTGCGACGCTCGCGGCCGCCCGCTGGCGTCGTTTCACGCGCGCTCACGCGAACCTCCTCTCGCGCACAGTCGCCCTGCCCGTGATCGTCGGCGCGACCGTGCTCAAGGGCACCAGGCTGCGGCGCCGCGGCATCGACCCCGCCCTCGCTCAGGCGATGGCCGCCGGCGTTGCAGCCTCCTTCGCGTCCACTCTCGCCTCGCAGAAGCTGATCGACCTGGTGGAACGAGACCGGGCCCTCTGGCCGTATGCCGCCTACCGCGTGGCCTTGGCGGGGGCGGTGCTGTATAGGCTCGGACGTCGATGAGCGACGCTTACGAGCGCGCCGGAGTGAGCCAGACGGCCGCCGACAGCGCCGTCGTAGCCCTGCTGCGAAGCCTGCGAACGATCGACCCGGGTAGGGCATCGCGGGTCGTGCCGCTTCCGGGGCACTACGCGAGCGTGCTGCGGGTCGACGACCGCACGGGCCTGGCGCTCTCCACCGACACGGTCGGCACCAAGATGGTCGTCGCCGAGCGCCTCGGCCAATACGACACGATCGGAATCGATTGCGTCGCGATGAACGTGAACGACGTGATCTGTGTTGGCGCGGAGCCGATCGCGATGCTCGACTTCATCCTCACGGAGCAAGCCGACCCCGCGGTTTGCGAGCAGCTCGGGGTCGGCCTTGCCAGAGGAGCGGAGCTCGCCGGGATCGAGATCCCCGGCGGCGAGATCGCCCAGGTGCCGGACATCGTCTCCGGGCACGAGCTCGGTGGAACGTGTGTCGGCCTGGTCGATCTCGACGCGATCGTCACCGGCGCCGCGGTCAAGCCCGGCGACCCGGTGATCGGGCTTCCGTCCTCCGGGCTGCACTCGAACGGATACACGCTGGCGCGCAGGGCGCTCGACGAGATTCCACTGGAGGATGACCGCCTTGGTCGCCCGCTCGGCGAGGTGCTTCTCGAGCCGACCGAGATCTATGTTCGCGCGGTGCTGGACCTGCTTCACTCGCCAGTGGACGTCCGCGGGCTGGTCCACATCACCGGCGAGGGCCTCGACAACCTGCTCCGGCTCGAGGCCGAGGTCGGGTATGAGATCGACGATCCACTACCCGTGCCTCCCGTCTTCGACCTGATCCAGGAGCTGGCCGAGGTCTCCGACGACGAGATGCATCGGGTCTTCAACATGGGCTGCGGGTTCTGCTGCGTGGTCGCCGCCAAGGATGAGAGCTCGGCGCTGGAGCAGCTGCGCGCCCGCTATCCGACCGCGAGGCGAATCGGGAACGCGACAGACGCCGCCGGCGAGATTCGCAGGGGCTAGGAAATTGCAGATCGCGATCCTGATCTTCGACGGCCTCACCGCGCTCGACGCGATCGGCCCCTATGAAGTCCTGTCGCGCGTGCCCGGAGCCGAGGTTCGCTTCGTCGGCAAGCAGCAGGGGCCGAAGCGAACCGACACGGGCGATCTGGGTTTGGAAGCCGATCTTGCGATCAGCGAGCTCCCCCGCCCTGAGGTGGTGCTGATTCCCGGCGGCGCTGGGAGCCGGCCCCTGATGGAGGATCCGGAGGTGCTGGATTGGGTGCGCGCCGTTCACGGCGACTCCACCTGGACGACCTCGGTGTGCACGGGGGCGCTGGTGCTCGGAGCCGCAGGGATCCTCGACGGCAAGCGCGCCACCACCCACTGGGCCTTTTTGGACCGCCTGGCCCAGCTCGGCGCCGAGCCGGTCGCCGAGCGAGTGGTCGAGGACGGCAAGGTGGTCACAGCCGCCGGCGTCTCGGCCGGGATCGACATGGCCCTGACCCTGGCCGGCCGACTCGCCGGCGACCAAGTGGCGCAGGCCATCCAGCTCGGGATCGAGTACGACCCGGAGCCGCCCTTCGACACCGGTTCACCGGCCAAAGCCCCAAGCGAGCTGATCGAGCTGATCCGCTCCATGGAGCGAGGCACGCCGAATTAGAGGATCCGCCCCATGAAGCAATCCGTTCCGGAGCCGATTCCGGCGGCAGCACCGCGATAATCGGGGGCATACTGAGGGACGAATGAGCGAGGAGGCGAAAACGGGGCTCGCGACCACTCTCATCGGGACCGTGCTGTCGGGGCGCTACCGCCTCGAGTCCAAGCTCGGCAGCGGCGGCATGTCGACGGTGTACCTGGCGCGCGACGAGACGCTTCAGCGCTGGGTGGCGGTGAAGGTCATGCACCGCGAGATGTCTGACCAGCCGGATCAGATCGAGCGCTTTCGCCGCGAGGCTCGGGCTGTGGCCCAGCTCTCCCACCCGAACGTCGTCGCGGTGATCGACGCCGGCGAGGACGGCGGCTACCCCTACATCGTGTTCGAGTACGTCGAGGGCGAGACCCTCAAGCAGCGGATCGACCGGCTGGTGCACCTGCCGATCGTCGAGGCCGCCGCGTACGGGATCGAGGTGGGTCGTGGGCTGGCCGCGGCGCACGCCCATCGGCTCGTCCACCGCGATGTCAAGCCGCAGAACGTCTTGATCGACCCCGAGGGCCGCGCCAAGGTGACCGACTTCGGGATCGCCCGCTCCCTCGAATCCGACGGGCTCACCAAGACGGGCCGGGTTCTGGGCACCACCGATTACGTGGCGCCGGAGCAGGCCATGGGTCAGGAGATCGACGCCCGGTGCGACGTCTACTCGCTGGGCGTCCTGCTCTACGAGATGCTCACCGGCAAGGTGCCGTTCTACGCCGACACCCTGGTTGGCGTGGCGATGAAGCACGTCAACGAGGACATGCCAGACGTCCAAGAGCGCCGCCCGGAGGTCTCCTCGGCGCTCGCCGCCGTGGTCGAACGGGCGACGGCGAAGGAGCCCCGCAAGAGGTACCCCGAGATGACCGCGCTGCTCGCCGATCTCGAGGGGGCGCTCGAGGTCGAGGTCGCCAGGGGTGGCACCTCCCAGGGTGAGGCAACGAACGTGCTCAACGCGATTCCGGCTCGCCGAAGGCTGCTGACCCCCCGGCGCGTCTCGGCGGCCGGCGTTGCCCTGGTGCTCCTGGCGGTCGTCGCCGCGCTGCTGATCGCGGCGCTGACGGGCGGCGACCAGTCGTCGCCGGCCAGCGGCGCCCCTCAGGGCGCCGCTGTCGAGCTCAGCGACGCTCAGGCCTTCGACCCCCCGCCGGGCGACGGGGAGGAGCATGACCCGGAGGCAGGCCTGGCAATCGATGCAAACCCCGACACGACCTGGACCACCGAGACCTACAACGCCGCCGCAATCGAGGACGCGGTCGGCAAGCCCGGGGTTGGGTTGATCGTGGACGCCGGGGAGCCCGTGCTGGGCAGGAACCTGGCTATTCGCTCCGATGTCGGCGGCTGGAGCCTGAAGGTCTATGGCGCCGACTCCGGCCCGCCAACCTCGCTTCAGGGCTGGGGGGAGCCGATCGGTGAGGCATCCGACGTGGACACCGACCAGACCGTGGAGCTCACTGCCACCAGTCCCTCGCGCTATTACCTGCTCTGGATCACCAAGGCCGCCTCCTCCGACGGCGGCTACAACGTGGCGATCGGCGACGTGCAGCTATCCAGCTGAGGCTTTCGCCGAGGGATCCGGCTCGGTGGCAACCGCTGCCGCTCAGAACTCGAAGGCGCGTTGCTTCTCGTACCGCTCGACACCGAGTCGCACGAGGCGGTCGCAGAGCTCCGGGTAGTCCAGGCCGTCGGCCTCGAACAGCTTCGCGAACACGCTGGTGGCGGTGAAGCCCGGGATCGTGTTCAGCTCGTTGACCAGGACCTCGCCGCTGTCGCGGACGAAGAAGTCGCACCGCGCCAGGCCTGAGCCGTCGATCGCCCGGAAGGCGCGCGCCGCGAGCTCCCGTACGCGGGCTGCCGTCGCCTCCCCGATCCGGGCCGGCACGATCAGGTCCATCCCGCCGTCGGAGTACTTGGCCTCGTAGTCGTACCAGTCAGCGTGGGCGACTATCTCGCCGGGTGGCGAGGTCCGCGGTGCCTCGTTGCCGAGCACCGAGCACTCCACCTCCTTGCCGTCCCCGTGCGCCTCGACGATCACTCGCGGGTCGTGGCGGCGAGCCAGCTCGACCGCCTCGTCCAGTTCGCCTTCGATGCTGGCCACCCTCGAGATCCCGACGCTCGAGCCCAATCGAGCGGGCTTCACCCAGAGCGGCGGCCCCATGGCCGCGGTCCGATCGCGCCAGCCATCCTCGCCTGCCTCGCAGAACGCCACCTGAGGGATGTCGTGGAACGCGAGCACCCGCTTGAAGGTCAGCTTGTCGATCGCCACGGCGGCGGCGAGCACGCCGGGCCCCACATAGGGGAGGTCCAGGCACTCGAGCAGGCCCTGCACCGTGCCGTCCTCGCCGAACGGACCGTGCAAAGCCGGGAAGGCGACCTCGGCGTCGAGCAGGCCGCCCCCGGCGCGCAGCTCGACCTCCTTGCCCTCGACGGTCCAGCGCCCGTCGCGTTCGAGCAAGACCGGGATCACGTCGTGGCCCGCGGCTCGCAGGCCGTCGACCACCGAGGCGCCGGAGCGCAGCGAGACCTGGTGCTCGCTCGAGCGCCCGCCGCTCAGCACCGCCACCCGCATCAGGGACTGGGCGTCGTCGTGGTTGGCGTTGTGGTCGTCGGCGGCTCGGAGAACTTGCCGACGAAGACGGTCACGAACTCGCCGCGGCGAAGGCGCGTTCCCGCGGTCGGGGATTGGTCGAGGACCTGGCCGTCCTCGTTCGGGTCTGTCGTCGTTCGCTTCACGATCCGGACGCTCAGCCCGGCATTCTTCAGGTCCGTCCTCGCTTGGTCCTTGGACTCTCCGACGACGTTCGGCACGATCGCCGAGCCGGCTCCGCTCGAGACGACCACGGTGACGGTGGTGTGTTTCTTTACCGTGCTGCCGCCCGCCGGGTCCTGGGCGATCACCTCGCCCTCGGGCTGGTCGGAGTCGCGCTGCTCGATGTCCGGAATCAGGCCCACATCGCGCAGCGCGCTTTCGGCGAGGTCCTGCTGCTGCCCGACCACCGAGGGCACCGGGACCAGCTTCGCCCCGCTCGAGATCACCAGAGTGAGGCGACTGCCGCGCTCGAGCTCGGTTCCCACTGGGGGCTCCGTGCCGATCACCAGCCCAGCCCTCACCCTGCTCGAAGGTCTCTGATCCGCCCGGACACTGAAGCCGGCGTCCTTGAGTCTCTCTCGCGCTTGCTTTTCAGCCAATCCCGCCACCGGGGGCACCACAACAGTGCCCAACCCGCTGGAGACGGTGATCGTCACCGTGGAGCCCTCATCGACCTCTGAGCCTGCGGTTGGGTCCTGCTCCAAGACTCTTCCCTTGGGCGCGTCGGTCGACTCCTCCTTGACTGCGACTTCGAATCCAGCGTCGCGGAGGATCGCCTCAGCCTGGGGGCGGTCCTTGTTGATCACGGTGGGCACCAGCACCGAGTCCGGGCGAGTCAATGCGTAGGCGATCACCCCGCCGACCAACAGCAGGAGGAGCGCCAGGACGAGCAGCCTCGCGGGCGTGAAGAAGCCGCGGTGCTCCGGAGGGCCTTCCGGTGGTCCCGGCGGCGGCGTCCCGGCGGCGACCACCACCGCCTCGTGGGCGGCCGTGTCGCCCAGGGCGGCGCCGCTGGGGTCCGCCTCGGCGGCGTCGAGCGCCTCGAGGAACTCCTCCGCCGACGCGAACCGGTTGGCGGGATCCTTTGCGAGTGCCTTCAACACCACCGCATCCATGGCGCGGGAGACCGTCGGGTTGAGCTCGCTGGGCGGGCGGGGCCGCTCGGACACCTGCTTCAGCGCAACCGTCACCGGCGACTCGGCCTCGAACGGGACGTGCCCGGTGAGCGCCTCGTACAGCAGCACCCCGATGGAGTAGATGTCCGAGGCAGCGGTGACCGGCAGGCCCTGCGCCTGCTCGGGGGATAGGTATTGCGCGGTGCCCAGCACCGAGCCTGTCTGGGTGATCTCGGAGACGCCCGCCCGGGCGATCCCGAAGTCCGTCACCCTGGCGCGCCCCTCCGCGTCCACGAGCACGTTCTGCGGCTTCAGGTCGCGGTGGATGATCCCGTGCTCGTGCGCATACCGGGCGCCGGCCAGGACCTGCCGGACGATCTCCACCGCCTCACCGACCGAGAGTCCGCGCTCGATCAGGTCGTTCAGCGACGCGCCCTCCACGTACTCCATGGCGATGTAGTGGCTGCCCTCGTAGGTGCCGCGATCGAAGACGCCCACCACGTTCGGATGCTGGAGGCCGGCGGCCGACGACGCTTCTCGGCGAAACCGCTCCACGAACTGCTCGTCCTGAGCGAACCGGTCGTGGAGGAACTTGAGCGCCACGCGGCGGTCGAGCATGGTGTCCTCGGCGCACCACACGTCCGCCATCCCGCCTGCGCCGATTTTTGCCAGCAGCCGGTAGCGACCGGCAACCAGCGTCTCCGCCTCGAGCCTCATCGGTTGAGCAGGGTCTCCATCACCTGGGTCGCAATCGGGCCGGCCACCTGGGCGCCAAAGCACCCCTGGCAACGCTCCACCGTGGCGGCGACGGCGACCTCCGGGTTCTCCGCGGGGGCAAAGGCAATGAACCAGGGTTGGTTGATGCCCTCCGCCGGGTCGCTGATCTCGGCCGTCCCGGTCTTGCCGGCGAAGGAGACGCCGTCAACCGTCAGCCCGGCGGCCGTTCCCTCCTCAGTGACGTTAGTCATCATCTCCGTCAGCTGGGAGGCCGTCTCCTCGCTGACCGCCCGATCCTCTTCTTGAGGATCCAGGTCCTTCGTCACCCGTCCATCGGGGTCCGTGACCCGCAATAGGAAGGTCGGCTTCATCAGCACGCCGCCGTTGCCGACGGTGGCGGCCACCTCCGCCATCTGCAATGCCGAGGCCAGGATCTGGCCCTCGGCGCCACCCTGTCCGATCGCTACCCGTCCGACGTCGAAGCCATCGGTGACCAGGTCGCCGTCCGAGTTGTAGGGGCCGCTCGCCTTCATCTGAGCGTCGGGATAGTCGAGCGGCGGGTCGCTATAGAAGCCGAACCGTTTCATGTATTCGACCATCGTGTCGGTGCCGAGCTTCTCGCCGACCTGGGCGAAATAGGTGTTGACCGAGTGGGTGAGCGCCGTCGTCATGTCGATGTCGCCGAACTGCTCGCCGCCGGCATTGGACAGCGGCAGGCCCCCGATCTCCTGCGGCGAGCGCCCGCTGAGCACTGTGTCCGGGGTGAACTCGCCCGAGTCGAGCGCGGCGGCGGCGGTGACCACCTTCATCGTCGACCCGGGTGGGTAGGTGCTCTGGGTGGCGCGGTTGACCAGCGGCGCGCTCTCATCTTTGTTCAGCTGCTTGAAGGTGTCCGTTTGCTTGACCAGGTTCGGATCGAAGCCGGGCGTCGAGACCATCGCCTTGACCGCCCCCGTGGAGGGATCGATCGCGACCACGGCTCCGCCGGCACCGGCGGCACCGGCGGTCGAGGCGATCGCCGACTGAAGCCCCTCGCTCGCCACCCGCTGCGCCTCCGAGTCGATGGTCAGGGTGAGGTCGTCACCTTCCTGGGGAACGTCGCGAAGCTGGTCGATGATCGAGGCGAACTCGTTGCGCTCACCGGCCAGAAAGCCGTTCTCTGACCGCTCGATCCCCGAGCGGCCGACCTCGATGAAGCTATAGCCGACCGGGTTTCCAAACAGGGCCCCCTGCGGGTACCTGCGGACGTACACGGGGTTCTTTCCGCCACCCACCGGAAAGCTCTCTGCGACCGTGACTCCGTCCGCGGTCTTGATGGTGCCGCGCTTGACCGTCTGCTCGGCGATCAGCGGGCGGCGGTTTTCGGGATTGTCCCTGAGGTCGTCCGCGTCGAACACGGCCCAGTAGGACGTGAACCCGACCAGCGCCGCGAACAGCAGCAGCATGAGCCCGTAGAGGCGGATGATCGGCGAGTTCACGCCGGCAGCTCCTCCCAGTCCCGCCGAAGATCGCGGGGCGGCGCCGGCGGGCGGCGTGCATCGTTGGAGATCATCAGCAACAGGGCGAGCAGGATCATGTTGGCGATCACCGAGCTCCCCCCGAAGCTGACGAAGGGAAGGGTGACCCCGGTCAGCGGGATGAGCCTGACCACGCCGCCGATGATCACCACCGCCTGGAGCGCGAACACCGCGGTGAGGCCTGCCGCCAACAGCTTCGAGAACCCATCGCGCGCCATGACTGCGATCTTCAGCCCGCGAGCGGTGATCAACGCATACACGGCCACCACGCCCGCGCCGCCAAACAACCCAAGATCGCTGACGATGACCGCGAAGATCTCATCCGTGTGGGGCGCGGGCAGGATGCTGCCGCAGTCGGGAAACGGCTCTGCGCAGTGAGGCGCGAACGGCCCTGGGAGCTTCAGCAATGACTCCCCAAGTCCCTCCCCGAACAGGCCGCCGTCCGCCTGGGCGAACAGCGACTGCTGGATCTGGCCCGCCCCAACCGCCTTGCTGTGCCACGGGTCGAGCCAGATGTCGACCCGGTCACCGATGTGAGGGATGAGGCTCTGGACCAGTAAGGCGCCGACGAAGAAGAGCGCGATCCCCGCAACCACGTAGGAGAAACGGGCGGTGGCGACGTAGAGGAGCGCCAGGAACGCACCGAAGAACATCAGCGAGCTTCCGACATCGCTGATGTAGAAGAGCATCAGCATCGCCCCTCCCCAGACCACGAGCAGCGGGCCGAAGTGCTTCAGCGGTGGGATGGTCAGCCCCGCGACCCGTCGAGCAGCCACCGCCAGGAGCTCGCGCTTTTCGCGCAGATAGCTCGCCAGGAAGATGACGATGCAGATCTTCGAGAGCTCCGCCGGCTGGAACGAGAATGGGCCCAGGTTGATGTTGAGGTATGCACCGTTCACCGGTGCCCTGAGCCCCGGAACGCGCGTGGCCAGCAGCAACAGGATCCCGCCGATGGCGATCAGGTAGCGGTAGCGCTCTAGGGCGTGGTAGTCGCGGACGAACAGGATCGTGGCCGCAAGCAGAGCCGCGCCGCCGACGAAAATCGACGCCTGCTTCAGGGCCAGGTCCTCGTCGATCCGAAACAGCATCACCAGGCCGATCGCAGCCAGGAGCGCACAGAGTGGAAACAGGTAGGGATCGGCATAGGGGAGCCGCGCCCGGATGAACACGTGAATGGCGAGGCAGACGGCCAGGAAGTAGCCGCCGTAGATCAAGCTCAAATCCCCGATCTGGCTCGACTCGACGATGAACACCGCCGCGAAGCCGCCCGTGACGAGCAGGGCAACCGGGATCAGCGCGAACAGCTCGCGGTTGCGAGCGCTCACCGCCCGCCCCCACCACCCGAGCCGCCATTCTGAGGTGCGCGCCCATTTTGCGCCCCGGGCGCGCTCCCATTCTGCTTGCCCTGCGCGTTCGAGCTTCGCGTGGCCCGCTCCGCCGCCGACTGGAGATCATTTAGCAGGTCGGCAGCGTCGTCGTGGGAGCGGAGCGTGTGATTCGTGGCGCCGTCGCGTCGGTTGGCGGGAATCGCGCTGACCTGGATTGGCGCCGAGTAGATCTCCGTATAGAGATCGATCCCCAGCGGCAGCCGGTACGGAAGCCCGCGGTACAGCGCGGCCCGGCCCCCGGAGTCCGTCCCGAGAAAGTACACCTGGTGCAAGCCATAGACGGCGGCGCCCACCACGGCGGCGAGGACCGCGACCGCAACCAGGGACGTGGCGAGGCGCCGCGGCCACCTGCGAGCCGGCGTAATGGGCGCACCCCGCTCCCCGGGCCTCGCCGCTTCGCCGCTTCGGGCCTCCGCAAGAGCCCCCGCGGCCAACCCCGCCTCCTCCGCGGCCGGGCCGATCAGGGTGGGATGCTCCTTGGTCTCGGCCGCCTGCTCGGCGTCCTCCACTCGGAAGGCGACCACGGTGATGTTGTCTCGGCCTCCGGCCTCGTTCGCCTCCCGCACCAGGCTCGAGACGGCGTCGTCGAGACTCTCGGTCTCCGCCAGCGTGGCCGCGATCCGCTCCTCACGGACCATCGTCGTCAGCCCGTCCGAGCAGAGCAGGTAGATGTCCCCGGACCGCGCCCGGTAGGTCATCGTGTCCACCTCGACCTCCCGCTCAGGGCCCAGCGCCCGAGTGATGATCGAGCGCTGGGGATGGTCCTCAGCCTGCTCATCGGTCAGACGGCCCTGACGGCGGAGCTCCTCGACCAGCGAGTGGTCGGAAGTCAAGAGCTTCAGCTCACCCTCGCGGAACACGTACGCACGGCTGTCGCCGACGTGGGCGAAGCTCACCTCGTCGTCCTCCAGCAGGGCGGCCGTCAGGGTTGTCCCCATCCCCGAACGCGAGGAGTCGGCCTGGGCGAGGTGGTGAATGCGGGCGTTGGCTGTCCTGGCGATCGCTCGCAGGTAAGCCTCCGGTGACTCCTCGCCGCGGGTGACAGGCTCGAACGACTCGGCCGCCAGCCGCGAGGCAACTTCGCCGGCTTGCGCGCCGCCCATGCCATCTGCGACTGCGAACAGCGACTCGCGAGCAAAGTACGCATCCTCATTCGCGTTGCGCTGACGTCCCGTGTCCGTGCGATGAGCCTCCTCGGCGACGCGCAGCATCAGACTCCGGGCACCTCGAGCTCGAAGCGAAACTCGGTGTCGCCGATCCGAAGCTCATCGAGGTCGCTCAGCTTCGCTTCCCCGTCGAGACGCCCCCCGTTGAGGAACGTCCCATTGGTGGAGTTCATGTCCTCAACGTAGTAGCTGGCTCCGCGTGAGTAGAGGCGCGCGTGCACCCCCGACGCGAAGCGGTCCTCGATCCTGACGTCGGCGTCGGTTGAGCGCCCGATCGAGATCCCTCCAAACAGATCGAAGCGCTCGCCCGGCTCCAGGCCTCCCCCGCGGGTCACCACCAAGGAGGCGTCGGTGGCCGCTGCCCGGCCGCCCGGTCCAACTGGATAGACGCCGGTCGCGTCAGGCGCTGGTGCGGACGTTCGGCGCAACTCGCGAAAGCCGCTCCTTGCCACCCAGAGCAGGAACAGATAGAGAACGGCGAGGAAGCCGAACTTGAGCGCTACCGCGATCGGCTCGGTCTCCATGGAAAAGCTACTGCTCGATGTCGAAGGTGAATCTCGTCGTCCCGAGTGTCACCTCGTCCCCGGGCGACAGCCGCGACCGGTCGACACGCCGGCCGTTGATCTTGACGCCGTTGGTCGAGCCCAGGTCGACGATCTGCCAGTCTCCGGTAGAGCCGCGGCGCAACTCCGCGTGCTCCCGCGAGACGTTCGGGTCCGCGAGCACACAGTCGCACCCGTGTGCGCGCCCGATCACCGCCACGGGGCCGTCAAGCACGTACCTGCGGTCATCCACGGTCACGATCGCCTTCGTCTCGGTCAGATGGCCTCCTGGCCGACGCCGCTCCTTGCGCGACTGCTTCGGCGGCGCGCTGTAGACCATCGTGTGGCCTTCCTCTCCCTGGGATGGCTCCTCGCCCTGGCGGGCGGGCGGCTTCACCAGCCGGGTCTGGATCCCAAACTCTCCAAGCCGCAGGCGGTCGTCCGTCTCGAGGTTGACCTCGGGTCGCGTCAGCAGCGCGTAATCCTGACGACGGGCGTGCTCGAGCAGGTACCCAGACAGCTCCTGCTCAAGCGAGCGCTCGTACCCCTCGAGCCGCTGCCGGTCCTCGGTGGACAGCCAGACCGTGTACTGGTTCGGGACATAGACCCGGGACACGGACGCCGTCCGATGGGCGTCCATCTCCTTGGCCAGCTTGCGGGCGATCTCGACGGGTTGCACCTGCGACGAAAAGGCACGGCTGAATACCCCTTCGACGAGGTTCTCGATTCGTTGCTCGAGATTTCGCAGAACGCTGATCCGAAGCTCCTTGTGCGGGGCGGCGAGCGGCGGCCGCACCTGTGGGCACTGCTCGGTGGGGCAGCGAATCCTAGAGTGCTGACCCCCGCGAGCACACGCGAGCCTGACCCATCTGAATCACGGCATTCCGCCCGATCCTCCGCCCTGGATTGCTGCGCGGCCGCCTGGTATCGGCGCCGGGGGGGCGGGAGCCTGCGGCCGGCGCACGCGGAACTCGATGATCACGGCCACGAGCGCCCCTGCCGCAATCAGCAGCGGGCGGTCACTGAGTCCGCCACCGTCGGACACGAGCTGGAGACCGGCTTCCAGCCCGGCCGACCACAGCAAGGCGCCGAGCAAAGCAAGGGCGACGTGCCCGGCGCGCAGAATCACCCCGAAAGCGGCGGCGGCCAGCGCGAAGACAAGTGCGCCGAGCAGCACCTCCGGGGCCAGGAGCGGCCAGATCAGCGCGCTTGCGGCATCGGCCGTGGAACGGCTCCAACCGTGTGGCGCCTTGTCGATGAGCCCGAACCGCGACCCCGCGTCGATGCTCGCCGCCCCCACCAGCAGCCAGCACCAGCCGAGTGCGCCAAGCACTCCACGCTCCAATGCGGTCCCGCGTGCTCCGGCTGCTGCCGGATAGACCGGCGCCGCCGATAACACGCCGAGCAACGGAGCCACGAGTGGCAACGGGGCCCAAGACAGGCGCGAGGCGACGAGGATGGCGGGGGCGGTCAACAGGCCCAGGATCAGGGCCAGGCCCGGGCGCCCGAAGGCCGCGGCCACCAGCGTCACGGCCAGTCCCCATGCGGTAAGCGCCACGAGCTGGCCAACTCGCAGCCAGCCCGCTCCATCCCCGGCTCGCTCGTCAGCATGCGGTGGGGGGACGGGGCGCTGCCCGTCGAGCGAGGGAAGCGCCGCCACCAGACGGCGGTGGAGCTCGTGGAGCGGGGGGCGCGACCCCGGCTCCGGGCGAAGGCATCCGTCGACGCAGGCGGTGAGCCCGTGCGGGAGGTCCGGCCGATAGTCGCACAGCGAAGGAAGCGGGCGGCCGATCTCCCTGGCGGTGTGCGCCGGTGTTTCGCGCGCCACGGGGTTCGTGCCGGCCCACATCTCGTACAGCGTGAGCCCAAGCGAATAGGTGTCGGCCGGCTCACCGGCCGGCTCACCCTCGGCCTGTTCCGGCGCCATGTAAGCAAGCGTCCCAACCACGTCCCCGGTCGCCGTCAGCGCTGGACCGTCCGTCACCGAAGCAATCCCGAAGTCCATGAGCTTCGCTCGCCTACCCACGCCATCGTCAGCGCGAACGACGATGTTCTGGGGCTTGACGTCGCGGTGGATCACCCCGCGGCCGTGAGCGTGGGCGAGCGCCTCGCAGATGTCCGCGCCGAACTCCGCGACCTCGCGATCGCTGACACCCTCGCGCTGAGCCAGTTCCGCCAGCGTCGAGCCTTCGACCAGCTCGCTCACCAGCAAAGCCCGGTCACCAACCGAGCCCAACTCGTACAGCGTCACGATGCTCGGGTGGTTGAGGCGAGCGGCCGCCTGGGCCTCGCGCAGCACCCGTCGAGCGTCAGCGCCGGCGATCTCCTTCACCGCAACCTGTCGCTGGAGCCTCTCGTCGAAGGCCCGATAGACGGTGCCCATCCCTCCCGAGCCGACCCGGTCCAGGACACGAAAGCGTCCCATGACGACCTCACCCAGCATTCCGGGTCCGAGCTTCGCCGCCGGCCTCGAGGACCCTCCCCGGACGGCGCAAGGCTTCGTGCGTAGGTACTCGTGCAGAGCGGGCTGCCGCCGGGGGCAGGGGTCATACTCTCCGGCGTTGGACGCCGTTCGCCAGCGTCAGATCATGGTTCGCCGCGCGGTCGGCGCCGGCCTGGTGGTCGTGCTCTTGATCCTGATCGTGCTCGGGATCCGGGGGTGCCTGAATGAGCGCAAGCAGCGTGGTTTCGAGAACTACGCCCGCGACTTGACCGCGATCGTCGCCCAGTCGGACCAGCTCTCCCACGACTTCTTCGCGCGGCTCAGCGACCCCGGAAACCTCAGCGCCCTCAGCTTCGAGGCCGAGATCAAGTCGTATCGAGGCGGCGCAGAGGACCTCACGAACCGGGTGGAGGCACTCGACACCCCGGACGAGCTGAAGGGTGCTCAGGGTGAGCTCAACCTGGCGTTCCAGCTGCGCAGTGACGCGCTCACCGGCATCTCCGACCAGATCTCCACCGCGCTGGGCACCCAGGGACGGAGCCAGGCCGTCCAGTCGATCGCGGACTACATGCAGTACTTCCTGGCGAGCGACGTGCTGTACGCGCGGGCGCGGGACCAGATCAACGCTGAGCTCGAGGACCAGGACATCAGCGAAAGGGTGCCGGAGAGCATCTTCCTCGCGGACCAGCGCTGGCTTGATCCGCTCGAGGTCTCATCCGCCCTCGCGCTGGTCTCGAGCGGCAGCAAGAAGGCGACCAGCGGCACCCACGGCCTAGCGCTTTATCAGACCACCATTCAACCCGGCGACATGACCCTCGATCCCAGCAGCGCGGCGACCGTCACCAGCACTGGTCCCCCCGAGCTCGAGGTCCAGGTCCAGAACCAGGGCGACTCCGAGGAGTCCGACATCGGGGTCAGCTTCGAGCTGACCGGGGGCGCCCAGACGATCTCCGGCGACACGACGATCCCGCGGATCGCGCCCGGCGGGATCCAGACAGCATCGATCCCGATCCAGCCGGACCCGGATACGGGGAAGGCGCTCACTCTCGAAGTGACTGTTCAGCCCGTCGTGGGAGAGCAGATCTCAGAGAACAATCGCTCGACCTACCAGGTCACCTTCCGCTGATCAGTCGAGCAATCGGCCGCCGGCGGGCCTCCATACACTCGGACCGTTGTGCCAATCCGTGTCGCATTCCTGGGCCCAGCCGGGACCTTCTCAGAGGATGCCCTGCGAGCCGCTGTCGCGGGAGCGGAGATCGACGCGCGGCCCGCGCCCAGCGTCTATGAGGCGATCCGGGCAGTGGCGGATGGAGACGCCGACCGAGCCTTGGTCCCGTTCGAGAACTCGATCGAGGGGGCCGTACGGTCGACCCTCGACACACTCGCGTTCGACGCACCCTCGGTGACGATCGCCGGCGAGCACGACCACCCGATCGCCAACAGCCTGATCGCACGTGAGGAGGTCCCCCTGGACCAGATCGCGGTCGTGCTCTCCCATCCGCAGGCAAGCGCGCAATGCGCGCGGTTCATCCGAGAGCAGCTTCCGAAGGCCGAGGTGCGCGCCGCCGCAAGCACCGCCGAGGCCGTCCGCGAGGTCTCCGCCAACTCGGAGCCGTGGGGCGCGCTCGGCGCGGCCTCCGCGGCGCGCATCTACGGCTGCGTGGTCCTCCGTGAGGGAATCGAGGACACTCCCGAAAACGTGACCCGCTTCGTCTGGGTCGCGCCCGCCGGCACCAGGGCCGATGGAGAAGGGCCGTGGCGTACCACGCTCGTCTTCGCCGAACTTGGCGACGACCACCCCGGCGCCCTGGTCGAGGCGCTCACCGAGTTCTCCAGGCGCCAGGTGAACCTGACCCGAATCGAGTCTCGCCCTCGGCGTCGAGGGCTCGGCCGCTACATGTTCTTCGTCGACCTCGATGGGGCCGAAGACGACCCGGCCGTCGCCGAGGCGATCGAGGCGTTGCGACACAAGGCGGAGTCCGTGCGGATCCTCGGCAGCTACCCCGTCGGCGTCAACGGGATCCCGGGCGCATAGGGCGCGGTCTGGGACCAGGTCGCGGGACGGGAAATCGTGCCCGTCTACAATCGTGGCGCTATGGACACGCAGGGTGACCCTCATGTAGGGCTCCAGAGCGCCACGGCTCCGGAGTCACACAGGGTTGCGCCAGCGGTTGGAGATCCCAGCGCCAACGGCCACTCGCCGAGCCTTGCCACTAACGGCCACCGGCTGAACGGCCAGCGCTCACATATCGGGATCAGTGGCCGGGTGCTCGTCCTCAACGCAAGCTACGAGCCAATCAACGTCTGCAACGTTCGCCGAGCCACGGTGCTCGTGCTGAAGGAGCGCGCTGAGGTCATCGAGCGCGGCGAGGGCGCCCTGCATTCGGAGCGGCTGGTGTTCGACCGCCCGTGTGTCATTCGCCTGATCCGCTACATCCGCATCCCGCGCAACGTCCACCGCCGCAAGATCACACGCAAGGCAGTCCTCGCCCGCGACGCGTGGACCTGCCAGTACTGCGGCCACCAGGCGTCGGGCCTGACGGTGGACCACGTGATCCCCCGGAGCCGCGGTGGCGAGTCGGTGTGGGAGAACATCGTGGCGTCCTGCGCGCCCTGCAATCGCAAGAAGGGCAACCTGACCCCTCGGGAAGCACGGATGCACCCTCGCAGCCGCCCCCGCCCGCCCGGGCCAACCGTGTTCATCCGCCTCGCGAGCCCGAGGATCCCCCTCGCCTGGCAGCCGTATCTGGTCGCGGCATAGCAAAGGGCCGCCCCGAGGGGCGGCCCTTTGTCAAGGCGCGGTTGGAAACGAGGTCGGGATTGTCGGCGGGGCGGGACTTCTCCCCACCTCCCTCGCTCGCCGGTGCCCGGGGCGGATTCCGCCAGGTCACCCGCACGAGACCGCCCCTTCGGGCGGCCACGGGGGCACCAAGGCCCCCGGCCTCCTAGCGGCCCTGCACCTCCGGCGTCCCGAAAAACATCTGACTCAAGTTAGGACCACCTCCTTTCTCCGGTCCTCCGATTGAAGCAAAACAATCAGTCGAACGCACGCCCGCGCGCTTCGGACATGCGACGCGCGAAGTCCGTGGCGGCCTTGGTGCGCGACAGCCTGGTCATCGCGCGAGGGAAGAAGGCGTTCAAGAAGATCAGGGGCCGCACAGGGCCCTTGGCCACGATCACCTCGGGGAGATTCTTGGTGATCGCTCGGACCACCGCGTCACCGACGCGCTCTGGCGGGAGCGTGCCGACTATTCCGGGTGGCTCGCCGACCTGCGTCTCCAAGCGTCCGTACATGCCCACCCGACTGATGAACCCGGGGCAGATCGCCGAGAAGCCGACGGGATCGCTGCCGTACTCGTGACGCAGCGCGTGGGTAAAGCCCACCACCCCGTGCTTGGTCGCGGAGTAACTGGCCAGGTGCGGGACAGCCGCCTTGCCGGCCAGCGACGCCATGTTGACCACGTGGCCGTGGCCGCGCTCCTGCATGCCGGGGAGGGCGGCGAGGGTCAGGGTCATCGTCGCCAGCAGGTTGACGTCCAGGATCGCCTCGAGCTCGGCTGGGGTGGTGCTGAGGAAGTTGCCGCCGAACTCGAGCCCGGCGTTGTTGACGAGCACGTCAAGCGGTCCGATCGCCTCCTCGGCCCGCTCCACCAATTCCGTGAGCTGCTCTCGGTCGGTCAGGTCGGCGGGCACCGTCTCCACCCGCACGCCGTGTCCTCCCAGCTCCTCGACGAGCTCGTCGAGAGGGGACGAGGGAAGGTCCGAGAGGGCCAGGTTCACCTTCCGGCCCGCAAGCGAACGGGCGATATATCCGCCGAGACCGCCCGCGGCGCCGGTGATCAGGGCGTTGCGGCCGCGAAGCTCCTCCACGGCGCGGGAGACTATCCCGAGCGCTTCGTGCGTGAGCGCGCGGCAGCAGAGGATTTGCGCGGCGGCTTGCCGTCCGCCTTGGCCTCTTCAGACTCGAGGTTCAGAGTCGCATCGGCGTCGGCCCCATTCTCGGATTCACCGTCGCCCTCCACCGCGCCGCCGGACTCGACCACCAGCGCAACTGCGCTCACCCGGTCGTCCTCGCGGAGGTTCATCACCCTGACGCCCTGGGTGGCGCGGCCCATCTGAGAGATCCCCCCGGCCGGAGTGCGTTGCACCATGCCGTTCTCCGAGATGAACAGCAGGTCCTGGTGCTCGCGGACGATCAGCGCCCCGGCCAGCCCACCCTTCTTCGGCGTCAGTTTCGCCGTAAGCACGCCTTTGGTGCCGCGCCCCTTGACCGGGTACTCGGGGATCGCGGTGCGCTTGCCATAGCCATTCTCGGTGACCACGAAGAGCTCGGCGTCGTCGCGGGCGACGTCCATGGCCAGCACGCGGTTCGCCTCGCGGCCGATCTTGCCGGCGACATTCATCCCCTTGACGCCGGTGGTGTCGCGAGCCATCGGCCGCACCGCCTTCTCCGAAAAGCGCGAGGCGTGGCCCGACTTCGACACCAGCAGCAGGTCGTCGTCGCCTGAGGTGAGACGCACCTGGACCAGCTCGTCGCCGTCCCGGACCTTGATCGCGATTATCCCGTCGGCCCTGATAGGCGTGTTGTAGGCGGTGAACTCGGTCTTCTTGACCTGTCCCTTGGCGGTCGCAAAGACCAGGTACTTGCCCTCACTGAAGTCGCGGGTGGGCTTCACCGCCATCACCCGTTCGCGGTCGCGAAGCGGCAGCACGTTGACCAAGGCCCGGCCCTTCGAGGTGCGCGAGCCCTCCGGCAGCTCGTACACCTTGAGCCGGTAGACCTTGCCGCGGTTGGTGAAGAACAGCATCCAGTCGTGGGTCGAGCAGATGTGCAGATGCTCGATGTAGTCGCCCTCCTTGAGGTCCATCCCCATCACCCCGATGCCACCCCGGCGCTGCTGGCGGTAGGTCGCCAGCGGCAGGCGCTTGACGTAGCCCGAGCGGGTTATCGAGATCACCATCTGCTGGTCGGCGATCATGTCCTCGATGTTCATGTCGCCCTCGAAGTGGGTGATCTCGGTCCGCCGCTCGTCGCCGTAGCGCTGCTCGAGCTCGTCAAGCTCCTGAACGACGACGCCGTCGATCCGCGCCGGATCACCCAGGATCGCGCGCAAGGCGGCGATCCGCTCGATCAGCTCGGCGTGTTCGGAGCGAACCTTGTCGGACTCCAGCGCCGTGAGCCGTGCCAGGCGCATGTCGAGGATCGCCTGGGCCTGCTCCTCGGAGAGTTCGAACCTGTCGATCAGCCCGACGCGGGCGACGTCGCTGTCGGCCGAGGCGCGGATCAGCTCGATCACCGCGTCAAGATTGTCGAGCGCGATCAGCAGTCCCTCGAGTATGTGTGCACGCGCCTCGGCTCGGCGCAGCTCGTACTGAGTCCGGCGGGTGACCACCTCGCGCTGGTGGCCGACGTAGTGGTGGATCAGCTCCTTGAGACTGAGCGTTCGCGGCACCCCGTCGACCAGGGCGACCATGTTGAGTCCGAACGAGGTTTGCATCTGGGTGTGCTTGAAGAGCTGGTTGAGGACGACTTCGTACGGGTCGCCGCCGCGCTTCAGCTCGATCACCAGCCGCATTCCCGAGCGGTCCGACTCGTCGCGCAAGTCGGAGATCCCGTTGATCTTCTTCTCGCGGACGAGGTCAGCGATCTTGGTGATCAAGCCGCCGTCCCCACCCTTCTTGACCGTGAACGGCAGCTCGGAGACGATCACCGCCTCCTTCCCGCCGCGCAGCGGCTCGATGTGGGCCCGGGCACGAACCCGAACGCTGCCGCGGCCCGACGCGTACGCGTCACGGATGCCCTCGGCGCTCATCATGCCGCCGCCCGGGAAGTCGGGGCCCTTGACGTGCTTCATCAGCCCGGCGAGGTCGATCTCTGGGTTCTCGATGTAGGCCTTGACGGCGCCCACCACCTCGCTGAGGTTGTGAGGCGGGATGTTGGTCGCCATCCCGACCGCGATTCCGGTGGTGCCGTTGACGAGCAGGTTCGGGAACCGGGCCGGCAGCACGCTCGGCTCCTGCTGCGACTCGTCGTAGTTGGGACCGAAGTCGACGGTGTCGGCGTCGATGTCGCGCAGCATCTCGGTCGCCAGCCGCGCCAGGCGGGCTTCGGTGTATCTCATCGCGGCTGGTGGGTCGTCGTCGATCGAGCCGAAGTTCCCCTGCCCGTCGACGAGTGGGTAGCGCAGCGAGAAGTCCTGCGCCATGCGGGCGAGGGTGTCGTAGATCGCGGAGTCGCCGTGGGGGTGGTACTTACCCATCACCTCGCCGACGATGAAGGCCGACTTGCGGTGGGGCCGGGTGGGCTGTAGCGCCAGGTCGTGCATCGCGTAGAGCACGCGGCGGTGGACGGGCTTGAGCCCGTCGCGCACGTCGGGCAGCGCCCTGCCCACGATCACGCTCATCGCGTAATCCAGGTATGAGGAGCGCATCTCCTGGGTGAGCTCGCGTTCCTCTATGCGCCCGGTGAGAGCCTCGAGTCCGCCTGCCTCCATCACATGACCCCGCTAGACGAACGGCCGCGAAAACCAAGCAGGTCGGCCGACGCAGGGAGGCCGGCGAAGCGAGCGTAGTCAGACCTACGTGAGCGAGACGTGCCGACCGAGTCGGCCGAGATGCGCCGGTTTGCAGCGGCCGCGCTAGACATCCAGAAACCGCACGTCCTTGGCGTGCTTCTCGATGAAAAGCTTGCGCGGCTCGACCTTGTCACCCATCAGGTCGGCGAACACCCGCTCCGCCGTCGACGCGTCATCGATAGTCACCCGCTGGAGCGTCCGGCTCGATGGATCCATGGTCGTCTCGCGCAGCTGCTCGGCATTCATCTCGCCCAGGCCCTTGAAGCGCTGTAACGCCACCCCCTGACGCGCCAGCTCGAGGATCGCGCGGCGAAGGCCATCGAAGGAGTGGGCCTCGCGGTGCTTGTCGGCGAGCGTGACCTGAAACGGTGGACGGCCGACCTGCTTCAGCAGCTCGCCGTGCACCTCGACCAGATGGCGGTAGGCATTCGACTTGAACAGGCCCGCCGAGAGCCGGTGGGTGCGGGCCAGCCCGCTCGCGCGGTGGACGGCCTTGACGACGAGCTCCTCGCCGCTGGACGAGATCAGCTCCGTCTCGTACGGCTCCTCCTTGGGATCATCGGCGTCGACCAGCTTCTTGACGCCGGCGATCGTGGCCGCGCCGAGGTCGAGGATCTGTGACTCGGCCAGGAAGGCGACCGTCTCGTGGCCGAATTCGGCCTGCACGGAGTCGGTCCAGCCCTCGTACTCCTTGTAGCGCCGGCTGAAGCGCTGCCAGCGCGCCTCGGTTAGCTTGCGCGGCTTGCCGTCGGCGTCGATGAGCTCGAACTCCTCGAGCTTGTCGCGGAGCAGGATCTCCTCCAGCTCCGACTCCTTCTCGACGTAGGTCTCCTGCTTCCCGTTGCGCACCTTGTAGAGCGGCGGCTTGGCGATGTACACGTAGCCCGCCTCGATCAGCTCCGGCATGTGCCGGTAAAGGAAGGTGAGCACGAGGGTGCGGATGTGCGCTCCGTCAACATCGGCGTCGGTGGACAGCACCAGCTTGTGGTAGCGGGCGTCCTCGAGCTTGAACTCCTCGTCGCCGACCCCGGTGCCGATCGCCGTGATCAGCGCCTGGATCTCGACGTTCTGGAGCACCTTGTCGATGCGGCTCTTCTCGACGTTGATGATCTTGCCGCGCAGTGGCAGCACGGCCTGCGTGTTGCGATCGCGGGCCTGCTTCGCCGAGCCGCCGGCGGAGTCGCCCTCGACGATGAACAGCTCGGCGAGCGTCGGGTCGCGCACCGTGCAGTCGGCGAGCTTGCCGGGCAGGGTGGAGTTCTCGAGCGCCGACTTCCGCCGCGTCAGGTCGCGGGCCTTGCGCGCAGCGTCGCGGGCGCGGGCGGCGTCCACAGCCTTCTGGAGGATGCGGCGGGCCTCGCCCGGATTCTCCTCCAGGAACTCGCCCAGCTTGCGGTTGACGGTCTCCTTCACCAGACCCTCGACCGGCGGGTTGCCGAGCTTGGTCTTGGTCTGGCCCTCGAACTGCGGGTCGGTGAGCTTCACCGAGATCACAGCCGTCAGGCCCTCGCGGACGTCGTCGCCGGTCAGGTTCTCATCCTTCTCCTTGAGCAGGCCCTTCTGGCGGGCGTAGGCGTTCAGCGTGCGGGTGAGCGCCGCGCGAAAGCCCGAGAGGTGGGCGCCACCCTCGTGGGTGTTGATGTTGTTGGCGAAGCTGAACACCGACTCCTGGTAGGAGGAGTTCCACTGCATCGCCACCTCGACCTGGCCGTCCTCGGTCTCGTTGTCGAAGTAGATGGTCTTCCGGTGCAGTGCGTCCTTGTTCTCGTTCAGGTGGCCGACGAAGTCGACGATCCCGCCCTTGTACTGGAAGGTGTCGCGCTGCCCGGAGCCGCGCTCGTCGACAAGCTCGATGCGCAGGTTGCGGGTCAGGAACGCGGTCTCCCGCAGCCGCTCCGAGAGCGTCTGGTAGTCGAGGATCACATCCTCGAACACGTCGGCGTCGGGCTGGAAGGTGATGATCGTCCCCGTCCCCTTGATCTTCTCGCCGCGCTTCAGCGCGCCCTGGGGGTCCCCGCGCACGTAGTCCTGGGTCCACTTGTAACCGTCGCGGCGCACCTCGAGGTGGAGGCGCTCGGAGAGCGCGTTGACGACCGAGACCCCGACTCCGTGCAGGCCACCCGAGACCTTGTACCCGCCACCGTCCCCGAACTTGCCGCCCGCGTGCAGGGTCGTCATCACCACCTCGGCCGCCGGGCGCTTCTCCTTCTCGTGCTCCTCGACCGGGATCCCGCGACCGTCGTCGGCCACCGTGACGCTGTTATCGGGGTGCAGGGTGACCGAGACCTGGTCGCAGTGACCGGCGATCGCCTCGTCCACCGAGTTGTCCACCACCTCGTAGACCAGGTGGTGGAGACCGCGCGGCCCCGTCGACCCGATGTACATACCGGGCCGCAGGCGAACCGCCTCGAGGCCCTCGAGGACCGTGATGTCCTTGGCGCTGTAGCCGTCGCTGGCCGCCCGGCCCCTCATGCCCGGCTTCACGGCCGTCCTCGCGGCCTTCTTGGGGGCGGTCTTCGCGCTACCGCCGCTCGGAGCTTTGCTCTTCGCCACTCAATCCTTTCGTTCGTTGACGCCGGCGGAAACCCTGGCGCCATGAGAAACCCCGACCAGCAGGTACGCCGTCACGGGCGCGCCTGACGGTTCGGGGCGTTCCGTGCAAGTTCACATAAGGATACCAGGAAAGGCCTCCGGAAAAGCTGCGGAAGTGCAACGAAATCCCTGCAAATGACGAATAAAGAGAAAAGCCCCAACCAGCGGGGTTTCAGGCCTGATGACGGCTGTGATCCGCAGTGAAGCGGAGCCCTTGGAGGGCCGGCGCCTGAGCGCTTTGGCCGGCCTCCGAAAGCGCCCTGTTGAGCCGCACGAGAAGCTCAGGGCCCAGCAGATCGAGCTCCTGCGCCCAGGTCGCGGACCGGCAGGCAATCGTCACCACGCCGTCGCGCTCCGCCACCGGCTCGGCCTCACGGGCGACCCGGGCGCCGGCGGCGTCGGCCCACGCACTCTGGGCCGCCGCCAGCAGTGTCTGGGGTTCGGCGCCCGCCCGCGCACCACGGAGGGCGGCGGCGAGCGGCCTCGGGGAGCGGCGGGCGCTCACGCCGCCAGCCGTGCGCTCTCGCCCCGGGCTTCGCCGGACGGAGCGATGACGCCGCTGCGGACCTCCACCTCGACGCGGTCGCCGGGCAGGTGGTCGGGCTCGGTCGCCGTGAGCACCGCTTGGCCACCCTCGGCGAGGCGCATGGCGAGCCGCTCACGCCGGCGGGCGTCGAGCTCGCTCATCACGTCATCGAGGAGCATCAGCGGTGGGTTTCGGCCCGTTTCCAGGAGAACGCGGCGCTCCGCAAACAGCAACGCCAGCACGGCCGCGCGCTGCTCCCCCTGCGAGCCATAGCGGCGAAGCGGCCGGCCGGCCATCGTGATCGCCAGCTCGTCCAGATGCGGTCCGTGCGACGTGTAGCCGCGTGCCAGGTCCGTGTCGCGCCGCTCCTGGAGCTCAGTCACCATTTGGTCCACATCCGCGGCCGCGCTGCGCGGCAGGTAACCGAGCGAGGCGCCACCGGGCAGGCAAAGCTCGTCTGCGGCCTCGGCGAAGCCCGGGGCCAGCAGGTCGACCGCATCTCGTCGGCTGGCAATCAGCTCCAGCCCCACGACCGCCAGCTCCCGATCCCAAGCTGCGAGAGAGCCAACCGACGCAGCGCCCGACCGGACCCGGCCCAGCAGCGCGTTCCGCTGGGCGAGCGCTCGTCCGTAGCGCCGGCGCGCCTCGGCCCGCGCAGGCCAAAGCGACGCGCAGAGCCGGTCCAGGTGCGCCCGGCGTAAGCCAGGTGGTCCCTTTACCAGCGCCAGCCGGTCGGGAAGGAAGATCGCCATCGAGGGGCGAAGCTCCAGGTGGTCCGCCGTCGCCTGGCTACCGTCCACGAGGTGCCGACGCTCCCCGGAGCGATCCAGGGACCAGAGGAAGGAGTGGGACTCCTCGCCGTCCGTCACCTGCGCCTCGATGCGCGTCAGCGGCTCGCCAAACGCGATCGCCTCCCGCTCGTTGCGGGTTCTGCTCGACCGACCGCTGAGCGCCAGGCAGATGCCCTCGAGCAGGTTGGTCTTGCCGGCGCCGTTCGCCCCCCACAGCAGGGTGATCTCCGCACCGAGCTCCAGCCGGCTCGGCGCGAGGTTGCGAAAGCCGAGCGTTTGCAGCGCTGCAACGCGCATCGACTCAGTCAGACATTGAGCCGGATCGGCATCACGAGATAGCTGAAGTCCTCGCGGCCCACGGGCTGCAGAAGACCCGGGCGCAGGGGCGAGCTGAGCTTGACTGCGAGCTCGTCCCCCTCGACGCTCTCCAGACCCTCGATCAGGAATTGCGGATTGAAGGCGATTTCCAGCGGATCGCCTGAGTAGGGCGCCGGCAGCCCCTCACTTGCGTCACCGACCTCTGGCGTCTCGGCGGCAACGGTCAGCTCCCCCTCGGCGAACGCAAACCGCAGCGGAGCGTTGCGCTGTGCCAGTTGGCTGACCCGTCGGGCCACCTCGACCAGCTCCAACCGCGGGAGTCTCACCTCATGCTCGAACGACTCGGGGATCAGCTGCCGCCAGCTCGGGAACTGGCCCTCGATCAAGCGCGAGAAGAGGCTCACCGAGCCGGCTTCGAACACCGCTTGGTTCCGAGCCAAAGAGATCGACACCTCGTCCGCCCCCTCCTGGACGATGATTCGCGCGAGTTCACGCAGGGCACGGGCGGGGACGTTGGCCTCGACGGGTTCGGGAAGCGCTCCCTCGAGCTCCGTGTGCTTGACGCTCAACCGGTACGAGTCGGTGGCCACCATGGTCAAGACCTGGCCCTCCGCGTGCAGCAGAACGCCGGTCAGGATCGGCCGTACCTCGTCGCGGGAGGCCGCTCGAGCGACGCGCTCGATCGTCTCGGCCAGCGGTTGGCCCGGCAGCTTGACGCCCTCCGCGTCGAGCTCCGGCAGCCGGGGGAAGTCCTCCGCCGGCAGCGTCCGCAGGTGGAAGCGGGCACTGCCGGCCGTCAACTCGACGTCGCGTTCCTCAGGCCGAAGCTCGAGGCTCACATCCCCAGGTGGCAGATTGCGCACCACGTCACCGAGCAACCGACCGGGGAGGAGCAGAATCCCCTCGTTTTCAACCGTCAGGTTGGACACCGTCAACGTCAATCCCAACTCCGTGTCGGTCGCAGAGAGCGTCAGGTTTCCCCCAGCAGCTATGAGCTTGACGCCACCGAGCGAGGGCAGAGTCGCGCGGCTCGATATGGCTCGGCTCACCACCTGAACTGCCGCTGAGAAGACATCACGAGAGATGGAGATATTCATCAGCTGATCTTGCATCTTCCTATCTCTCTCAGATGTATTGAGGACTGTGGATGGTTGGGGAGAACTTCCACTCATGGCTTGGAACGAGGTGAGGAAGCTGTGGAGGAGCGGTGTGAACCTATAGGCCAGCGGTGGATGGGAGGCTCATCTTCACTTGAGGAGCTAGATCGCTCCGGGAGGAGTTCACAAGTCCGTTGAAGAAGCGCAGTGGTTGGCGAGCCTGGCTCGAGCCGTGCGGATACAGCTCGGGTGGCATGGAGAACGGTCGTGTGATCGCGGTTGAACTCGTGAGCGATCGCGGAGAGTGAGAGTGAGGTCTGCTCGCGGCTGAGATACATGGCGAGTTGCCTGGCCTGAGAGACGCGGGCATTGCGCTTGGTCGAGACGAGGTCCTGGTGGGAGACACCGCACACGGAGCAGACCGCCTGCTGAATCGTCTGGACGCTCGGCGAGTCCTCCACCGGCGAAATAGCCGGCTCGCCGGCTGAATCTTCGCTGGGTGTCCGGCGGAGTACCCGGCGCGCCAGGGAAGGGGTGATGGGTTGGCTGAGCATGGAGGAGAACGCCGTGACACGCGTCATTGCGCCCTGGAGCCGCCGCACGTTGCCGAGTACCAGGCCGGCTATCTCCTTCAGCGCGGCGGGGTCGTGAACCTCCGTGGCGTCCTCCAGAGCCATTCGCCACAGGAGTGCCGTCCGCGTTCGGAGGTCGGGCGTCGCGAGCTCGGCGCACAGACCCCACGCGAAGCGGTCGCGAAGGCGCTCTGCCAGGCGGGCCAGGGCGTCGGGCGGCCGGTCGCTGGAGAGCACGATCTGCTTGCCCGCCGCGTGAAGGGCGTTGAATGTGTGGACGAATTCCTCCTGGGTGCTCTCCTTGCCTTCGAGCGCCTGCACATCGTCGATCAGCAGGGCATCGAGCTCCCGATAGCGCTGCTTGAAGCGCTCGGGGCCGTCTCGGCGCAAAGCGCCGACGAAGTCGGCCGTGAACCGATCGGCGGTCGTGTAGTGGACCGTGAGCGCCGGCCACCGTCGTCGCAGATAGTGGGCTACGGCGCCGAGCAGGTGTGTCTTGCCAAGCCCGGGAGGGCCATGCAGGAACAGCGGGTTGTAGGCCTCCCCCGGCGATTCGGCGGCGGCAAGAGCGGCTGCGTGGGCGAGCCGGTTGCCGGGCCCGATGACGAACCGCTCGAACGTGTGGTGGGGATCCAGCGGGAGAGACTCGACACCGCGCGCCCAGGGGGGAGCGGAAGAGCTCGTTTCTTCTCCCGCAGCGACGAGAACGACCCGATCGAGGCCGGCGCCGCTTGCCTGTACGGCCGTGCGCAGCGGCGCGGAGTAGCGGCGTTCCACCCAGGCGCGAGTCGTCTTCGGCGCTGAAAGATGGAGAGTGCTGCGTTCGGCTGAGACGGGCCGGAGGGGGTCGATCCAGAGTCGAAAGGCCGTTTCGGGAAGCTGATTTCGCAGGCTCTGTCGGACCCCCTCCCAGATCGAGGCTAGTTCGTCGGAGAGGGCGGCCGGCGTCACGGCGGGCGATCATAGATCGGCTAAACGGTGCTGCTGAGGGGTCGGCCGAGGGGAGGGCGCATTACGCGCGAAAAACGGCGCGGGAAGGGCGAGCGCCCCACGAGCCGGCGATACCCCGACTCGTATACTGGCTCGCCGGTCGTGAAGCGGACCTATCAGCCGAAGAAGCGCAAGCGCGCCCGGACACACGGGTTCCGCGCCCGGATGCGAACCCGCAGCGGCCGCCAGATCATCAAGCGTCGGCGCCGCAAGGGTCGCAAGCGGCTGACGCCGTGACTTCCGGCAAGCGCCGCAGGCGCGGCCGCCTGTCGCGGAGCGGTGACTTCGAGCGCGTTTACCGCGAGGGTCGCTCCCACGCGAACCGCTTCCTGGTGCTCTACGCCTTCCCCCGTGGCGACTCGGATGGAAGCTCCGACGGGGTCCGGCTCGGGATCTCTGTGAGTCGAAAGGTGGGCGGTGCGGTGGAGAGGAATGCCGTGAAGCGGGGGCTGAGGGAGGCGTTCTGGTCATTCGACTCGAGGCTCCCGCGCGATCACGACTTCGTCCTGGTCGCTCGACCCGACTCTGCGGGGCTCTTGGAGCGCGGCGGCGCCGAGGCAGTCGCCACCGCGCTCGAGGAGCTGATCGCGGAGTCCGGGCTGGCCGGGCGGGAGGCGTAACACGTGAAACGCGCCCTGCTCGCAATCGTCCTCGGTCCGATCCGCGTCTACCAGCACTGGATCTCGCCCGCGCTCCCCCGTCGCTGCAAGTACGAGCCGACCTGCTCCGCGTACGCCGCGCAGGCGATTCGCGAGCTCGGCGTGGTTCGCGGCGCGATTCTCGCCGCTTGGCGTCTGGCTCGGTGCAACCCGTTCAGCCACGGGGGCTACGACCCGGTCGAGGCCAGGCCCTTCTTCAAGCCGAAGCCCGGCGTGCCGGCCTGATGCCGCTCGCCAACATTCTCCAACCGCTGGTAGACGTCGCCAACTCCGTGTTGACGTTCTTTCACGACGACGTCGGCGTCAGCTGGGGCATATCGATCATCCTGCTCACGATTGTCACCCGGATCGCGATTCTGCCGCTGTCGCTGAAGCAGATCCGCTCCATGCGCTCGCTCCAGGCCCACCAGCCGGAGATCAAGAAGCTCCAGGAGAAATACAAGGACGACCGGCAGCGGATGCAGCGCGAGCTGATGGCCTTCTACCAGGAGAACAAGATCAATCCGTTCGCGTCCTGCGTGCCGCTGCTGCTCCAGCTCCCCGTTTTCTTCGCGCTCTTCTATCTGCTGCGCAGCGACGAGTTCAAGAACGAGATTCACGCCTCCGGAAGCCCTGACTTCGTCGGCATCCCGCTCGATCAGGCCGCGACAGGCGCCGCGCTGATCATCCTCCTGGCTCTCTATTTCGCGACCATGGTCGGCTCGACGTCGATCATGGCCGCTTCGGCCGAGGGCAATCAGCGCCTGCTGATGTACGCGCTTCCCGTGTTCTTCACGCCGTTCGTCATTAATTTCCCCGCGGGTCTGATCGTCTACTGGATCACGACCAACGTCTGGACCATGGGCCAGCAATGGGTGGTTAAGAAGGCGATCCCGCCGCCGCCACAGCCGACCGAGGGCGAGGAACGGGCCGCGAAGCCGCCACCGCCACCGCCACGCAAGAAGAAACGCCGGCGCTGACGCTGAGGGCAACCCACCTACTTCGACACGCGGCTTGCGTCTCCTGCTGATTTAGACTCGCCTCGTGACTACCGATGGGGCCAACGAGCTGCCGGCCGAGCCGGCCGAGCGCGTCAGGGCGATCCTCGAGCGCGTCGTCGATGCGCTCGAGGTCGATGCGGACGTCGAGGTGGACGAAGACGCCGAACAGATCGTTGGCCGGGTGGACGGCGAGGACGTCGGACTGTTGATCGGGCGCCGTGGCCAGACGATCGATGCCGTTCAGCTGCTCTGTTACCGGGCTGCGTTCCGGGGCCTCCAGGACCGAAAGCGGGTGGTCGTGGATGCCGCCGGCTACCGGGAACGCCGCCGGCTGGCGATCGAGGGGCAGGCTGATCGCGCCGCCGAGCGGGCGCTGCAGACGGGCAAGGAGATCGAGCTCGAGCCGATGAGCGCGACCGAACGACGGGTCGTCCATCAGCACCTCAAGGATCGTGCCGGGCTCGAGACCTTCAGCGAGGGCGACGACCCCGAGCGGTGCGTGATCGTCGCGCCGCTGCTCACCGATTGAGCGCCGAGTCGCGGGCCGCCATCCCGGTTTCCGGTCAGGCGCGAGCGGCGCTGGAAGCAGTCCTCGAGATGCTCGCCGAGGATCGCTCGGCGCCGAGCGCCGTTCGTGATCCTGAACGTGCCTGGCGGGTCCACGTGGCCGATTCTCTGACCGGGCTCGAGGTCGAGGCGCTGCGAGCCGCGCGGCGAGTGGCCGACCTCGGCGCGGGCGCGGGGTTTCCCGGCCTGCCCGTCGCGGTTGCGCGACCCGAGTGCCGGGTCGATCTGATCGAGGCGACCCGGCGCAAGTGCGAGTTCATCCGCCGGGCGATCCAGCGAGCGGGAATCAAAAATGCCGAGGTCGTCTGCGAGCGCTCCGAGGCCTGGGCGGGCGAGCTGCCCCCCGACGGCGGTCGCGAGGGCTACGACGCCGTCACAGCCCGGGCGGTCGGGCGCCTCTCGACTCTCGCCGAGTTGGCGTCGCCGCTTCTCGTCCAGGGGGGCGCTCTCGTGGCCTGGAAGGGACGCCGCGACGCGGAAGAGGAGGCGGAGCTGCGCCGAGCCTCCGCGCGCCTGGCAATGGAGGCGGAGGAGGTGCGATGGGTGGGTCCATACGCAGGCTCGCGAAACCGCCACTTGCACATCCTGCGGAAGACGGGGCCGACTCCCGGCAATCTCCCGCGGCGCCCCGGGATGGCGAAGAAGCGCCCGCTGGGTGCCATCTCCCCTCGTGGGTAAGGTCGCACCTTCATGGGTGCCGTGTACGCAATCGCCAATCAGAAGGGTGGGGTCGGCAAGACGACGACCGCCGTCAATCTGGCGGCCTCCGCAGCGGCCGATGGCGCCCAGGTGCTGATCTGCGATCTCGATGCGCAGTGCAACGCAACCGTCGCCCTCGGGCTTGGTCGCGAGCTTCGCCCCTCCTCCTACGATTGTCTGATCGGTCAGTGCTCGGTCGCCGAGGCGGCGCAACCCGCGGGGCCCGACAACATGTGGATCGTGCCCGCGAACCGGGACCTCGCGGGCGCCTCGGTCGAGCTGCCGCGGATCGATGGGTCTGAGCGCCACCTGCGCCGCATGCTCGGACCCATCAGGGAGCGGTTCGGGATCACCTTGCTCGATTGTCCACCGTCGCTGGGCCCGGTGACAGTCAACGCGCTGATGGCCGCGGACCGCGTGATCGTGCCGGTGCAGGCCGAGTACCTGGCGCTCGAGGGGCTCGTCCAGTTCCTGGAGACCGTTCGCCTGCTGCAGCGCGAGCTCAACCCGGGCTTGGTTCTGACCGGCGTCGTGATCACCATGCACGACGAGCGGACGAAGCTCGCCCAGGACGTGGAGCGCCAGCTTCGCGAGCACTTCCCTGAGCTCATGTTTCGCACGGTGATTCCCCGCAGCGTCCGGGTCGCGGAGGCGCCCAGCTTCGGCGTGCCCGTGCTCGCACATGCGCCCGCCTCGCGCGGCGCATCCGCGTACCGTGACTTGGCGCTCGAGCTGGCTGAGCGGGAGCGCGCCGAGCAGGTGTCGGTCGAGCACTTCCAGGCTGAGGAGGCTGAGATGAGGGTCGAGGCGCATGGCTAGGCCGGGAATGGGCCGCGGACTGGCGGCGATCCTTCCGGAGGCGGCCGCCGAGCCCGAGCTTCGGCAGTTGCCCGTCGAGTCGATCCGGCGCAACCCGCAGCAGCCGCGAACACAATTCGGGCCTGATTCGCTCAAGGCGCTGGCCGCCTCGCTCGCCGAGGCCGGCGTGGTTCAGCCGCTGATCGTGCGCCCGCTGCGGGACGGTCGGTTCGAGCTGATTGCCGGCGAGCGCCGCTGGCGCGCAGCGCGGGAGGCGGGGCTCCAGACCGTGCCGGCGATTGTGCGCGACGAGGACGAGGCCGAGCGCCTCCAGACGGCCTTGATCGAGAACATGGCCCGGGAGGACCTCAACCCCGTGGACGAGGCGCGCGCCTGTGCGGCGCTGGTGGAGGAGCTGGGGCTCAGCAAGAAGCAGCTTGCGCGGCGGCTCGGTCGCAGTCGCTCCGCCATCTCGAACCTGATCCGGCTCCTCGACCTGCCCGACGAGGTGCTCAACCTGCTGGCTGCTGGAGAGCTCAGCGAGGGTCACGGCCGAGCGATCCTCCAGGCCCCGGGCAACGAGGCCCGCCGCGCGCTCGCCCGCGAGGCGGCAAGGCACGATTGGTCAGTTCGGGAGACCGAGCGCAGGGCGAAGCAGGCCGACGCGCCGAAGGGGTCGAAGACCGCCGGTCACCCCGATCAGGACGCCGCCTTGGAGCACGCTGCCGATGCGCTCGAGGCCGCCCTCGGCACCGCCATCCGGGTTCGTCCCGTCCGCCGCGGCATCCGCGTCGAGCTTCATTTCGATGACCTCGACGAGCTGCTTGCCTTCGCCGATCAGCGGGGCTCTGCCGGCTGAGCCCTCACGGGGCCAGCCTTTCGAGCTTCCAGCTGCCGTCCTCCTCGCGCGTATAGAGAAAGCGGTCGTGGAGCCGGGCGGCCTGGCCTTGCCAGAACTCGATCTGCTCGGGCTGCAGCGCGTACCCGCCCCAGGAGTCCGGGCGGGGCACCGCACCGCCTGAGAACCGATCCTCCGCCTCCTCGACGCGGGCGTCGAGCGCTTCGCGGGTGGGCATCGGCTCACTCTGGGGTGAGGCCCAAGCGCCGATCTGCGCCTCGCGGGAGCGGCTTGCGAAGTATTCATCCGAGGCTGCCCCCGGAATCAGCTCCACTGAGCCTCGGACTCGCACCTGGCGGTCCAGCTCGCGCCAGTAGAGGATCAGCGCCGCGTGGGGGTTGGCCTCGAGCTGCCGGGCCTTAGCCGACGCGAGGTTGGTGAAGAAGCGAAAGGCCTCCGGTCCGAAGCCCTTGAGCAGAACCATGCGCGCATCCGGCGCACCATCCCCGTTCACTGTCGCGAGCGCCATTGCATCCGCCAGGGGAACCTCCCGTACGGCCTGCTCGTACCAGGTTCGGAACTGCTCGATCGGATCGTCGTCGAGGGCGGAACGGTGAAGCGGCGGCAGGTCCGGACGGCGCGGCATCGCCGGCCAGACTAGCGACGGCCCTTGCAGGTATTTCTAGAATGGGCGGTCGCGGGCGATTAGCTCAGTCGGTCAGAGCGCCTCTCTGATAAGGAGGAGGTCCCTGGTTCGAGTCCAGGATCGCCCACTTTCTCCGTTGGCCGCGCGGGGACTCTCACACCGGTCGCCCTCGAGTCCTGGCCTCTCACAACCGCTCGCCATCCTGGCTCGCTTGAGTCCAGGATCGCCCACTTTCTCCGTATGGCGCGGCTTACGCTTCGGCCTTGGTTGCAGCCGCGCGCTGCATCGCCTCGAGCGACTGGAGGAGCCAGCTGCGGAAGTAGCGCTTGCCCGCGACGAAGTCGAAGACCCGGTACTGGAACTTGCTCGGCTCCATGCCGAATCGGGCGTCGACGAAGGTTCCCTCCTGGGCCTCCGTGAGCAGCCAGTGCACGAAGGTGCCCGTGTTCACACACCGGATGAGTAGCTCCTTGCAGTCCTCCATCCGGTCCACGTGCAGGAGCATGTCGTCCTGGCCGACCGGGCCCTTGACCACCTCGCGATAGGTGCAGCCTGGCTCGAAGTCGTCGTTACATTCGATCTCGAGCACGCGCGGCCACCACTCCGGGTGCCGGTCGACGTCCTCCAGCAGGTCCCAGACCACGCCGATCGGCGCCTCGATGTACGCCTGTTGACGAGCCTCGGACATCAAGTCGATTATGGCTGGTCCCCCTCGATCCCGCCGGTCAGAACCGCCCGGCGAGCTCGCTGTCGGCGCTCGGTGGCGCTGCCGACCCGCTCGTATAATGGCTCGCAGGCTAGGCCCCCGCCCGGGAGAAGACCTTGCAGCAGATGCAGATTTACGGCGTCAGCTTCGACATGGTCGGCAAGCAGCCGATCGTGCTGTTGAAGACCGTGGATGGGAACCGGTTTCTGCCGATCTGGATCGGCCACCCCGAGGCCGCGGCGATCCTGATGAAGCTCCAGGGCGCCTCAACCCCGCGACCGATGACCCATGACCTCCTCTCAGACCTGCTCGAGCAGCTCGATGCGAAGTGCGAGCGGGTGGCCGTCACCGAGCTTCGCGACAACACCTTCTACGCGTCGATCACGGTCTCCATGAACGGCTCCGAGCTCGAGATCGACTCTCGTCCCTCCGACGCGATCGCCTTGGCGGTGCGGACCCAGGCGCCGATCTTCGCTGCCGACGACGTGATCGACGAGTCGTCGATCGAGTTCGAGCACGAGGTCGAGGACACCGAGGAGGTGGTCGAGAAGTTCAAGGACTTTCTCGACCAGGTGACGCCCGAAGACTTCGCCAAGGGCGAGGAGTAGAACCACTCCGCCGAAAGCCTCGGCTTCGCCTACGTTTCCGGCGGGCGAGGGCGCAGACCTGACCCGGCAGGCCCAGACGTAGCTACCGCGACTTTGTCGCTAGTTCAGGCCGGGCTACGGCCAGGTCGATGATCCGGCCCACGAGCTGTTCGAAGCCGATGGACGCGGCGTCGGCGGCCATCGGGAAGAGCGAGGTATCGGTGAGGCCGGGAATCGCGTTGGCTTCCAACACCTGCGGGGTGGAGTCGGCATCGAGCATCAGGTCGACGCGAGCGAAGCCGGTGCAGCCGAGCGCCTCGTAGGCGCGGCCTGCCACACCCTGCACCTCCACAGTCTCGGCGGCGTCGAGCTCTGCCGGGCAGACGTAGTCGGTGCGGCCAATCTCATAGCGGGCCTCATAGTTGAATCGGTCCTCCTCCTTGGGGTGCACCTCGACGACCGGCAGCGGCTCGCCGTCAAGGAACGAGACCGCCAGCTCGCGGCCGGGGACGTGCCGTTCGAGCAGCACCCGGTCGTCGTAGCTGAACGCGGACACGAGCGCCTCGGGTACGTCGTCTTGCGAGGCAGCGAACCGGACTCCGAGCGCCGAGCCTTGTCCGCCCGGCTTGACCACCAGGGGGAAGCCCAACCTGGCCTCGATCTCCTCCAGCGCATCGCCGGCGCCGTGCTCCCGGAAGGCGGTGGAGTTGAAGGCGACCCAGTCGGGGGTGGGGATCCCCGCTGCCCGCAGCAGGTGCTTCGCCAGGACCTTGTCCATGCAGCGGATGCACGCAGCCACGCCGGGGCCGGTATAGGGGATGCCGAGGATCTCGAGCAACTCCTGCGGAGTGCCGTCCTCGCCGCCGGGGCCGTGCAGGGCGATGAACGCGACGTCCGGTTCCTCCTCCTTCAGGCGTCGGACCAGGTCGGCGCCGACGTCCAGGGGCACGACCTGGTGGCCGAGCGACGCCAGCGCGTCCTCGACGCGCGCCCCCGAGCGCAGGGACACCTGGCGCTCCAGAGACCTGCCTCCCTTCAGTACGGCGACCTTCATCGGCCGAGCTAGGCGTCCTCGCGCCGCCCGCGCAGAGGGACCACGTCCCCTCCCGGTGGCGCGGGATCCTCAGGCCCGAGCCGTTCGCCGGATCCGGCCGGCAAGGGATGTTCGCCGGTGATGGTCTGGTACAGCGCCACCTGCTCGCTGACCACCATGCCGATCCGGCGGATTCCCTCCCGGATCCGATCCTCGTTGAAGCCGGAGAAGTTGAGCCGCATCGAGCTACGCCCCTGCTGACCGTCTACGTAGGCGGCGGCGCCGGGGACGAAGGCGACGTTCTCGCGCAGGGCCTTGGCGAGCAGATCCGAGGTATCGATGTAGGAGGGGAGGGTCGCCCAGACGAACATGCCACCCTGCGGGCGGGTCCAGGTGGCCTGCTCGGGAAAGTGCCGCTGGAGCGCTTCGAGCATGGCGTTGCGTCGCGAGCGGTAGATCTCGCACAGGCTGTCGACGTAGGAGCGCCAGCGATCCTCGGCGAAGTACTCGAGAGCGAAGTACTGGGCCAGGGTGGACGTGCAGAGGTCCGTGGCCTGCTTCCCGAGCGCCATCTTCTCCATCACCGGCGGGGGCGCCACCGCCCATCCCAGGCGAATTCCCGGCGAGAGGATCTTCGACAGCGTGCCGATGTAGATCACGTAGTCGCCGCCGTCGAGCAGGTACAGGGCCTGCTGAGGCTCCCCCTCGTAGCGCAGCAAGCCGTAGGGGTTGTCCTCGACCACCAACACCTCGCGCTCGCGCGCCAGCTCGACGAGGCGGCGACGGCGCTCGGCGGACAGGGTGACCCCCGCAGGGTTCTGGAAGGTCGGCACCGAGTAGATGAACTTCGGTCGGCGCCCGTCCGCCGCGAGGCGGTCGAGCAGGGCCTCGAGCTGGTCGACTTTCATGCCCGCCTCGTCCATCTCGACCTGGTGGGTCTCCGCTTGGTAGGAGCTGAACACCGGGACCGCGCCGGGATAGGTCGGCGCCTCGCAGATCACGGGGTCACCGGGATCGACCAGGGTCTTCGTGACCAGGTCGATGGCCTGCTGGCCGCCGGTGGTGACGATCACGTCCTCGGGGTCGGGCGACATTCCCTCGGCGGCCATCACGCCGCAGATGGCCGACTTCATCGCCTCGAATCCCTCGGTGGGCCCGTACTGGAGCGCCTCAGCCGACGACTCCTGGGCGATTCGGGTCATCTGGGCGGCGAAGGTCTCGGGCGGAAACGTCGAGGTGTCGGCCTGTCCGCCGGCGAGGGAGATCACCTCGGGCCGGGCCGTGATCGCCATCAGGTCGCGCATCGCCGACGATCGCATGACCCTGGTGCGCTGTGCGAACAGCCCCGCATAGCGCTCGAGGTCGTGTGCCGTCTGGTGGGCCCGACGATGGGCGGGGAGGCGGCGCTGCTCGGGAGGGGTCGGGGAGTCCTGCTGCTCCGGCATCGACCAAGTGTGCCGAAGCCACCCGACCCATGCTCGGCGAGGCCGGCCGAAACGCAGACGCCCCCTAAGGAGCCGCCGCTCGGATAGAGTTGCGAACGTGCCCAGGGCGCGGGTCGGGATGGGGATTGTGCTTGCCGGTTCGGTTGCCGCCGTCGCGCTCTGGGGCGGGACGGCCACGGCCAGCGGATCCCTCTACCAGGGCCCCGCCCCGCGGCCCGGCCCCGACATCCTTTACCGGCCGGCGGCGAAGGCGCCGCAGCTCCAAAACAGCGGCATCTGGCGGGCCAACCCGATCCTGATCTCGGGCGCAAGCGCGTACCGGCGGGGGGAGTTCCTCTACCAGGACTTCCTCTACGACGACCACGGCGCGCACGGCGAGTCTCGCGACCCCGGCGACCCTCGCACCGGGGAAGACAGCTTCTCGGCCCCCAATGGCACCTACACGTACCCGACCGACCCGGCATACGCGAACAACGCCGCCGACCTGGTCGAGCTGCGGGTGAAGCCGCTCCCCGATGCCACCGCCTTTCGGATCACCCTCAACACACTCAAGGACCCTCCGTTGGTGGCTACCACGATCGCAATCGGCAGCTCGGCGGAGCCCCGTGAGTTCCCCCATGGGGCGAACGTGAGCGCACCGGCCGCTTTCTTCCTCACCGTCCATGGCAACCACGGTGAGCTCGTACGCGCCAGCGACTCGAAGGTGCTCAACCCGGCGCCGCAGGTTTCCATCGACGCGCAGCGGCGCCAGATCCGGGTCCTCGTTCCCCACAGCGTCTGGAATCCCGGCGAGCGCACCATTCGCCTTGCTGCCGGCGTCGGGTTATGGAACAGGGCGACAGGGCGGTATCGCGTCCCCGCCGAGGGCGCCACCGCCGATCGTCCCGGGGGCGCCGCCGGGCTCACTGATCCCGCGGCCTTCTTCAATGTCGCCTTCCGCTTCGGGGAGCCTTGGCAGCACACGTTCCCTCCCAACACCGTGTTCAGCGACGCGGCTTGGTGGCGTGACCGCCAGCAGGGCAACGCGCTCGCCGAGAACAACATCTCCGCGTTTTTCGCCAAGGTTGATTTCGCCAAGCTGGTGGCCGGGGTCACGGACAACCAGTACGGCAAGCCAGGCGGCGTGCCACGAAGCGGCCCGATGGACCGGATCGTCGCCAGCCACTTCGAGACCAAGCAGGGCGCCGACTACTCGACCACCTGCGGCAGCCCCAATGACTGCCAGGGGGAGCTCCGTGGGCGGCTTCAGCCCTATGCGATCTACGTTCCCAAAAAGCCCACCCCCTCAGGAGGCTACGGACTGACCCTCCTGCTCCACTCGCTCGGTGCGAACTACAACCAGTTCGGCGACAGCCGCAACCAGTCGCAGTTCGGCGATCGCGGGCCGGGATCCATCGTGATCACGCCCGAGGGCCGCGGCCCGGACGGCTGGTACTACGGCCACGCGGGGGCCGACGCCTTCGAGGTCTGGGCGGACGTCGCCAGGCGCTACCGGCTCGATCCGCAATGGACGGCGATCGCCGGCTACTCGATGGGCGGTTACGGCACCTACAAGTTCGCGACTCAGTACCCGGACCTGTTCGCGCGAGCGAACCCTGTCGTCGGCCCCCCGGGTCTTGGGGTCTGGGTGCCGCCCTCCCCGCCGCAACCGGGTGGCGCCGCGAGCAACACCAACCGCATGCTGGCCTCGGTCCGGCAGATCCCCTTCCTGATCTGGAACGGAAGCGAGGACGAGCTGGTCCCGGTCGCCGGCGCGACGGCACAGGCGCAGACGTTCGACGACCTGGGCTATCGCTACAGGTTCGACCTGTTCACGAACGCGGACCACTTCGCGCTCGCCGTCAACGACCAGTACGCCCCGGCCGCGGCCTTCCTCGGCACAAGCGAGGTCAACCGGAACCCCGCCCACGTGACTTACGTCGTCAATCCGACCATGGACTTTCCCTCCGCTGGCACGGTTGCCAATCACGCTTACTGGCTCTCGGGCCTCGCGCTGCGTGACCGCAGCGGCAACGCGCCTCTTGGGCGGGTGGACGCACGCTCGGAGGGGTTCGGGCTGATCGACCCGGCGAAGAACCCCACCCAAACCGGTCCCGGGACACTCGAAGGCGGCAATCTGGGCACCATGCCCTACAACGAGCGCCTGAAGACCTGGGATCCCGGCACCAGCACCACCGCACACCAAGTGCTCCACCTCAACGCCCAGAACCTGGCCCAGGTGGTCGTGCATCCCGCCCGCGCGCGCCTCAGCTGCAATGCGCACCTGGACGTCACCACCGATGGGCCCCTGACCTTGAGACTCGCGGGCTGCGGCCGAACCCTGACGTTCGGCGGCAGCTAGCTCGCCCCAAGGCAGGGCGCGCTACTCGCTAGCCTTGGCCGCTCGCCGATGGACCTCTTCCTAGCCACCTGCCAGGGGATCGGGCTGTCGCTCGCGGCCGGCACCTTTGCGGGCGCCTCCGGGCGCCGCGGGACGGTCGGCTTCCTGCTCGCGGCCGCGGCGGCGATCGGCGGTGGAATCCTGTTCGGCGCGTCGCTGTCCACGGCGGACCACCCCGCCTGGCCGGGCTGGCTGGTGGGGGCCGTGATCGCCGTCTTCACCTTCGGGATTGTCAACGGCGTCGTCGCGGGCGCCCTGGCGCGGCACGAGGGTGCCTCGTCGATCGGCATCATTGTCGCGCCGGGAGCCCTGGTCCTCGCCGTTGTGTCGCTCTTCGTCGAGCCGATCGCATTGGTCGCGCTGGTGGCGATCGTTTGGCTTGGCTCCGCCCGCCGGCGGCGGGCACAACGCAAGTACGAGGGGCTGCGGGTGCTCCGATGAGCTACCCGCCTTCTCCGCCGTCAGACTCGCTTCGACGAATGCCAGCGACTCGCAAGCTCTGCCTGATCGTCGTCGACTCGCTTCGCACCGACATGCTCCTGCGGGCTTCGGCCGACGGCTTGGCGCCAAACTTCGCTGCCCTGCTCGAACGCGGCTCGCTGGTCGGCGACTGCGTCTCGTCTTTCCCGTCGGTCACCCCCGTCGCCTGCTCGGAGCTCACCACCGGCGTTGGCCCGGACCAGCACGGCATCAGCGGCATGAACTGGTACCACCGAGCCGAGCAACGGTACGTCGAGTACGGATCCTCGCTGGAGGCAACTCGCGCTTTCGGTCTCTTCAGGACCCTCTACGACACCGTCTACAACCTGAACATGGCCCATCTCTCCCACGAGGTGGACACCATCTTCGAGAGCCTCGGCGACGCCGGGATACGGACTGCGGTGACGCCGTTCCTCATCTATCGCGGCCGCCGACGGCATGAGCTCAGCCTCGAGGGGCTGATGCGACGGGTGGCGGTGGCGGCGAACTTCCGCCATGCGGTCTGGGGACCCGACGAGCTCTTCTACGGAGAGCTGTACGCGAGCCGCCGCGTGCCCTGCAAGGCGACGCTGGCGCGGCCGGGCACCCGCGACAGCTACTCGGCGTGCGTGGGCCGGGAGCTGGTCCGGGAGGACCTGTACGACTTCCTGCTCTTCTCGCTGCCCGACAACGACCACCACACTCACACCCACGGTGTCGACGCGATGCTCGACTCGATCTCGCACGCCGACCGCAGCTTCGGCGAGATCGTGGACGAGACCGGTGGAATTGACGCCTTCCTCGACGCCCACTCAGTGATCTTGGTGGCCGATCACGCGCAGACCGACGTCAGGGCGGCCGTGCCGCTGGCGACGGCGCTGGGCACCCACTGGACCGTGCTGGCGGCGAACGCAGAGCGGCCGGCGCCGGCTGAGCTCGCGGTGAGCCCGACGGCGCGGGCGGCTGGGATCTACCTGCTGGCAGAGGGTCGGCGCCGCGCGACGATCCACGCGGGGGTGCGCGCCCGCCTTCGTGCCCTCGACGGAGTTGACCTGATCGCATGGCTCAGCTCCGACAACGGCTCCGGCCCAGAGGCGGTGGTCGACACGGCGCGCGGGGAGCTCCGCTTTCGCCCTGGCTCGCAACTGTCCGATCGGCGGGGCGCCCGCTGGGATGTCGAGGGCGAGCCCGCCGCCTTGTCCCTGAGGCCTGTCGATGGTGTCCTTGACGACGCCGACTATCCCGACGGCCTGGCGCGCCTATGGTCGGCGCTGACGGCGCCGACCGCGGGGGATCTGCTGGTCTCCCTGGAAGACGGCTACGAGTGCGTGGACTGGGGCGGGTCCACGCACGTCGGAGGCGCCAGCCACGGCGCCCTCCACGCCGGCGACTCGCTTGGACCGTTGGTGCTCTGCGGCTTGGAGGCCGGTGTCGAGGACGCACGCCAGCAGTGGGCGCTCCGCGACATCGCAGGGTTGGTGCTGGACCACTTCGGCCTGGTGGGCGAGGCAAACATCAGGGCGTCCGAGGCTCGCAGCGGAACCGAGATCGAGGCGGGGGTCGCCAGGTGAGGCAGGTCGAGGAGGCCCAGCCGGCGGCGCCGGCGGCCCTCGGTCGGAGCGAGCGGGCCCGAGACGCCACCGCCCGTGCCGCGGATTGGACCTGGCAGCTCGCCCTTCGCATCCACCTCGGTACCCGAAAGCCGGAGAACTGGGCAAAGCTGTTCAAGTTCGGCGTCATCGGCGTCAGCGGTTATGTGATCAACCTTGCCGTCTTCGCCGCCCTCAACGAAGCTTTCGGCGTTCACCACATCCTCGCCGCGGTGGGGGCTTTCTGCGTCGCCGTGACCAACAACTTCGTCTGGAACCGCCATTGGACGTTCCGAGCCGCCGGGGGCCACGCGGGCTTTCAGGCGGCGCGCTTCCTGACCGTCAGCGTCCTGGCCCTGGGCGTAAACCTGATCCTGCTGTATCTCCTGGTTGACATCGCCGGAGGGCCCGAGGTTCCCTCGCAGGCGATCTCGGTGGCCGCTGCGATGCCTTTCAACTTCATCGGCAACAAGCTGTGGACCTTCGGCGAAGGGCGCTGAGGCGGGCCGCGCTCGCCGCTTCGGTCTCGATCGCCCTCGCGCTGCCCGCCCCGGCCATCGGCCAGGGAGCTCCTGCGCCCGGCTCCACCTCGGCCGCGAAGGAAGGATCCTCCGCGACGACGACCCCGCCGGCCGGACCAGGCCTCCTGGCGCCGAATCTGGTCGAGGCGAGGGCGATCAGCACCGCCCGCACCGCCCCCGAAGTCGCCGAGCAGCGCCGGCGCTACGGCCGGCTGACCGCCACGGCTCAGGCCAAACCGGGCGCCTGGCAAGTGGACTTCTTCGCCGACGGCACGGAGCGCGTGCAGGTGATCGTGGACGACGCGACCGGGACCGTGCGCGAGTCCTGGACCGGCTACCAGATCGCCTGGCAGATGGCCCGCGGGTACCCGAACCAGTTCGGCCACAAGCTGAACGCTCCCTATGTTTGGTTGCCGCTGGCGGCGATCTTCCTCCTTGGCCTGCTCGACTGGCGCCGCAAGTGGCGCGTCGTGCATCTCGACCTGCTCGTCCTGCTGTCGTTCGGCATCTCGCTGATCTACTTCAACACCGGCAACATCGGCGTCAGCGTGCCGCTGGTCTACCCGCCGCTTGCCTATCTGCTCGGGCGAATGCTCTGGACGGGGTTCCGCGGTGCCGGCGAAGGCCTGCGGCCGTCGGCGCCCACAGCCTGGCTGGCGATCGGCGGTGCGTTCCTGCTCGGCTTTCGAGTCGCTCTCAACATCGCCGACTCGGGCGTGATCGATGTCGGCTATGCCGGGGTGATCGGCGCCGACCACATAGCCCATGGCCAGACCGGGTGGGGCGCGAGCGCGTTCCCCGCGGACAATTCCTTCGGCGACACCTACGGCCCCTTCAACTACTTCGCATACATCCCCTTCGAGCTCGTCCTGCCCTGGAACGGCGCCTGGGACGACCTCCCGGCGGCGCATGCCGCCGCGATCGCCTTCGATCTGGTGACAGTGGCGGGGCTCTTTGCGCTCGGGCGCCGGCTCGGCGGGACCCGCGTCGGCGTCATCCTCGGCTTCGCCTGGGCCGCTTACCCATTCACGGACTATGCCCTGCAGTCGAACTCGAACGACACGCTGATCGCGGCGCTCCTCGTCTGGGCGCTGGTCTTCTTCGCCTCTCCGATCAAACGCGGTGTCCTGCTGGCCCTGGCGACGCTCGCCAAGTTCGCCCCGCTGGCGCTCGCGCCCTTGTTCGCCACCGGCGAGCGCGGGCTCGTCCGCCGCGGCGACCGGCGGCGCGAAGCGATCGCCCTCCCGTGGTTACGCCCGCTCGCCTTCTTCTCGATCGCCTTCATCGGCGGGGTCGCAGTGATGCTCGCCCTCCCCGCCATCGACCCAGGTCTGGCCACCTTCTACGAGCGCACCATCGAGAGCCAGATAGACCGTTCCTCGCCGTTCAGCATCTGGGGGCAAGAGGGCTCTCTTGAATGGCTACAGACGCTCGTCAAAGCTTTCGCGGTGGGCCTGGCCCTGCTCGTTGCCTTCGTCCCCGCGCGGCGCTCGGTGCCGCAGGTCGCGGCGCTCGCAGCCGCGGTCCTGATCGCCGTTCAGCTCACAGCCGAGCACTGGTTCTACCTATACATCCCGTGGTTCTTCGGCCTCGCGATCGTGGGGCTCATTGGTCGTCCCCGACCGGCGGAGAAATGGCGCGGACCGGTCCTCCAGGGTGTACCTACGGTGGCGCCGGAACCAGCACCTGCTCGATCGACTCCGACAGCCCATCGTCGCGTACCTTGACGGCCACGGCGTTGACCCACACGTCCTCGTCGGCGGTATCGAACTTCACGGGCATCTGGGTGCGGAAGCCCTCCAGCGCCTGCTCGCGGCGCACCCCGATCACGCCCGCACGCGAACCCGTCATCCCGACGTCGGTGATGAACGCCGTGCCACCCGGCAGGATCCGCGCGTCCGCGGTGGGGACGTGGGTGTGGGTTCCGAGGCAGGCGGCCACTCGGCCGTCGAGGTGCCACCCCATCGCCACCTTTTCGCTGGTCACCTCGGCGTGGAAGTCGACGATCACCGCGTCCGCCTTGTCTGTGAGCTCGGAGAGCTGCGCGTCAGCCTCGGCGAACGGGGAGCGGGCGACCCGGAGCTGGACCGCGCCGCTCAGGTTCAGCACGCCCACGCGCTTCCCCGCAGCCTCGACGATCGTCGCCCCACGTCCGGGATTTCCAACCGGGTAGTTGGCCGGGCGAACCACTCGGTCGGAGCGGTCGAGGAACTCATACGCCTGCCGATGGCGGTAGACGTGGTTGCCGGTGGTGATCACGTCGACGCCGATCTCGAACAGCGCGTTGGCCGTCTTCTCGGTGATCCCGAGGCCACCTGCGGAGTTCTCGCCGTTGGCGATCACGAGGTCGGGCGAGTATCGCTGGCGAAGCTCGGGCATCGCTGCGGCGAGCCCGTCTCGGCCGGGACTGCCCACGATGTCGGCGATGAAGAGGACGCGCACGGGCGAGAGAGCCTAGTGGGCCGACGACGGGCCGCACGTGGAGCGTGACGACCCGTGCGGTCCCCCCTGCGGACCGCACGGGTCGGCTCGCTCGGGTGTTAGTTGATCGGCGGCCGGTAGCCGGCGGCCACGGCGAGCTCGCGGCGCACAAGCTTGACCAGGCCGGCTGCGTCCGTCGCGTTGCTGGTGGGCCAGCGCTTGGCGACGGCAAGGTACAGCCCGCTCGAAGATTCGTCGGCCACGTGGACCGGGTCGCATAGCCCGCGGAAGACCCGGGTCGGAAGCCAGCAGCTCAAGACCCAGTCCTGGCCCACCAGGATCTGCAGCGGCTCGAAGATGGAGGCGGCCGGATGGCCGCCGGCGACCTTTCGTCCGTTGCCGTTTGCCGCTTCGCTTCCGTTGGTGACCGGGTCGAGGTGACGGATCCGGAAGCCCGAGGTCATGATCACCTCGCTGTCGCGGTAGCTCCCCCCGGTAGCGAACCGCTTCGGCGTGATCAGGTCGCGGACCATCTTCGCCGTGAGCTCGCCACGGCAGATGGGAGCGAGCAGCGCCAGGACCTCGCTGTTGCCCAGGTCCCCGCCGTAGATGTCGACCCAGCGGATCCCATCGGCCCACTCGAGGTCCTGCAACGGCAGCGGCTCTGGATCCATACGGGGAAGCCAAACGCTCGCCTGGCGGATCAATCGCGCCGACTCCTTGCTGCTCAGCCGCGCGATCTCGCTCAGTGGCTCTATTGAATGGGCTGCTGGCGTGCTCATCGGTCCTCCCTAACCTCGCCCAACTAACAAGTGGCGCCGCCAGAAGTTGCGCCCCCGGATGCGGTGTTTCATGGCATTGCCGGACGACCCAATACCGTTCCTCGGCGTGTTCGGTGAATCCGCCACCACCGGCCGCTCCACCGACGGCCGGGTGGTGATCGAGACCCAGGGGCTGGTGAAGCGCTTCGGTGAGCGCGAGGCCCTCAAGGGGGTCAGCTTCGCTGCGCATCGGGGGGAGCTGCTGGCGGTGATCGGCCCCAACGGCGCCGGCAAGACCACACTGCTCTCGATTCTCGCGGGGATCCGGCGCCAGGACGGCGGCACCGTCAGCCGGGATCCCGGCGAGATCGGCTGGATCCCGCAACAGGCGGCGCTCTACCGGCGTCTGACCGTGGCGGAGAACCTGCGTCTGTTCGCGCACCTCGAAAAGGTCCCTGATGCGGATGCGGCGGTCGACGAGATGCTCGAGCAGACTGGCCTCGGCGAGCGCCGCGACGACCAGGTGGGGACCCTGTCGGGCGGAAACCAGCAGCGGATCAACATCGCGATCGGCCTCCTTGCTCGGCCCGTGGTCCTGCTGCTGGACGAGCCCAGCGCCGGGCTCGACCCCCGTCAGCGGGAGCGCCTTTGGGAGTTCGTGTTGGGCCTTGCGGGGGCCGGCACGACGGTGATCTTCTCCACGCACAACATCGCCGAGGCCGAGCGCTATGGCCAGCGGCTGCTCGTGCTTGCAGATGGCGAGGCTCTTTTCGATGGCACCTCGAACGATCTGCACGCGGCCGTTCCCGAGTCGGGCGCCCGCGACTTCGAGCAGGCATTCGTCGCCTTTCTGCGAGATCGAGGTCATTGATCCCGAGCTTCGATTACGCGAGGGCTTAGCCCGTGCGCTGGCTGTTCATCAAGGACCTTCAGATCCTGCGCCGTTCGCCCTTGGTCACGACGCTGCTCGTCGTTTATCCGGCCGTGATCGCCGTGCTGATCGGCTTTGCGCTGTCGCGGGGGCCGGAGACGCCCCGGGTTGCTTTCCTCAACGAGGTCCCCCAGGGCCAGACGCTGGTGCTTGCCGGGACGGAGTTCGATATCGCCGGCGCACGCACCGAGCTCTGCGCGCGAATTGACTGCATTCCCGTGTCCAACGAGGATGAGGCACGCGACATGGTCCGCTCGGGTGACGCGCTGGCGGCCCTGATCCTGCCCTCGGACCTGATCGACAGGCTCGAATCGCTGAGCACGCTCTCGCCCTCGCAGCCGACCGTGCGAGTGCTGGTCAACGAGGAGGACCCCATCAAGGCGCGGCTGGTGGACGATCGCATCAGCTCTTTGGTAACGCAGGCCAACCTCAGGATCTCGAAGCAGGTGACGCGGATCTCGGCCAATTACCTTCGCCTCCTGCTCGAAGGGGGGAACTTCAACCTGCTCGGGCAGACGTTGAACGTGCTGGGTCTCAAGAACACAGAGCGCATCCTCGAGGCGCTGCGGCCGGAGCTCCCTGCCGACAGCCCGTCCGCCGGCGCGCTCGACCGGGTGATTCAGTTCTCCCGGCTCGCGCGCCAGAACCTGAACCTCGCCAGTCCGGTGCTGGGCGCCATCGCCCACCCGATCGACGTTCAAAAGGAGGTCATCTCGGGCTCGCCGCCCAGCCTCGACTCGTTCGCGATCGCTGTGGCCGTGACGGTGACCCTGATGTTCGTCACCGTGCTGCTGGTTGCAGGCTCGCTGGCGCTCGAGCGCGAGGAGAACGCCTTCCCGCGGCTTACCCGCGGACTGGTGGGACGGACGGCGCTCCTGGTGGAGAAGGTGGGGCTGGGAGTGGCGCTATCGCTCCTGGTCACCCTGCTGATGGTGGCCGGCCTGGCGCTCTTTGTGGACGTCGATTGGGCCCGCTTCCCCTTGTTCGGGGCGGCGATCGTGGCGGGCGGCGCCGCCTTCGCCGCCTTCGGAGCAGCGATCGGCGGGGCGGCTCGCGAGGTCCGGGCCAGCTCCCTGCTCGCCTTCATGATCTCGCTGCCGGTTGCCTTCATCTCCCTGGTCGGCTCGGGCACTGTCAGTCCCACCCTGTACGACGTGATCAAGGTGATCCGTGCGCTGTTCCCGTTCGACCCGGCGCTGGACGCGATCTCGGGAGGCCTGGAGGCGGCCGGGCCCGGTCTCGGCGCGGCGGTTCTTCACCTGGCGATCCTCACTGCGGCCTACGGAGTGCTGGCGCGCCTGGCGTTGCGCCGCTTTGCTGCCTGAGGTGTGTGGCAAAGGCGGCGATTCTGAGCCCCCGCCCTAGAATCACGCTCGTGAGCTTTCCCGCCACCCGCATGCGGAGGCTTCGGCGCACGAGGGCCCTGCGCGATCTCGTGCGAGAGACCGAGCTTTCGCCGCGCCACCTGGTGCAGCCCCTGTTCGTCGTCGCCGGCGAGGGAGTGCGCGAAGAGGTCCCCGCGATGCCGGGCATCGAGCGCTTCTCGATCTCGGAACTGGTGGCCGAGGCGACTGAGCTTCAGGCTGCCGGGATCGGCGCCGTGATCCTGTTCGGCATCCCGGCTTCCAAGGACGAGGCGGGCTCGGGCGCGTACGACCCCGAGGGCGTCGTACAGATGGCCGTTCGGGCGCTCAAAGACGCCCACCCCGACCTGGTCGTGATCACCGACGTCTGCCTGTGCGAGTACACGTCACACGGCCACTGCGGAGTGGTTCGCGACGGCGAGGTCGACAACGACCTGACCCTGGAGCTGCTCGCGAAGACGGCCGTCTCCCTCGCCGATGCCGGGGCGGACGTGGTGGCGCCCAGCGACATGATGGACGGCCGCGTGGGAGTGATCCGCACCCAGCTCGACGATGAGGGCCACCAGAACGTCGCGATCGTCGCCTACAGCGCCAAGTACGCCTCGGCGTTCTACGGGCCGTTCCGCGAGGCCGCGGAGTCCACTCCGGAGTTCGGGGATCGCCGCGGATACCAGATGGACCCGGCGAACGCCCTGGAGGGACTCCGCGAGGCGAAGCTCGACCTCGCCGAGGGCGCGGACGTGCTCATGGTGAAGCCCGCCACTCCCTACCTCGACGTGATCCGCCTGGTGAAGGAGGAGACGGAGGCCCCGGTGGCCGCGTTCCACGTTTCCGGCGAGTACTCGATGCTGAAGGCCGCGGCCCGCAACGGCTGGCTGGACGAGCGATCCGCGGTGCTCGAGACGCTGACCGCCATCCGCCGGGCCGGCGCCGATCTGGTGTTCACCTACTACGCGAAGGAAGCCGCGGGTTGGCTCTGAGCGGGGCCAGCTCGCCACTGCGGGAGCCGCGGTCAAAGGCTCGCTCGCGCAAGGCCGGCGCCGCCGTGCCGCTGGACGCGGCCGACAAGCTCCTGTTGAACCTGCTCCAGTCGAGCTTTCCGCTGGAGCCCGAGCCGTTCGCGGGCATCGCCAAGCAGGCGGAGCTGCCTGTGGATGAGGTTCAGGCGCGCACGCAGCGGCTCCTCGACGAACGGATCATCCGCGAGATCACGCCGATCTTCGACACCCGGGCGCTCGGCTATGCGTCGATGCTGGTCGCCGCCAAGGTCGACTCCGCCAACCCCCAGCGCGCCGCACAAATCATCAGCGAACACCCAGGCGTCTCCCACAACTACCTCCGCACCCACGAGTTCAACCTCTGGTTCACGATCGCCACGCCCCCTGACTCCACCCTGGGGATCGAGCGCACTTTGGAGGTGCTCAGGGCCGAGACCGGCGCCGAGTCGATCCGCCAGCTCCCCACCCTGACTCTGTTCAAGATCAACATGAACCTCGAGATGGAGCAGGGGACCGAGGCGCTGGCGGCGGCGGTTGACGCCACGCCGCCGCGGGAGCTGGTCGCACAGCCCTACGACGAGCTGGACGTGGCCGTGATCCGCGCTCTCCAGGGGCCGATGGCAGTGTCGGATCGTCCCTACGACCGTGCGGCTGAGCAGGTCGGCATGGGCACCGACGGGTTCTTGGAGCACCTGGCGAAGATGGTCGAGCGAAAGCTCCTGCGGCGTGTGGCGGCGATCCTCTACCACCGGCGGGCCGGATTCTCGGCCAACGGGATGGGGGTGTGGCGAGTCTCCTCGGATCAGGTGCTCGAGGTCGGCAGGAGCATGGCTGCGGTGCGGGGCATCTCCCACTGCTACGAGCGACCCACGTATCCAGACTGGCCGTATTCGTTGTTCACGATGGCGCACGGGCGCTCGAAGCCTGAGTGCGACGCCATCCTCGACCGGATCGCCGACGAGCATGGACTGCACGGCGACGACCGCGCAGTCCTCTACTCCTCCACCGAGTTCAAGAAGGTGAGGCTGCTCTATTTCACGGAGGACCACGCGAACTGGGAGGCTCAGCACTCCTGAGCACCGCAGGCTCCCCGGGGCCCGAGTCACCAGGTAAGAGGTCTGAGGAGCTGTATCGCCGCGCGCTTGGCTTGATGCCGGGTGGCGTCAACTCGCCGGTGCGCGCGATGCGCTCCATCGGCCGCGACCACCCGGTCTTCGTGGAGCGCGGCGAGGGCTCCGAGCTCGTCGACGTCGACGGCAACCGCTACGTCGACTGGGTCTGCTCCTGGGGGCCGCTGATCCTCGGCCACGCTCATCCCGGCGTGGTGAACGCGGTGCGGCAGGCAGCCGAGCGAGGGACGAGCTACGGGGCGCCCACCGAGGGCGAGGTGGAGCTGGCGGAAGAGGTGGGCCGGCGGTTCGGGTCGGTGGAGATGCTGCGGATGGTCAATTCCGGAACCGAGGCCTCGATGAGCGCCGTGCGGCTGGCTCGAGCGGCGACTGGGCGGGGGCTGGTGGTGAAGTTCGCCGGTGCGTACCACGGGCACGTCGACGGACTCCTCGCAGAGGCCGGCTCCGGGCTGGCGACGCAGGGCATCCCGGCCAGCCCAGGAGTGACGGCGGCGCAGGCCTCCGAGGTGATCGTGGTCCCATGGAACGACCGCGAAGCTGTGGCAGCGGCGGTCGCCCAGCAGCCGGTGGCGGCGATTCTGGCCGAGCCCGTGGCGGCGAACATGGGAGTGGTTCCCCCGGTCGACGGCTTCCTTGGCTTTCTGCGCGAGCAGGCCGACGCAGGTGGGGCGCTGCTCGTGTTCGACGAGGTGATCACGGGTTTCAGGGTGGCGCGGGGGGGTGCCCAGGACCTCTACGGGGTCGACGCCGACCTGACGATCATGGGCAAGGTGCTGGGTGGCGGCTTGCCGGCCGCGGCGTACGGCGGACGGCGGGAGCTGATGGAGCAGGTGGCGCCGGCCGGCGACGTGTACCAGGCCGGCACGCTGGCGGGCAACCCGCTTGCCGTCGCCGCCGGGCTGGCGACGTTGCGCGAGCTCGACCCCGACGCCTACGAGCGCCTGGCCGAGCTCACGGACAGCCTCGCCAGCGCCCTTCGCGGCGCGGCCCGGAACCGGCCCGTGCAGGTCGCGTCGGTCTGCGGGCTCGTAACGCCCTTCTTCAGCGCGGCGCCGGTGCACGACTTCTCTGGCGCCGCGGCGTGTGACCTCGAGGCGTACGGCCGTTTCTGCCGGGCGCTCCTGGAGCGCGGGATCTACCCGCCGGCGTCGCAGTTCGAGGCGTGGTTCGTCTCCCTAGCCCACGACGAGGCGGCGATCGCGAAGACCGCGACCGCCGCCTCGGAGGCGTTTGCGGAGGCGCTGAGCTAGCCCGCTTGGGGCATGGGCTCGCCCGCCGGCGCCCTTCCGAGCTCGACATGGGCACGGCTGTCTCGGCCGCGGATGAGCACCAGCGTCAGCACCAAGCCGAGCGCGGCGATCACCGCCCCGCCGAGGAATGCCGCCTGGAACCCCTCGGTGAGCGCGTTTGAGAGGGCCGAGGGGTCTCCTCCGGCCGACGCCATGACGTGGTCGGTTCGTGAGTTGGCGATCGTCGCCAGCACCGCCAGCCCCAGCGCGCCGCCGATCTGCTGTGAGGTGTTGATCAGCCCGCTCGCGAGGCCGGATTCCTGCTCCCGCACGCCTGAGACCGCGGCGATCGTCGTCGTCACGAAAGCAAACCCGAGGCCCCCAGCGGCGAGCAGTGACGGGCCGAGGATGTCGGTTAGGAAGCCACCGCCGACCGAGACCTGCGAGAACCATCCCAGCCCGGTAGCGATCATCAGCATCCCGATGGCGAGCACCGGCTTGAAGCCAATTCTGGTCACGAGCTGGGAGGCGACTCCAGCGGAGACGATGATTCCCAGGGCCAGGGGCACGTATGAGAGACCGGCGTGAATCGCGCTGTAGCCGAGCACCTGTTGCATGTAGAGCGTGATGAAGAAGAACATCGAGAACAGCGATGCGCCGACGAGGAGCCCGACGACGTTGGCGCCCGTGAGGGTCCGTAGGCGGAAGATCCGGAACGGCATCAGCGGAGCTTGAGAGCGCCGCTCGATCGCGACGAAGGCCGCGAGCAGAGCAGCGGACACGCCGATCAAGCCCAGCGTCTGCAGCGATCCCCAGCCGGCGTCGGTCGCGTCGACGATCGCGTAGACCAGGATCGAAAGCCCGGCGGTGACGCTGAACGCGCCGGCGGCATCGAAGTGGCGCGTGGCCGACTCCGAGCGGCTTTCGGCGATCAGCCGCGGCGCCATCGCCGCTACCACGAGCGCGACGGGCACGTTGACCCACAGCACCCACTCCCAGCCGAGGCCATCAGTGAGGATTCCCCCGAGGAGCACCCCCGCGGCGCCCCCCGCTCCCGCCACCGCGCCCCACGCGCCCAGCGCCTTGTTGCGTTCCGCGCCGTCACGGAAGGTGGTGGTGACGATCGAGAGTGCCGACGGCGAGATGATCGCCGCGCCCAAGCCCTGGGCGGCCCGGGCCGCAATCAACTGGCCCTCCGTGGCCGCGAAGCCGGCCGCGAGCGAGGCCGCGGCTACCAGCAGCAGCCCGGAGATGAAGACTCGCCGGCGTCCCAGGAGGTCCGCCATTCGCCCGCCGAGCAGCAGGAACCCGCCGAAGGTGAGCACATACGCGTTCACCACCCAGGCGAGGTTCTCCTGAGAGAAGTCGAGCCCCTTGCCGATCGAGGGGAGGGCCACGTTCACGATGGATGCGTCGAGGACCACGATGAACTGCGCGAAGCAGAGCAGCGCAAGGGCGGTCCAGCGGCGGCGTTCGAACTCCTGGGCTGAGGTCATCTCGGTGCCTCCTTGGCTTTCGACCGTTTCCTGTGCGATAATCGGAAGCTGAGTTCCGGTTTCGGTTTGCACACTATACGGAATCTCGGTTCCGTTTGCGTGCGGGCCGTCACAGATACGACGAATCGCCACCCAGAGAATCGACATGACCGCACAAGCAACCGCCACCGCTCCCGCCACCGAGGTCAAGCAGCGCGCCGACGCCCGCCGCAACCGCAAGCGCGTCCTGGATGCGGCCCGTCTGCTCCTCGCCGAGCACGGCCTCGACGTCCACGTCGAGCGGATCGCCCGCGCGGCGGGGGTGGGAGTGGGGACCGTGTACCGGAACTTCCCGACCAAGGAGGATCTGCTCCAGGCCCTGGCCGACGAGCGCTTCGCATTCTTCGCCGACCGGGCCCGAGCCGCGCTCGACAATCCAGACGCTTGGGAGGGGTTCAGCGAGCTGATGCGCGAGTGCGCGCGGGTCACAGCCGAGGACCGGGCCCTGTCGGAGGCCATGGACCAGCTGCCCGGCCTCTGCGGTAACTCGGCTGAGAAGGCGGGGCTGAACGAGCTGACGGGCGAGCTGATCGAGCGGGCCAAGGCGCAGGGAGTGATGCGCGCCGACTTCAGCATCGACGACATCCCGAGCATCATGCGCGGGTTGGCCCGCGCCACTGCGCCACAGGAGAATGCGCCGCAGCCGATGAGCTGGGAGCGCTACCTGGAGATCATCATCACCGGCCTCCGGGCACCCGCCAGCTCGCCGCTTCCGTAAGCTCAATCCTCCATGAGCTCGCCCGAGGCCGCGCTGGAAGCGCTTGCCGCGCAGCTCCGCGCCGAAGAATCCGTCATCTCCCCGCAGGTGGCCGACCCCGACGAGGCCGAGCCCGCATTCGGCTTGCTGGCCGCCGCGGGCCCCCGCGCTGCGAAGGCGCCTGCGGAGTACTCGCTCCTGGTCGAGTCGATTCGCGAGGGCTACCTGCTGCACTACGGCGAGCCCCGGGTGGTGGTCGGGACGGACGCCGATCTGGCCCTGCTGGCCGGCGACTACCTGTACGCGCTCGGCCTCGATCGGCTGGCGTCGCTCGGTGACCTCGAGGCGATCCGCGAGCTGGCCGACCTGATCTCGCTATCCGCCCAGCTTCACGACGGCTGCACGGACGAGGCGGCGCTCGGGCGAAGCGCGAACGCGCTCTGGCTGGGCTCGGTGACCGTGGTCGCCTCCGGGACCACACCCGACCATGAGCACGGAAAGTCGGCCCTTCGCGAGGGTCGTCCCGGTGGCCCCTCGGCACTCTGGGAGTCGGCGCACGGAACCGCGCTCGAGTCGGGCCTGGGTGACCAGCTGGAACGCGCGGCAGAGGCGATAGGCTTCGATCCCGACCAGGATTTGCCCGCCTGAACGTGGCCGACGCCGCCGACAAGAGCAACGGTTCCCCTGGGGCCGGCGGTTTGCCGACGCCGGATCCGCCGGGGCACTTCGAGGGCGAGTCGATGAATCGCCGCAAGGCGCTGACCATCGCCGGCCAGGCGGTTGGCGGCCTCGCCGGCGCGGTCATCGTTCTCCCCGCAGTCGGCTTCGCGGTGGCGCCGATCTTCGACAGCCCGGAGGAGCGCTGGGAGAGCGTCGGGCCGGTCAGCCGGTTCAGGGCCGATGTCTACAAGCCGGTCGTCTTCACGCTGGTCGAGGGGGTCGGCGAGGCGGGGAAGACCACCGCCTACGTGCGCCGCAGCGACCCCCAGACGTTCCCCAGCGAGAGCCCAGGGACCTTCATCGCGCTCTCGACCCGCTGCGCTCACCTGGGCTGCCCGGTGAAGTTCGTCGACGCCGCCGGCAACTTCATTTGCCCCTGCCACGGCGGCGTCTACGACTTCGAGGGGAAGGTGATCGGCGGCCCTCCGGTGCGGCCGCTCGATCGCTTCCAGACCCGCGTGCGCAACGGCCAAGTACAGCTCGGTCCTCGCTACAGCGTCACCTCGCAGCTCGATCCGGTTCGGTACCGAGACCCGGGTGAGTTCACGGGCGGGATCTGGAACGTCCTCTATCCGCCGCGTCCCTCCACCCCTCCGCCGCCGTGATGGGACCCCCCCGATGAAGTTCCCCGACATGCTTATTCCCGGCCCTCTGAAGAAGCCGCAGAAGCCCGGCACCGGCGACGGCGCCGCGCCGGCGGAGGGCCTCCAGGGAGCCCCGGCCGACCTCGTCGGCTGGGTCGACGAGCGCACCGGGGGCGCGAGCTTCCTCACCGGGATGCTCTACCGGAAGGTGCCGAAGGGCACCAACTGGTTCTACACGCTCGGTTCGGCGACGCTGTTCGCGTTCACGGTCCAGGCGGTGACCGGGGTCTTCCTGGCGATGTACTACGACCCGTCCCCGACCCAGGCGTACGCGTCGGTCTCCCACCTCACGAACGACGTCTTCCTGGGCGAGTTCGTGCGCGGCATGCACAAGTGGGGCGCCAGCGTGATGATCATCCTGATCTGGCTCCACATGGCGCGCACCTTCGTGTTCGGCGCCTACAAGTACCCGCGCGAGCTGAATTGGGTGATCGGAGTGGTGCTGCTGATCTTGACCATGGTCATGGGCTTCACCGGCTACCTGTTGCCCTTCGACCAGCGCTCGTTCTGGGCCACCGTGGTCGGCGTCAACATCACCGGCACCGGACCACTCCTCGGGCCCTATCTGGCGGATTTCCTGAGAGGTGGCGCGGAGTTCGGGCAGACGACCCTGTCGCGCTTCTATGCGATCCACATGCTCCTGCTGCCCGGGCTGATCATCGCCCTGATCGGAGCCCACCTGTACCTGGTGGTGAAGCTCGGCACCACGGCGCCGCCCTGGCTGGAGCCGAAGCGCCGCAGGACGATCGTCAAGGAGGAGAGGGTTTGAACCGGGCCGAGAAGGAGGCCTACCTCCGCGACTACGACCTGCTGAAGAAGGAGGGAAAGCCCTTCTTCCCCTACGCGGTGATGAAGGACTCGACGATGGCGCTGATCGTCGTCTTGGTGATCGTCATCATGGCCCTCGTGCTCGGGGCCGAGCAGGGGCCCAAGGCGGACCCGACGAGCACCACCTACACGCCGCGGCCCGAGTGGTACTTCTTCTTCCTGTTCGAGGTCCTACGGGTGATCAAGCCCTACGAGCTCGTCCCCGTCGCCACGATCGGGGTGCCGACCCTCGGGATGATCGTGCTGCTTCTGCTGCCGTTCTTCGACCGCGGCCCGGAGCGCCGTCCCGAGCGGCGACCGATCGCGATGGCCGTGCTGGTCTTGACGGTGGTCTCGATGGCCTACCTCACCTACGCCGGGGCAATCGCCGGGCCGCCTTCTGAGATCGACATGAAGGTGGCGCCGGAATACGAGGCGGGGAAGGAGCTCGTCGCCCAGTCGGGCTGTCTCGCCTGCCACAAGATCGGCGACAACGGCAATGGGACCCTGGGGCCGGATCTGACGGACATCGGCGCCCGCATCCCGCGCAACGCGATCCTGCGCTCGCTCGAGGCGGGACCGGGCATCATGCCCTCATTCCAGGATCTCTCGCAGAAGCAGCTAAACCAGATCGCGGACTTCCTGGCGTCTCTGAAGTAGCGCCTTAGTCCGTGGCGGGTCCCCCCTCAGGTCCAGTGGTCGACCGACCCTCGCGCTCATCGCCCCAATTCGCGACGCAGGTGCGGACGATGTTCGATCGCGTCGCCGGCGTCTACGACCTCATGAACACGGTGATGACCGCGGGCATGCACCATCGCTGGCGCGAGCGAGCCGCCGATCGCGCGGAGCTGGTGCCTGGCGCGGCCGCTCTCGACCTCTGTTGCGGCACGGGTGATCTGGCACTCGCGCTCGCGAGGCGGGTCGGGCCCGGGGGAGCCGTGGTGGGCTGCGACTTCTCGGAGCGGATGCTCGACTTGGCGCGGCGCAAGGCCGCGGAACGCAGGGCGTCACAGGCCAGGTTCGAGTGGGCCGACGCGCTCGAGCTCCCGTATCCGGACAAGTCGTTCGACGCCGTCACGGTGGGTTTCGGCGCGCGAAACCTTGGCGATCTGGAGCGAGGCCTCGCCGAGATGACCCGGGTGCTCAAGCCCGGGGGGCGCGCGGTGATCCTCGAGATCACCCAGCCGCGCCGGCGTCCACTGTCGACCTTCTATTCGCTTTGGTTCGACCGGCTCGTGCCGCTGCTCGGGGCGGCGGCGGGCGACCGCGACGCCTACAGCTACCTCCCCGAGTCGGTCAAGAGCTTTCCGCAGCCCGAGCGCCTAGCGGCGATGATGGCCCGCGCGCGCCAGGAGCGGATTCGCTACCTGCTGCTGGCCGGGGGGATCATCGCGATCCATTCCGGGCAGAGGAGCGCCTGAAGCGGTGAACCGGACCGCCGTCCCACCCCCGGTGACGATGGTGCTGGAGGCAGCCGACGCGTGGCTGCCGGCCCGCATGGAGGCAGTCGAGGACCGCCTGAAGCGGTTGGTGGAGGGCCATGGCGAGGCTCTGGCCGCCGACGCTGGCGCGACGCTGGCGGCCGGGGGAAAGCGCCTGCGCCCGATGCTCGTCCTGTTGAGCGCCGGGCCCGGGGCGGGCGAGGCGGCGATCCGCGCTGCAACCGCGATCGAGCTCGTTCACATGGCGACTTTGGTCCATGACGACGTGCTGGACGCGGCGCCGCTTCGCCGCGGCCATCCGACGGTGGTCGCGCGCTCCGGCCGCAGCCGCGCGCTGGCGGTCGGCGACCTCTTGTTCTCGCGTGCCTTCGCCGAGCTCGGCCGGGACGGCTCGAGACAACAGGTGGAGCTTCTGTCCAGGGCCTCGGTGGCCCTGGCGCTGGGCGAGCTGGCACAGCGCCGCGACGCCTTCGACAGTTCGCTCTCCGCGGAGCGATACCTGGAGCGCTGCGAGCTCAAGACAGGACGCCTGTTCGAGTGCGCCTGCGTGATCGGACGACTGGGCGGCTCCGGGGGCACCCAGGGCGCCGAGCGCGATGAGCGGCCGGTGCTCGAGGTCTTCGGCCGTGAGATCGGCCTCGCCTTCCAGCTCCTCGATGACGTGCTCGACGTGACCGGGCCTCCCGAGCGGACGGGCAAGGCCCGCGGCACGGATCTGTTGGACGGCACCGTGACGCTGCCTTTGATCCTGGCCCGCGAGCGGGATCAGCGCCTGGTGAAGGTGGATCTGCGAGGACTGGACGCCGAAGGCGCGGAGGCGGTCTGCGACCGGATCGCGGCAACGGGCGTCCTGGACCAGGTCAGGGCCGGCGCGCGCAGGCGGGTGGAGCTCGCCAAGCGCGCGCTGGAGGGCTCGGCGCTTGACCCCGCTCAACGCCAGCTGCTCGAGCTGGTCGCCGACGGCGTGGTCGAGCGGTACTCCTAGAAGTCCTCGGGGAGGATCTGGTCCGCGACCAAGGCGGAGACGAAGCGATCGATCTGATCCTCCATGTTCGCCCGGGTCAGGACCTTGAGATCGTGGAGCACCGACTCGGTGCCCTGCTCGAGCGTCTCGTCGAAGCGGTCGACGACGCCCTGGCTGTAGGTGCCGCCGCCGTTCCACTCGCACTCGGGGCAGCGGAGGTCCACTTCCCAGGACTGGTTGGCCGCAGGCGCCCAGTCGGTCGGGTAGACGAGCTCCGAGCTGCACTCGGGGCAGATGTGAAGATCGTCGCGCCGCCGGTGCGTACTCGTCGCCAGGCGCGGCTCGAAGATGCCAGGCTCGAGTCCTCCCTCGAGAGGAGTCCGGTCGCGCTGTCCCGCTGTCTGCCTCTCCGCCATTTGGGTGCTGTATCGGCGGTGAATCGCGCGAGCTTTAGGTATGGGAGCCGAGGCGCATCGGGGCGGCATAGACTGGCTGAGATGGTGCTCAGCGACCGCAGCATCAAGGCGGAGATCGAAGCCGGGCGGATCGTCATCGATCCGTTCGACGAGGGGATGGTCCAGCCCTCGAGCGTGGACGTCCGGGTCGATCGCCGCTTCCGGGTATTCCACAACGCGCGGTACCCGTTCATCGACGTCCGCGAGCCGATGGAGGACCTGACCGAGCTCGTCATGGTCGAGGACGACGAGCCCTTCATCCTTCACCCCGGCGAGTTCGTACTCGGCCAGACGCTCGAACGCGTGCGGCTGCCCGACGACGTCGTGGCCCGACTCGAGGGGAAATCGAGCTTGGGTCGCCTTGGCCTCCTGATTCACAGCACCGCCGGGTTCGTCGACCCGTCCTGGAATGGCAACCTGACGCTTGAGCTCTCCAATGTCGCCAACCTCCCCGTGACGATCTACTACGGGATGCCGATCGGACAGATCTCGTTCATGCGCATGGACCAGGCGGTGGAACGTCCGTACGGGTCGGGCGAGGCAGGCAGCAAGTATCAGGACCAGGCGGAGCCCACGCCCAGCCGCTTCTACCTCAACTTCAAGCGCTAGCCCTCAGCGTCGATACCATCTGTCCTGATGCCAAACGTTGGACCACTCGAACTGGCGATCGTCCTCATCATCGCGCTGGTCATCTTCGGGCCGAAGCGCCTGCCGGAGCTGGGACGCTCGGTGGGCCGCGGGATCCGTGAGTTCAGGTCCTCGATCTCGGGCAAGGGGGACGACGAGGAAGAGCCTTCGCAGCCCGCTCGGATCGAGCGTGCGGAGCAGCCCAACGAGCCCGTCGAGACCGAGGTCGTAACCGACCACCGCTCGTAAGTGGCCGCGCCCCGTCTGCGGGCCGCCAAGTTCGACGAGCAGATGACGCTCGTCGAGCATCTCGACGAGCTGCGTAACCGGATCATCGCCTCGGCGGCGGTGCTGGTGGTGGCCTGCGGCCTGTGCTTCTGGCAGAACGAGCTGCTGCTCGAGATCGCCAACAAGCCGCTGCCCGGCGACCTGGTGCCGATTACGTTCGGCGTCACCGAGCCCTTCATGACGACCCTCAAGATCTCGATCTACGCCGGGATCCTGATCTCCCTGCCGGTCCTGCTCTACCAGGCCTACGCATTCATCTTGCCCGCCCTGAAGCCGACCGAGAAGCGGGTCGTGCTGCCGTTCCTGCTCCTGGTCCCGGTGCTGTTCATCACGGGCGTCGTGTTCGCCTACTTCGTCGTGGTCCCGGCTGCCACCAAGTTCCTGCTCAACTTCAACGAGGACCAGTTCAACATCCAGGTGCGCGCCAGCGAGTACTACAGCTTCTTCATCCTCACCCTGATGACGCTCGGCTTGGTCTTCCAGGTGCCGATGGGATTGGTCGCGATCACACGCCTCGGCATCGTCACCCCGAAGCAGCTCGCCCGCAACCGCCGCTACGCGTACCTGATCCTGGCCGTGATCGCCATGCTCCTGCCCGGCACCGATCCGGTGACCATGCTGATCGAGTTGGCGCCCCTGCTGGCGTTGTTCGAGTTCTCGCTCATCTTGACGCGCCTCATCGGCACGCCGTCGGAGCCGGCGCCCTCCGCGTCGGAGCCCGAGCCACCCGCCTCTCCGGCTAGCTAGGCTCCAAACGTGCTCTTCGACCTCCGCAGCGGAAAGCGCCGTCGGCTCGTGCAGATCGTCTACTCGCTGCTGGCCGCCTCGTTCCTGATCGGCTTCGTGTTCTTCGGCATCGGGACCGGTGGGATCGGCAGCGTCTCGGACCTGCTCGGCGGGGGAGGGAGCGGCGGGTCCATTTCCTCGCAGTTCGATGGTCAGATCGACAGCGCCAACGAGCAGCTCGCGAAGGACCCGAACGACAGCGCCGCGCTGCTCAAGCTCTCCAAATACGAGTTCTATAAGGCGAAGCAGGGAGTAACCCAGGACCAGACCACGGGAGAGATCAGCGTCAGTGACGACGCCCACACGGAGCTCGGCCGGGCGGCCGACGCCTGGGAGAAGTACCTGAAGGTCAACAAGGGCCAGCCGAACCCGGCGATCGCCGCTCAGATGGTGCAGGCGTTCTACTTCCTCAACGATGCCCAAGGGGCGGCTGACGCACAGCGGATCGTTGCGGAGGACCAGCCCAGCTCGGGCGCTTACGGGCAGCTCGCTTTCTACCTGTACTTCGCCGGCGACATCTCGGGAGGCGATCAGGCGGCGAGCAAGGCCGAGGCGCAGGCGTCGAAGTCGCAGCGGAGCCAGCTCAAGCAGCAACTCACGGCGATCCGAAAGCAGGCCGTGAAGGCGAAGAAGCAGCTCGCAAAGGCGCAGAAGAACGCCCCCTCACCCAGCGAGCCGGGGGGCAACCCGCTCCAGAACCCGTTCGGCGGCGCACCACCCCCGGCCGCACCGTAGCGACGGGCAACTATCCCGTCGCTACCATCCGACCGCCCGGGCCGTTAGCTCAACTGGTAGAGCAGGAGACTCTTAATCTCAAGGTTGAAGGTTCGAGTCCTTCACGGCCCATGGCATAGCGGAAAGCGTCGTCCTCTGGGCGGGGCTAGGGCGTGCGTCGACGCAAGGTCGCCGCCCCAAGCGCGAGGGCGAGCAGGATCACGCCACAGGTCACCAAGACGTCCACGGTCCCGCGAGCGCCGAGCGAGCCGTCACTCGTGACGCGGTCGAGCGCGTCGTACGCGTAGGTCAGGGGGAGGGCATACGAGACCGCCTCCAGCGCCGCTGCCATCTGATCTCGAGCGACGAAGAGGCCGCAGAGGAGCAGTTGGGGGAAGACGAAGGCGGGCATGAACTGAATTGCCTGGAATTCGGTCTGGGCGAACGCGCTGACGAAGAGGCCCAGGGACATGCCCAGCAGGGCATTGCCAATCGCCAGCAGGATCACGAGCGCGGTCGAGCCTGCGACCTGGAGGTCGAGCAACCCGAAGGCGACCCCGGCGGTGATCAGCGCCTGCGCAGTGCCGACCACGCCGAAGGCGAGCCCGTAACCGAGCAGGATGTCCAGCTTGGCCAGGGGCATCGTCATCAACCGTTCGAGCGTCCCCGTCGTTCGCTCCCGCAGCATCGTGATCGAGGTGACGAGGAACATCGTGATGAATGGGAACAGCCCAACCAGCGGGCCGCCGATCCGGTCGAACGCACCCGGCTCTTGGTCGAAGACGAACTTGATCAGGGTCACGAGGGCTGCGGGAACCACGAGCAGCAGCGCGATCGTTCGCGGGTCGCGCCGCAGCTGGGTCAATACCCGACTTGCCGTGGCGATAGCGATCCGAGGATTCATGCCGCCTCCCGCTGTCGAATCAGCGCCAGGAAGGCGTCTTCGAGGTCATCCTCGCCAGTGCGAGAACGAAGCCCGTCTGGCGTCTCGGTCGCGAGCAGTTCGCCGTCTCGCATCAGCAGCAGGCTGTCGCAGCGCTCGGCCTCATCCATCACGTGGCTCGAGACCAGGATCGTCGTTCCGCCCTCGGCGAGCGAGGTGAACGTGCCCCAGAGCTCGACCCGGAGCACCGGGTCGAGGCCCACGGTCGGCTCGTCGAGCACCAGGAGGTCGGGCTCGGCGAGCAACGCCGTCGCGAGCGAGATTCGCGAACGCTGCCCGCCCGAGAGCTTGTTGGCCACGCGGTCGTGTTCGTGGAGCGCCACCGTCTCGATGACCTCGTCGACCCGCGCGGGGTCAGCGCCGAGGACCCGAGCGAAGTACCTCAGGTTCTCGCCCACGGTGATGTCCCCGTACACCGAGGGCGCCTGGGTGACGTAGCCCACCCGTGGACGGAGTTCGGCCGAGCCGGCCGGCATGCCGAGCACGTCGACGCGGCCTGACTCGATTATCTGCACACCGACGACGGAACGCATCAGCGTCGTCTTGCCGCAGCCACTCGGGCCCAACAAGCCGGTGATCCCGCCGTGGGGCACGGTGAAGGAGAGGCTGTGAAGCACCTCATTGTCCCCCCGGACCACGGTCAGGGACTCGGCCGCCACGGCTGGCTCGGCGTTCAAGCCATTCGGCATTGCCGGCAACCTATGTGATCGAGCCCGGCTTACGGGTAGGCGATAGATTCTCGGCCGCAGTCAAGTGAGGATCGAGGATTACGGGCTGATCGGGGACCTGCAGACGGCCGCGCTGGTCGGTCGTGACGGCTCGGTGGATTGGCTTTGCCTTCCACGATTTGACTCGGCATCGTGCTTCTCGGCGCTGTTAGGAGACGAACGCCATGGACGCTGGCTGGTTGCGCCGGCTGGTGAGATCCGTGCCACCTCTCGGCGCTACCGGCCCGGGACCTTAGTGCTCGAGACCGACTTCGAGACCCCAGAGGGGACCGTGCGGGTGATCGACTTCATGCCCCGTCGGGGGGGCGGTGCACCTCAGCTGGTGCGCATCGTGGAGGGGATTCAAGGACGCGTGCCTATGCGGATGGAGTTGTCGCTTCGGCCCGACTACAGCTCGATCGTGCCCTGGGTGAACCTGGCGCCTGACGGGATGACGGTCGCCGCGGGGCCGGACGCCTATCGCCTCAGCACCCCGATCACGATGGATGCCGAGGATGGGACGGTGGTCGCCAAGTTCTCATCGGCAGAACGAGGCGGGAAATCGCGAACAGCCGCAAAGAGCCGAAGCCCTGAGTCAGCCTCTTAATCTCAAGGTTGAAGGTTCGAGTCCTTCACGGCCCATCGGATGACGCAGCTCACTCCGCGCGCATTGGCCTGGTACCAAACCGGCGCGCTGACAGAGATCGCCGGTCGTCGGATCTTCGTGCGCAAACGGCCGGGGACTGATGACGGGAGGTCGCTCATTTTGCTGCATGGCTATCCGTCGAGCTCGTTCGACTGGCGCCACGCCTTCAAAGTGCTGCCGGCACATCACCTGATCGCCTTTGACTTTCTGGGCTACGGGCTGTCCGAGAAGCCGCGCGACCAGGTCTATTCGCTCGGCATGCAGGCCGACATCACCGAAGTGATCGTTGACCGCTTCGCCGATGGCCCGGTGATGCTGGTCGCCCACGACATGGGCAGCTCGGTCGCGACCGAGCTGCTGGCCCGCGACAGCGAGGGACGGCTGTCGTTCGAACTCGCCTCAGTCCTCTTGTTCAACGCCAGCCTGGTGCGCGAGCGGGCGAGCTTGCTCTGGGGTCAGAAGCTTCTGCTCAGCCGGCTGGGACCGCTCGCAGCTCGAATCACGAACGAGTTCGGTTTCCGGCGTCAATTCGCGGGGATCTTCTCGCGCGAGCATCCGCTAAGTGACGAGGAAGCGGCCGACCAGTGGTCGCTGCTCGCCCACAACGCGGGCCACCGGTTGCTCGACCGGTTGATCTTTTACAACCACGAGCGCGTTGGCGCGCCTGGGCGGCGCTGGCACGGGGCGCTGCGCGATTGGCCGGGACGTCTCGAGCTCGCATGGGCGGAGCGGGACCCAATTTGCACCGAGGCCGTGCTCCAAGCCGTGCTCGAGCTGCGCCCGCACGCCGAGCTGACCAGACTGCACGGACTCGGTCACTATCCGCAGATCGAAGACCCGCGGACGACCATGGCCGTAATCGAGCGCCACGCCGCAGGAAACCCTGGCGACTTGACGCTCGAGTTGGCCCGCACCCTGCCGGCCTCGCCTTCCGTCGTCTTCGCTGCCTTCAGCGGCCCGGAGCTGGCGGAGTGGTGGGGTCCAGCGGGATTCACCGTGGGGAGCTTCGACTTCGACCCCGGCGTGGGCCGGACCTACCGGATCGAGATGCGGCCGCCCGAGGGTGATCCTTTCTATCTCAACGGGGAGTTCCGCGAGGTCGATCCGCCGGCCCACCTGGCCTTCACATTCGTGTACGAGGACCCAGATCCCGACGATGTCGAGACCGTGGTCGAGCTCTCGTTTCGCGATCTGGGCGGATCGACGGAGGTGGTCTTCGCTCAGGGTCGTTTCGAGACCGAAGCGCGCCGTGAGCTCCATCGGGACGGTTGGACGGACAGTTTCGACAGACTCGAGCAACTGATCTCGCAGTCATAGGCTCCCGGCGTCGTGGCGGGTGAGCCTCGCGCGGAAAATCTGGTCGTCGGCGAGCCGCGCTGGCACATGGCGAGCGCCGTGGTAGCCGCGATCGTCCTGATCTCGCTCGTCATCCTTGGCCTTGTCGCCGCCCGAGCGGTGAACGTCTTGGGGTAGCCGACGATCAATCGCGAGGGCCTGGCTCGAGTTCGCGGTTCTGGCGGGGGTAAATGTCGATCTGCGTCAGACGATTCGCTCCACGTCGCGCTCGAGCTCGCGCAGACGGCGCAGCCGCGGCGACTTCGACGTGCGGCCGGTGGCCAGCGTGGCCAGAGCGCAGGCCAGGAAGCACGCCGCTCCGAGGGCGGTGTTCCAGTTCGCTGCCGCGAGGTTGATCAGCGAGCCGCTCGAGGGAACCAGGTAGCCGGCGACGGCCGAGATGCCGAAGAAGATGCAGCCGAGGAGGTTGATCGCTGGCTCCCACCATCCCGCGCGGCCGCGTGCGGGCAGCCAGCCGTGCCGCGCAGACGCGCGGTATGCGATCGCGCCCGACACCAGGAAACAGATCGACCCGAGCGCGTCCGGCCGCCACACCAGCCGGTCATAGCTGGAATTCGACAGGGCGGTGTGGAGCGCCTGATAGGTGGTCGCGTTGAAGAACACGGTGCCGGCGGATTGAATCGCAGCGGTCCACCACGCCGCTCGGCCGCTTTCAGGCGAACGGCGCTCGGGGAACACGATGAGGGTCTGCAGCGCTCCGCCGGCAGTGAACAGCAGTGAGCCGATGAAGAAAGTGACCGCGTCGGCGCGGCCGCCGACGAGCTGCGCGTAGCCCGGAAACGGACCGATCAGGAAGCATGTCGACCCGAGCGCGAAGCAGAGGGCCATCCACCGTTCCCGTGTCATCGGCAGCGCCTCGGCCGAGCTCCCCGAGATCCGGGGCCTTGTCCGTTCAGCGCCTTACTCCCGCAGCCTGGCGGCTTCGAGGGCTTCCGACCTGCTCGACAAAAACTTGGAGGAAGGACCTTTGCCCTGGTCGCCGCGGTGTCCATTTCAGCCGTGCGAGGCGTCCTTAGTGGCGAACCCGGCGAGCAAGTTCTCCTCCTGCGCGAGAATATTCGTGCCGCATGCTTTTGGCAGACACGTTTTTGCTTGAGTGGGTCTTGGTCATTCCGGCCGCGATCACCCTCATCATCGTGATGCTGTCGTTGTTCGCTCGTTGGGGTGACCAGGCCGTCGAGGCTCGGATGCGTAGGCACCACGAGGAGGGTCGGGAGTCGATCCGGCGCGACGGGGGGAGCGTCTGAAGTCCAGGGACGACGGAGGTCTCAGGCCGTCCGCGGGCCGCCGAGCCGCTGAAAGCCGCCGGTGACCCACTCCACGATGAGACGCCCGTACTCATCGGACGCCTCTTCCCACGCGAAGTGGCCGGCATCCAGCGGGTGGATCTCGCTGTTGGGCAGCAGGTCGGCGAGGTATTCGTTGTTGGACCACGGCACCAAGTCATCGTCGCGTCCAGCGGTGATCTGAGCCGGCGTGGTGATTGAAGGCAACAGATCGTGCAGCACCGGATTCTGCTCGGGGTAGTGGCGGACAAAGCGAGCGGACTCGGCAAAGCGCCCGAGGTCATAAGCGCTGACGTAGTCCTCATGGACGTCGGGCTCGCTATCGGCACCGGCCACGGGCTCGACGGCTAACCCGATGTTGGTTCGGGCGTCCAGTTGTCGCACGTCGTCGAGGCTCGGCGCTTCGATGACATCTTTGAGCGCGCCGCCGGCTTCGATCGGAAAACGCACCGCGCCTCCACCGATGGTCAGGCTGGTGACGCGGTCTGGAGCGTTCGCCGCCAAGAACAACGCGGCGGCGGTGCCCACGTCCGGACCGACCACGTGTGGCGCGCCCAGGCCCCATTCCTCGATCAGGCGCGCGAGGAACGTGCCCGTCGCATCCGGCGCGATCAGCTCCGGGCGACCGTCTGAGTGGCCAAAGCCCGGCAGGTCGATCGCGACGATGCGCGCCTCCCCCGACACTCGGTCCCAGATCCTCCGGAACGCCCAGAGGCTCTCCGGCCACGGGCTCAACATCAACACGGTTACTGCCGACGAGTCCGCTTTGTTGTCGGCAAACCGAATCCGCACCCCGTCGCAGACTCGAAAGAGTGGAGAGATGGGCGAATACCTCGCTGCGTTCATATTTGCGCTCCTTTTGGGTGCTCAACCGGACGGGTGACGGGGCCCGATGACGACTGTCATCGGAAGTGCGGCGGACGATAGACCGCATCGTGCGCAGCGCGGCCGCGCTGGTTCGCCAGCGCGGCGTTCACGGCGTCGGCCTTCGCCAGATCGTTGCCCACGCCGACGGCCCGCGTGGGTCCCTCCAGCGCTACTTCCCGGGCGGGAAGACGCAGCTCATCACCGAGGCGCTCCAACTGGCCGGCGCCGAGGTGCTGGACGACACCGAGTCAGGGCTCGTCGAGGCAGCCACACTGGCCAATGCGATCGACGCAATTTTCGCCCCCTGGCGTCAAGTGCTCGTCGAGAGCAACTTCACGATGGGATGTCCCCTCGCCGCGACCGTCGTAGATGCCTGCGGAGAGGACCGGCTACGGCAAGAGGCTCGCGCTCTCCTCGACCAGTGGCATGACGCGGTACACGCCGCCTTGGTCAAGTTCGGCGTCCAGGAGTCAACCGCAGGGGACGATGCCTCCGTACTCCTCGCGGCTCTCGAGGGCGCCCTTGTCTTGAGCCGAGCGAACCAAAGCACCCAGCCGCTCGACACGGTGCAGCGCTACTTCACCACCTCGCTGACGCAGGCCGCAGCCAGCTAACCGGATACCCCTTTTCCGGCGCCGCTAGAAGGTGAGCTTGTCGAAGTCATTCCACTGAAGCGTGACCCCGTCGGTGGTGGAGTCCCAGTTCGGGACCTTCAGCGTCCGCACCGGCCCGGCGCCGCGCGAGCGCAGCTGCCACGAGGCTGTGGCATCGGGTGGCGAGCTGCCCCGGACGTACACATCGGCGCCCTGGATGAATGGCAGGTTGCTCAAAGCCGGATCGGGTGAGCTCAGGTCGGTCTGCCCGTCGCGGTTGCGGTCGAACGCGAAGAAAGCATTCACCTGCTTGCTGATCGGACAGAGCCCCGCCGTGCAGACGTTGAGGCCGTTGATGAGCAACAGGTCGTTCTGGGCGCCTTGGTTGCCCCACAGCTCCTTGTACCTGATGTTGACCGCACTCATGCTGCCCGGGCGGTTGCCGGCATAGCCCTCGACGGCGGGTGACGCGAGCAGTCGGAGCGTGTAGTCGCTCCTCACAAACGGCTCGTAGTAGATGTGGAGGGTCGGCAGGCCCGGGCGCACCAGGGTGAACTCGTAGCGCGTGCCTGTTTGGATGGTGACTGGCCCCCAGGCTCCGCCGCCGGTCGAGCCATCGTTGATCGCGATGGATGCGATCGGCGCCGCCGCAGCCCGTCGGCCGTCGCCGCGCAGCGGCCAGACCTGCACCGTCGCCCCGACCAGCCCGCTGTTTTGCGGGAAGTTGAGCGCCTTTCCTGCGACCCGGATCGGCCCGCTCTGTCGGATGATGTCGTGCGCCGGCCTGTGCCCGGTCAGGAACTTGTAGTACGCGAGGAACGACTCGGACGAGGTACAGGTCTGCACGTGCGTCTGGTTCGGGATCGTGACGTTCTGCGCGCTGTCCATGTGCCGGCCGGGGGTCCCCCTGCCGGCCCATACGGCGAGCGTCGGCACACCGGGATTCTGATCCTGGCCATCGACGTTGATGTAGTGGCCCACGTTCGCGCGCCGTTGCGCCGCCGCCGCCCCATTCGTGAGGTAGTCGTACATCACCGAAGTGCCGAGCGAGTGCGCGACCACGTCGACCTTGGACCTGCCAGTCCGCCGCTTGAGAGCCGTGATCGCGGCGTCGATCTGTTGATCCACTTCGCTCTTGTCCCCCACCGCGCGGGTCGAGTTGTAGTCGACCTCGTCGATCCAGTTCCGCGGATAGCCGTTGCTCATAAAGCGCATCGCCTGGGACTCGAACTGCCCGCCAGAGCCTTCGATGCCGTGCACGAACAGGATCGGGTTCTGGCCGAAAGCCGGCTGGGCCGTCGCCGTCGCACCGGAGGCAGGAGCGGCCACGAGAAGTCCGGCCACAACGACGGCCGACGCGATCAGACGGAGCGTGGACGTCCTGTTTGCAGATCGCATCACTGCTTTCCTCCAGATCCCAGATCGCCAGCGCGGACGGTCTTTAGTACCCCCGCGAACCGGGTATCAAACGAGGCGATCCCGCGCTTTCAGGAAGGCCGAGTTCTGGACGAGATGATCTTCTCGGCCTCGTCCGGAAGGGTGGGTCGCAGCGCGAAGTAGAGGACGGTGCCGATGATCGGGAGGATCACGATCAGCAGAACCCAGGCCAGGCGCTTCGTGCGGTCGAGATCGTGGCGTTTGAAGACCACGTCCACGAGCCCGAGAACCCACGCGATCGCGATCAGGACGAAGAGGACCCCCGCCAGCGTGTTGCTGAGAAAGAGGATGCCTGCGACCGGGATCGCCATCTGGCTCGAACGGTAACAGGAGGTTTCGCGTGGGCGACGACGAATCTCCTCGCCTGAGCGCTACCTCGAGACGAAGGGGAGACTGATGGCAACACGCGATGCGACCAGGGAACCGGCCGGCTGGGTGATCTTCGCCGGCGTGATCATGATCTTGATCGGCTGCCTGAACTTCTTCTACGGCCTCGCGGCGGTGCTGAACGACGACGTCGTCGTGGTTGGAGGCCACGGAGCGATCATCGCCGACCTCACCACCTGGGGCTGGGTGACGATGGTCGTCGCGGTGATCCTCGTGCTCACCGGCTGGGGGTTGTTGACAGGCGCAGAGTGGGCGCGCTGGGTCGGGGTCTTCGTTGTCGGGCTCAACGCAATCGAGCAGGTGTGGATCTTCCCCGCGGCCCCCCTGTGGGCGTTCCTCGTGATCCTGCTCGACGTGATCATCATCTACAACCTGACGGCGCGCTGGACGGGCGTAAGCGCGGTCTAACAGTTCGATCGGCTTCGCTCGCGCGACTCAGGACCCAGGAGCTTCCCGGCCATAGCGCCTGCGGTGCAGCGTGGCGCCGGCAAGGCCGAGCGGAAGCGGCAGCCAATAAGAGAAGAGGCGATAGGTGAAGGTGGCGAGCACCGCGTCCCCGGCCGCGACCCCGGCAAGGGCCAGGGTGGCGGTCAGCCCCGCCTCGACGAAGCCGAGCCCACCGGGCGTGATCGGGATCTGGGCCAGGACCTGAGCGGCGCAGAAGGCCAGCAGTACGAGCGCCGGGCGCGGATGGGATCCGACCGCCGCCAAGGCCGCCAGAAGCGTTGCGTAGTCGAACGCCCAGCGCCCCGCCGCTGACAGGAGGGCTCGCTTCCACCGGGGGCCCAAGATGGCGAGCAGCCGATCCCGCTCGCGCATCAGTCGTTGCGGTAGGCGGGTGAGCGGCGGAGCGTGGCGCCGCAACCGATTGCGAATGCGCTGCACGACCCGGCCGATCCAGGCCAGCGGGCCGTCGAGGGCGAGGACGGCTACGCCGGCAGCGACCAGCACCCCAAAGGCCACCAGGCCGATCAGGGTCCCCTCGACCAGGCTTCGCGGGACCCCGCCGCGGATGACCGCCGGCGCGACCAGGACTGGGAGCGCCAGCACGACCGCGAAGGTCAGCAGGTTCGCGGCCGTCAGCCCTGCGACGGCACGCCCCCGCTCGATCCCCGCCTGGACCAGCATGCGGTACTGAAGCGCGGCGCCCAGGGCCCCACCCCCGGGCGCGATCTTGGCCAGCGCGTTGCCGGCCAGCTGCGAGTTGATGACGTCAGGCCAGGCCGCCCTCTTCAAGGCGATCCGCTGGAGCACCCAGAGGCAGGCAAGGGCAGCCAGCTGAAGAGCGGCCATCGCCGGGAACCAGGCGAGGGCGAGCTGAGAGAGATCGCGCCACGATCCGAGCACGTCGATCAAGCTCGGGGCCACGAGGTAGAGCGAGATCCCGGTGACCGCGAGCCAGAAGGCGATTCGTGCCAGGCTGCCTGTCCGTCCGGCGTCAGCCTCGCCCCGGGCGATCTCGCGCTCGGCGTTGGCGTGATCTTCGATTGCCCGCTCGACCCGATCACCAATCGAGGCTGGTTTCGACGTCGCCTCAGTTGGCTCCGACACGTGACGACCGATCGTACTTCCGGCTCTCTGGGGTGTAAGGGATCTGCTCGCTAGCTTGACTGGCTTGGTCGGCCATGAGAGGGTCCGCTCGGAAGGCCAAGACGGCCTTGAGCTGAGTGAAGGGGGTTGCCGGAATGAAGCAGACGCGGGGCATCGCCGCGCGCGCGGGGCGCTGGAGCGCCATCCATCGCAAGACCGCGATCTGGGGCTGGCTCGCGTTCGTCCTGGTGGCCTTTGCGATCGGCGGCGCGGTCGGGACAGAGACGCTTCAGTCCGACGAGTTGGGGGTCGGCGAATCCGGGCGCGCCTCCCGCACGATCGAGGGAGCGTTCCAACGGAGCGCCGAGGAGCTCGTCCTGATCCAAAGCGACTCCGTGCCGGTGACGGACCCGAGGTTCCGCGCGGTGGTGGCCGACGTGCAGCGGCGCCTGGAGAAGGTGCCCTACACCAAGGACTTCGAGAGCCCATACGCTCCGGGAAATAGCGGGCAGATATCCGCTGACGGACGCTCCGTCCTGCTCCAGTTTGAGATCACCGGCGACGACACCGAGTCGAAGGATCGGGTCGGCCCGGCGCTGTCGGCAGTCAGCGCGGCGCAGGCGGCAAATCCGGAGTTCACGATCGGCGAGTCCGGCGACGCCAGCATTCAGAAGCAGATCGGAGACTCGATCACTGACGACTTCAAGCAGGCGCTCGTCACATCCCTGCCGATCACCCTGCTGATCCTGCTGATCGCGTTCGGTGCTCTGGTTGCGGCCGGAGTACCGATTCTGCTGGCGCTCACTGCGGTAATCGCCACGATCGGCCTGATGGGCCCGATCAGCCACATCAGCGCCGTGGACGAGTCGATCAACGAGGTGATTCTGCTGATCGGCCTCGCGGTTGGGGTCGACTACTCGATGTTCTACCTGCGCCGCGAGCGCGAGGAGCGGGAATCGGGCCGCAGCGAATCGGCGTCGCTTGCTGCTGCTGCGGCGACCTCGGGGCGCGCGGTGATGATCTCCGGCTTCACGGTGATGATCGCGATGGCGGGGATGTACTTGGCCGGAGCATCGACATTCCAGTCATTTGCCACCGGCACGATCCTCGTCGTCGCGGTAGCGGTCGTGGGATCGCTGACGGTGCTCCCCGCGACCCTGGCCTGGCTCGGGGACAGGATCGAGAAGGGCGGCGTCCCGATCATCAAGGACCAGCCGTGGAACGCCGGCGAGAGCACCGTGTGGGCACGGATCCTGAACCCGGTCTTGCGCCACCCGGTGGTCTCAACCGTGGCCGCCGGCGGTCTGCTGGTGGTCCTTGCCATTCCCGCCTTCAGCCTGCACACGGCGAATCCGGGCGTCAAGAGCCTGCCGCAGGATCTCTCGGTGATCAAGACCTACAACCGAATGCAGGAAGCCTTCCCGGGTGGCCCGATCCCGGCCATAGTCGCGGTAAGCGCCGACGACGTGAGCTCGCCGGAGGTCAGGTCCGCAATCGTCGAGCTGCGCCACCGGGCCGCCTCGAACCCCCATTTCCAGCAGCCGATCACCACCGATGTCAGCCCCGATCAAACCGTTGCTCAGGTCAGCATCCCGCTGGCCGGCGATGGGGACAACTCGCAGTCGACGGCGGCGCTGGCGGAACTGCGGGACACGCTTATCCCCGAGACGATCGGCGCGGTGCCGGGCGCCACCGCGGACGTGACGGGCTACACGGCCGACTCGGAGGACTTCACGGACACGATGAAGTCGCACGCGCCGCTGGTGTTCGGATTCGTGCTGTTGGCCGCCTTCATCCTGCTGCTGTTCACGTTCCGCTCGATCGTGATCCCGGTGAAGGCGATCGTGCTCAACCTGCTCTCGGTTGGTGCGGCCTACGGGATCCTCGTCTGGATCTTCCAGGAGGGGCACCTGGAGTCGGTGCTCGACTTCAAGTCGACCGGCTCGATCGTGTCCTGGATGCCGATCTTCCTGTTCGTGGTTCTGTTCGGGCTCTCGATGGACTACCACGTGTTCATCCTCACGCGGATCCGCGAAGCCTTCGACCGTGGAATGCCGAGCGACGAGGCGGTGGCACATGGGATCAAGACCACCGCTGGCGTTGTGACCAGCGCCGCCGTGGTGATGATCTCTGTGTTCGCGATCTTCGCCACCCTCTCGCTGATCATCTTCAAGCAGCTGGGCGTCGGGCTGGCGATGGCGGTCCTGATCGACGCGACGATCATCCGCGGAGTGCTGCTCCCGGCGACGATGAAGCTGCTCGGTGATTGGAACTGGTACCTGCCGAGCTGGCTGGAGTGGCTACCCCGCGTCACCCACGAGCCCGAAGTGGAGCCCGTCGGCGAGGACGAGAGTGACCGAGCTCGAAGGGGGCTTGAGCCCGAGCGGGGTCCCAGTCCGGCCTGAAAGCGTCGCCAAACAAGGCCCAGCTACGGAGGGTGAGGGGGAGGGTGCCGCGACCGAAGCGCCGCGAACATCGGCCGCACCGACCGGTGGTTTGCCACCAGGATGTCCAGGGCGAACATCGCGAGGACGACTGCGACGACGACTCGCACACCGGTGGATGGGAAGGCAAACTGGATCGCGAACAGCGTGAGCACGATCCCCGAGTCGATTCGCTCGGGCTCCAACGAAGAGAGAGCTGCGATCGCCATGAGCGTGGTCGAGACGGTCAGCGCCATCTCCACGGTTGCGCGAGTGTCCAGCGGCAACTCCGTTCCACCGCCCCCCGCCGCGAACGCCCATGGGAGTACGCCGAGGGCGAGCGTCCACTGAACGACGGAGGCACCTAGAAACACAGCCAGCCCCTGCCCGGGCCGGCGGCTGAGCGCAAGCGTCATGGCGACCACGAATTCGGGCGTCTCGGTTGCGGCCGGCACGATCGATTGGACGAGAAGGTAGGAGCTGATGCCGAGCCCCGTGCCCGTTTGCTGGAGGGCGTCGCTGAAGGGAACGGCCACGGCCGAGACCACCGCCGCCGAGAACACAAACAGGCCCACCAACCATCGGCGGCGTTGCCCGGGGGGCAGAGCTGCGAGAGAGGCGGACACGCCGACGACGGCGGGCGGCTCGTCCGGAGTCCCGCCGATCCGTCGCAGGTAGAAGAGATAGAGAGCGATCAGCAGCAGCCCGTCGATCAGCGAGACCCGGCCGAGCAGCGCGAGCAAGATGCCGTACACGGACGCCACGAAGAGAATCGAGAGGTCGACGCGGCGCGCCGGGGCGAGTCTGTACGAAGCCGCCTCTGCCCGCTGGCCGCGACGGGCGAGCAGCCACGCTCCCAGGACCGGCATCGCGACTGCGCCGGTCAGCAGGAGCCGGGTTGCGCCCGTCAGGTTTGCGCTGACCAGCTCTGTCTGCTGGGTGTAGGCAAAGTGAGTCTCGACGACGAGCTCCGGAAGGACGGTGACCAGCGTGACCCCGGCGAGTACAACCCCCCCCGAGAGTTCCACCTCGGCGGCGTCGGCCGCCCAGGAGAGCAACAAGGACGCCCCCACCAGCCCCGCACCGAGGCCGATCATGGCCACAGGAGGCGGAAGCGCGGCACCGGCGATGGCCAAGGCCTCGATGAGCAGGCCGAGGATGGCGCACGCCGAGGCCGCCGCCACCGGTCGGCGCCAGTCCGGAACCTGAGTGAGTGATTCGGTCTCCATTGGCTGCATCGCCCCGCTTACGGACCGCGCGCTGACCGGCGCTTGCGGACCGTGAGAGTGGTCGTCTGTTCCACGGTTTGGCCATCGGTGCCGCGCACGATGATCCGAAGCCGCGCGGGGCCCGCCTCCTGCGGAACCCAGTTGACGGCGCCGCTACCGGAATGCACCTGACGCTTCCAGGTCAGGGTGGTCCCGTCCTTGGACTGGATCCGCACGATCTCGTTGACGGCCCTGGTGACCTTGAATTCGATGCGCTCGGGACCATCGACGACCGGCGAGCGCGGCAGTCGGCTGAACTCCACGGTGGGTCCGCCGCTCGGAGGCCCGGGCCGAACCGTGATCACACTCTTCTTATCGATCAGGCTCCCGTCCACGCCGCGCACGAATACGTGTAGACGGTAGGTACCAGGCTTTCGCGGGACCCATCGCACCAGCGCCGTTCCGTTTCGCACCCGGAGCTTCTTGGACAACACGGTCCCATCCCGCGACGAGATCCGCGCCGTCTCGGTCAGGCCGTTTGACACCTGGAATCGGATGGGAACGGCACGGTTTGCAACCAACCGATCGGGGAGCCGGTGGAGCTCAACATCCGGCGCGAGGTTGATCGCCTGGCGAAGGGCCGCGGTCACCGAGTCGCCGATCCCGGCCCGCCCGTTCAGGAACGCGGTGATTCCGAACATCTTCGCGACGCCGCGGCCGTTTGAGACGTCAAAGACGGACTGCACCTGTATGACCCCGCCGGCGAAGAAGACGATGTGCGGGTTCCCGAGCCAGACGCTGTCGATCGACGACTCGCCGACGTCGCGCAGTTCCTTGTTACGGATCCCCAGCGAATTGGCAACGCGCGGGGTAACGAACACCAGCCTGCTGGCCTGCGCGGGCCCAAGCGTGACCTGGTCGCGCGGCAGGCTGCGCGATGACAGCTTGGTCACGCCCCGCCGGTTGATCCATCCGTCGAGGGTCCCCACGAGGTTCTGAGCGTCGCGGGGGCTGTAGTAGGCACCGCGAAGCAGATGCGGTCCATCCGCCCCGGCGGGCGTCGCATAGCGATATGAGGGAGTCATTCGGTTTCGCAGCTCGTCCTCGTCGTCCTCGTCGAAGCGAATATCGGCGGCCACCTCGATCGGGCCCGCCAGGCTGGTGGGCGTCGACCACGCGTCGGCGCCGCTGGCAAAAGCGTCGGTGTGGGTCGTGTGAAATTGCTTGTAGAGCGCAGCCTGCGCGTCGAACAACGCCGCTGGATAGCGCAGGCGCTTGCGGATCCCGCGGGGCATCTCTGAAATCGGGTCGAACATGTCGGGGAACGCATCGATCCAAGCGCGAAGGATCGGATCCGGCTCTTCGACGGTGTAGAGGCGGACCTGCCCCGAGTATGCGTCGACGGTTGCCTGCACGGCGAGCCGCGCGTAGCTGGCGTCCGCGCCGGCCATGCGGACGCGCTCGGCATATGGATATGAGTCGCTCACGGTGTAGCCGCTGGCCAGGAACACGATTCGCCCCCCGACGATCAGGGCGGCGGGTTGCGGGTCCCAGCGGATGAACGGGGCCACGGTCTGCAGCCGGTCGAGGACGTCCCGGTGAAGAATGATCCGCGACTGGCTCGTGAACTCCTTCGAGACCAGCAGCGGCAGAAAGTCCAGGCGGAGCGCGAACGCCGCGCGCAAGAGCGGGCTGGACAGGTCGATCCCACTGGAGCCCGGGTAGTGGTAGGTCGGCTGTTCGGCATCGGACGCCGTGGGTCGGTCGAACTCGTGCCGCCGCGTGTCCGCCACCACCCAGTCGGGTGAGTTCGGCTGCTGCCGGCCGAAGTAGATGCGCGGCTGCCGAATGGGGAGCGCCCGGTCATCCTGCACAGGGCGGCCATCGCGGTTGAATCGGGTGGCCGAGAACCGGAATGCTCCGAAGCCGTGCGTGTAGACGAGCCGATCGTTGGCCCACCCACTCGGGCCCCCGCGGGCGCGATCAACATCGAGCTCCCGCTCGCCGATGACCGTCAGACGTGAGCCTCCTCGCACCGGGACGGCGTCGAGCGTCATTCGCGTGGGGCGATAGAACGGCGTGTCGCTCGCGAGCTGTTGCATCTGGAGCGCCAAGACGTTCGAGTCCCAGAGCTGCACGTTGTCGAGCTGGTGTCGGCTCTGCCTCACCTCGGCGGAGGTGATCCTCGACGTGGGCACAAAACGGTGCACTTCCACGCCATCCAGCCCGAAGGCCTGTCGGGTGCCGGCGATCGCGTGCTCGAGGAAGGGCGCCTGTTTGGCGACGGGGTCGGGATCCACCACGTAGTGCTGGACCAGCGTTGGTGCCCACGACTGGGAGACGATCGCGACGATCCCCAGCGCGGCCACCGGGAAGATCGCCGCCCGCCTCGCTGCAAAGACGCGCCCGTGGGCCGCCAGGAAAGGCGCAGCCGCGAGGCCGATGGCCGCGGCTACCGCGACGTACGAGAGCACGCGCAGGCCAAGCAACCGGACGTGTACGTCGACGTAATGCGGCCCGGGGAACGGCTGGCTGTCCCCTCCGTGTGTCTGACCCAGCTCCGCCGAGAAGGTCGCCAGGTGCAGGCGCCAAGCCAGAAGGAGCAGGGCGAGGCTTCCGAGCAATGCGAGATGTACGCGCGCGGGGTGAGTGGCCCTGAGCGGTCGCCAGTTGACCGCGCCCGTAACGGTGTGGATGACGATTGCCAGGACTGCGCCCAGCGCGGCGATCCAGATCAGCAGGCTCGAGAGCGTCTCGAGGAAGGGCAGCGAGAAGACGAAGAAGCCGAGATCGCGGTGATGGAGCGGATCCTCGACACCGAAGGACTGCTGGTGCACCCAGAGCAGGAACGTCTGCCAGTTCCCTCTGGCGCTCCAGCCGATCATCGCCGCGACCAGCACGCAGCCGGCAATAGCCGCGGGCATGAAGCGCCGGGAGACGGAGGACGGGGCATAGCGGGTCGCAAGCCAGGCGTTGCCGATCAGGAACGAGGCGGTGAACCCACCGACGACCAGGACGAGCAGCGCCTTTACTTCCTGCACGCGGATGAAGGCGTCCTCTTGGTCGAGCTCCCGGAAGAAGAGATAGTCCGTGGTGACCTGTGAAAGGACCACCCCCACCAGCAGCGGCAGCCCGACAAGGGCCAGCACGATGAACGTGCGGATTCGCGGCTTGACTGCCGTCGCCAAAAGTGCCCGCGTCCGACCACCGCGCCGAGATCGTCTGGCCCTTTGCTGGGATTCGGCCGGTCGCCCCAAGGACTGGTCGTGTAGATCAGCTAGAGGGAGATGAGCTCTGTCTGAGCCTTGCTCAACGCCGTCGGAGTTGCCAGGGTCCGACGACTGCTGCTCGCCCGGGTCGAGGCGTGGAGCATCAGGGCCGCCCGACATTCACATATGGCGCTGCGAAGCCATCTCGAGCTCCTCCCGTCGCGGCTCAGCCTACTCTCGTCTGCCGGGCGAAGTGCAGCGCTGGTTGCGCTCCGCGCCTCAGGCAAGCCCCGACACGCCCCGCGAAGTGAGCGTGCGTCAGACTTCGCCCGATGGCGCTTCCTTCGACTTCTACGGGCCGCGCTCTGCTTGGCGCGAGAACTGCTCTCGGCATATCAACCCTTCTCGCGCCGCGGATCGCCGGCAGGGCGTTCTTCCTTGACCCGGATGACAACCCACAGCTGCCCGTGATCGGCCGCATGTGGGGCATCCGAAACCTCTCGCTTGCCGCCGGGATGTACGCGGCCACCGGCGCTCACCGCGCTCGCTGGTGGCGGCTCCAGGTGGCAGTCGACGCGCTCGACTTCCTTGCGATCGCCATGGAATGGCGCCGCGGCGCCATCGCCGGCCCGCCAGCCGGGTTGATGGCGGCCACAGCCCTCGGCGCGACCATGCTCGGAGCCCTGTCCGTCGCAGGCGAGTCGGAGCAACCGGGCTAGCCGCGCTCTCACTAGGCTGGCTGGCGTGACCGAGCAGGAACGGGGGGCGGCCTTTCGAGCCTTGCACGAGGACGAACCGTTTGTGATCCCGAACCCGTGGGATGCAGGCTCGGCCAAGGTGCTCGGTTCGCTTGGCTTCAGAGCGCTAGCGACGACCAGCGGTGGGTTCGCGTTCACGGTCGGGAAGCTGGACGGCGGCGTGACGCTCGACCAGGTGATCGACCACACGCGGGTGATCGCCGCGGCTACCGACTTGCCGGTCTCGGTCGATCTTGAGAACGGCCATGGGCATTCTCCGGAGGACGTCGCGCGCGCCATCACCAGGGCCGCCGAGGCAGGCGCGGTCGGCGGCTCGATCGAGGACTGGGACCGCGACGGCGCCATTTACGAGCTCGACCACGGTGCCGAGCGGATCGCCGCGGCACGCGAAGCGGCCGATGCTCTCGGCTTTCCATTCACCCTCACCGCCCGGGCCGAGAACTTTCTGCATGGCAAGCCAGATCTCGACGACACCATCGCCCGCCTTCAGGCCTACGAGCGCGCCGGCGCCGATGTGCTCTACGCGCCCGGGCTTGGGACCGCGGAGCAGATCCGGACGATCTCCGACGCGACAGGCAAACCGCTAAACGTGCTCGCCCGCTCGGGCCTCTCGATGAGCGAAATGGCGGATGCCGGCGCTCAGCGAGTCAGTGTCGGGTCCCGGTTTCTCTGGGTTGCGGTCGCCGCCATGGTTTCGGCGGCAGAGGGAATTCGCGACTCCGGCGACTTCTCCCAGCTTGCCGTACGCGTGCACCCGGATGAGTGGCTGGGCTAGGGGCTGAGGCTCAATCGCGCAAAAGCGTGAGCCTGGCTCTTACCGCTGTTGCTTGATCCATGAGAGGATCGCGCGGGAGTGGGTGATGACCGTCCCGTCGGGAAGCTTGAGGGCCGGCAGCTTCGTCGTTCCCGTCGCTGCGCGCAGTTCGTCACGCGAGCCCTTGCGCAGGAAAGGGACCGGGCTGCCGTGGGCGGCGATCACCTTGTCGTACTCGATGCCTGCGGCGCGTAGGGCGTCCTGCACGCGGCGGCACGGGTGGACGCGCGGCCCACCGTCGTCGCCATGGCACACGAACAGGGTCGGGATCTCGGCCATGGCTAGGCGGTACCCAGGAGCGACGCGAATCTGATGCCGAAGCCGTCGGGATCCGCGATCGTGAAGTCGCGCAGCCCGTAGTAGCGGTCCCCGATCGGGACGACAACCGGGGCCCCGACGTCGTTTGCCACCTTCCAGCAGTCGTCGACGTTCGCGACCATGACCCGGACGTTCGCGACCGGAAACCCAGCACCCTGCACGGGATCCCCGGGTTCAACACCTTGGAAGGCTGAGACTTCCGCGAGAAACAGACGATGGTCTTCCCAGGTCAGCTCTACGAAGTTGCCAGCGTCCCGGAGGAGTTCGAAGCCCAACGAGCGATAGAACGCGACCGACCGCTTGATGTCGCGAGCGACGACTTCGCAGACGAGCTGTTCGGTGGGGTCCACGTATCGGCTGTTCGCTCTGGCCACCTACGTCACGGTACCTCGTCGCGGGAGCCTCCAAGAGCGTTGCCTCCGCGGGGCACTATCGCCCCGGGAAGGGCGAGATCACGCGTCAGATAGTGTCCACGCGACAGGCGACTGTCAGCAAGGACGAACGGGGGAGATAGCTTGGCTGGAAGGGCCGAAGAAGACCAGTGAGCGGCGCGGTCACCCCTCGGCCTGGGAGCGCATCCGCGGGAGACGGCAATCAGCGACCCGCGGACGTCCTCGTCATCTTCGGGATCACCGGCGACTTGGCGAAGGTGATGACGTTCCACTCGCTCTACCGGCTGGAGCGCCGGGGTCTCCTCGACTGTCCGATCGTCGGGGTGGCGGTCGATGACTGGACGGTCGACGATCTCCGCAAGCGTGCTCGCGACTCGATCGAGGGCACGGGCGAGTCAGTCGACGAGGAGGTCTTCGACCGACTCGCGGCCCGCCTCTCGTACGTGGCTGGCGATTTCTCGGATTCGGCCACCTTCGAGCGGGTCGCGGGCGAGATCAAGGGGGCGAGCACCCCGGTCTTCTACCTCGAGATCCCGCCCTTCCTGTTCGGCGCAGTGATCAAGGGGCTGTCGGACGCTGGCCTGACCAAGAACGCGCGCGTCGTGGTGGAGAAGCCATTCGGCCACGATCTCGCCTCGGCACGAGAGCTGAACGAAGATGTCCATCAGCACCTCGACGAGTCGCAGCTGTACCGGATCGACCACTTCCTCGGCAAGATGGGGTTGGTCGAGATCCTCATGCTGCGGTTCGCGAACGCGATGTTCGAGCCGATCTTGAACCGCAACTACGTCTCCTCGGTTCAGATCACGATGGCGGAAAGCTTCGGCGTCGAGGACCGCGGCCACTTCTACGACCCCGTTGGCGCCCTGCGCGACGTCGTCGTGAACCACATGATGCAGGTGGTCGCCGCCGCCGCGATGGAGCCACCGGCGGGCCACGAGCCCGACATCATGAAGGATTACGTGTACGCAGTGTTTCGCTCCATGCGCGACGCCGACCCCGCCCATTACGTCCGGGGCCAGTACGAGGGCTATCGCGACATCGAGGGGGTCGCCGACGACTCGGCGACGGAGACCTTCGCGGCGCTGCGCCTGGAGATCGACAACTGGCGGTGGCACGGGGTGCCGTTCCTTCTTCGCACCGGGAAAGACCTCCCAGTGACCCAGACCGAGCTGCGGCTCGTCTTTCGCCGTGCTCCGCGCCTGGGCTTCCACCCTGAAGTCATCCACCTCCCCGAGCCGGACCAACTCGTCGTCAGGCTCGACCCGACGACGGGCATCCAGCTGCTCGTCCACGCGCAACGCGCTGATAGAGCGTTGCCAGAGCAGATCAATCTCGACATGGAGTTCGCCGAGGAGGGCGGAGAGGGTCCGACGCCCTACGAGGTACTTCTCCACGCCGCGATGATCGGTGAAAGCGTGCGCTTTACCCGGCAGGACAGCGTCGAGGAGACCTGGCGGATCCTGCAGCCGCTCCTCGATTCGCCACCTCCCGTGGAGACCTATGCGAAGGGGTCATGGGGACCCGAGGCGGCCAAGCAGCTGGCCGCCGGGCACGGCAAGTGGTACGGGCCCTGGATTCCCGCATGAGCGCCCAGAAGGCCAAGAAGCCGGCCAAGGCAGCCAAGGCGCCACGCTCCGCCGCGGGCGACGGCAAACGACGGGTCGACGCCCCGGCGCCCAGCCAGCCGCAAAGCGCCGCCGCACCCTCGCCCTTTCCCCCGATCGCCGACTACGCGTTCCTCTCCAACTGCCACACCGGTGCCCTCGTGGCCCCGGATGGAGCGGTCGACTGGCTCTGCGTCCCGCGCTTCGACGCGCCGAGCGTGTTCGGGACCCTGCTCGACCGGGGGGCCGGGACCTTCCGCCTCGGGCCATTCGGGATCAACGTTCCCAGCGCCCGCATTTACGAGCCTGGGACGAACATCCTCGCCACGACCTGGAAGACCCCGACCGGCTGGGCCACCGTATTCGATGCGCTGACCATGGGCCCCTCGCGGGGCGAGGACGAGGTCACGCCACACACCCGTCCACCGGCTGACGACGACGGCGACCACATGCTGGTGCGGGCGGTGCTGTGCCTCGAGGGCAAGATCGAGATCGAGCTCGTCTGCGAGCCGGTGTTCGACTACGGGCGCACCCCCGCAGAGTGGTCGCTGGTTGACGGCGACCGCCACACAGCCGATGCCAGCGGCGCGGGCCGGACGATCCGGTTGCGGACCGACATGGCGCTCGGAATCGAGGGCGAACGGGTTCGCGCCCGCCACACCCTCGAGCAAGGGGACCAGCTCTACTGCTCGCTCTCTTGGGCCGAAGACCTGGCCTCACCGCAGGACATGGATGAGGCCAACGGGCGGATCGCCGCCACGCGGCGATACTGGCGTGGCTGGCTGGGGCGGGCGCGGCTCCCGGACCACCGCTTCCGCGATCCGATCCAGCGCTCGGCGCTGACGATCAAGGGCCTCACCTATATGCCGACCGGGGCGACCGTGGCGGCGCTCACCACATCCCTGCCCGAGACGCCCGGCGGCGAGCGCAACTGGGATTACCGCTTCACCTGGATGCGGGACTCGACCTTCACCCTCCAGGCGCTGCACTACCTGGAACTCGACTGGGAGGCCGATGAGTTCATGCAGTTCGTAGCCGACCTGGAGGCCAACGATGACGGCGGGCTGCAGATCATGTATGGGATCGACGGCCGGCGCGACCTCACTGAGTCGTTCCGGGAGGACCTCTCGGGCTACGCGGGCGCCAGCCCGGTCCGGATCGGCAATGGTGCCTTCGACCAGCGCCAAAACGACGTCTTCGGCGCAGTCCTGGACTCGATCCTGCAGCACACGCGGCGCAGTGAGCGCCTGCCCAGGCGGCTGTGGCCGATCGTCCAGGCGCAGGCCGAGTGTGCAACCAAGGTCTGGAAGAACCCCGACCAGGGCATCTGGGAGGCTCGCGGTAAGCCCCGACACTACGTGTCATCGAAGCTGATGTGCTGGGTTGCCCTGGACCGGGCGGCGAGGTTGGCCGAGATCCGCGGCGACCCGGAGCTCAAGTCGACCTGGGGCGCGACCGCGGATGAGATCAAGGAGGACATTCTCGAGCACGGTGTCCGAGGCGGCGTGCTTCGCCAGCACTACGACACCGATGCCCTCGACGCCTCGACGCTTCTGGCGGCGATCTTCGGTTTCCTGCCCGTCGACGACGAGCTGCTACGCAAGTCTGTAGAGGCAATCGCCGACGACCTGACCGAGGACGGCTTCGTCTTGCGCTATCGCACCGGCGAGACCGACGATGGGCTGTCGGGGAAGGAAGGGAGCTTCCTGATCTGCTCGTTCTGGCTCGTCTCCGCGCTGGCGATCATCCGCGAGCAGCAGCGCGCCCGGGACCTGATGGAGAAGCTGCTGAGAGTCGCCTCGCCGCTTGGCCTGTTCGCCGAGGAGTTCGACACCAGCACCGGTCGTCACCTGGGCAACTTCCCCCAGGCGTTCTCTCACCTGGCGCTGATCGAGGCGGCGGCGGGGATCATCCTGGCCGAGCGGCTTGCGGAGCTCTCATAGTGGCGGATGCCTACGACGTGATCGTGATCGGGAGCGGCGCCGGTGGCGGGACGCTGGTCCATCGATTGGCGGCGTCGGGCAAGCGGATCCTGCTTCTCGAGCGCGGCGACTGGCTTCCGCGAGAGCCGCAGAACTGGAGCGCCGAGGACGTGTTCGTCGACGGGCGCTACGTCTCGCCGGACACCTGGTACGACGCGGACGGGAAGCCGTTCCAGCCCCAGGTGCACTACTTCGTGGGAGGTGCCACGAAGCTGTACGGAGCGGCGCTCTATCGCCTGCGCAAGGAAGACTTCGGGGAGCTGCGCCACCACGACGGCGTCTCGCCAGCCTGGCCGATCTCCTACGACGAGCTCGAGCCCTATTACACGCAGGCGGAACAGCTCTACCAGGTGCACGGCGCGCGCGGCGAGGACCCGACGGAGCCCCCGGCCAGCGCGCCCTATCCGTTTCCGGCGGTCTCCCACGAGCCGCGGATCCAGCAGATCTCAGACGATCTCGAAGCCGCTGGTCACCATCCCTTCCACGCCCCCTGCGGGATCATGCTCAACGAGGACAACATGCCCTACAGCCGCTGTGTCCGCTGCGCAACGTGCGACGGGTTTCCGTGTCTGGTCCACGCCAAGTCGGACGCCGACGTGCTCGCGGTGCGGCCTGCGCTGGAGCACTCCAACGTCACCCTGGTCACCAACGCCAAGGCCGTCAAGCTCGAGACCAACGAGTCGGGCACCGTGGTCACCGGGGTCGTGGTGGAGCGGGAGGGCGAGAGGGAGAGGTTCGCGGGCGACGTCGTGGTCGTCTCCTGCGGGGCGGCCAACTCGGCCATGCTCCTGCAGCTCTCGGCGAGCGACAAGCATCCGAATGGACTCGCCAACGGCTCAGACCAGGTCGGCCGCAACTTCATGTTCCACGACAGCGTCGCGGTGCTTGCGCTCTCCCGTGAGGAGAACAAGACGATCTTCCAGAAGACCCTGGGGCTGAACGACTTCTACTTCGGATCCGACGACTTCGACTATCCGCTCGGCAACATCCAGATGGTCGGCAAGTCGTCGGCGCCGATGTTCCGGGGCGAGAAGCCAGGGGAGACGAAGCTGTCCCCCGAGTGGACGCTGGAGGGGGTCGCCCGCCACGCGGTCGACTTCTGGCTCTCGACCGAGGACCTGCCAAATCCCGAGAATCGCGCGGTCGTCGGCCGCGGCGGCAACCTCACGGTCAGCTACACGGAGACGAACGCCGTAGCGAAGAAGCAGCTCTACCACAGGCTCAAGTCGATGCTCGGACACCTGGGCATGCACTCGGAGCACCTGTTCAGCAGGCACGCGTACATGAAGAACGACATCCCCGTCGCCGGATGCGCGCATCAGGCCGGCACCTGCCGGTTCGGCGCCGACCCCGCCACCTCGGTGCTCGACACCAACTGTAAGGCGCACGAGCTCGACAACCTCTACGTCGTGGACACCAGCATCTTCCCCAGCATCGGCGCCGTCAACCCGGCACTGACGGCGATGGCGAACGCGCTGCGGGTAGGGGACCATCTGCTCGAGCGGATGGGCGCGCCCGCAATCCAGCGGGAGACCGCTGGTGCCGGCTGAGTCCGGCGGCGGGCGCCGGCGCGTCGTCGTCGTAGGCGGCGGCTTCGGGGGTCTGACTGTCGCGCGCGAGCTGCGGCGCGCCGACGCCGACGTGACGCTCGTTGATCGCACGAATCATCACTTGTTCCAGCCGCTGCTCTACCAGGTGGCGGCGGGCGGGCTGTCCGAGGGCGATTGCGCGTCGGCGATCCGTGGGCATCTGAGAAAGCACCCGAATGCGAGCGTGCTGATGGCGGAGGTCACCGACCTCGACGTGGAGCGGCGCCGGGTAATCCTCGACGCGGCCGAGCCACTCGACTACGACAGCCTGGTGCTCGCCTGCGGTGGGGAGACCTCCTACTTCGGCCATGACGAGTGGGCGGAGACGTCGTTCGGGCTGAAGACGCTTCGCGACGCTGTCGCGCTGCGCGAGCGCATCGTCTCGGCGTTCGAGGAGGCCGAGCGGACCACCGATTCGACGGTAAGGGACGAATTGCTGACCTTCGTGGTCGTCGGCGGCGGCCCGACCGGGGTCGAAATCGCGGGTCAGCTCGCGATCCTCGCCCGCTCCACGCTGAAGCGCCAGTTCTCGCGGATCGACACCACGAGGGCCCGCGTGATCCTGGTCGACGCCGGCGACCGCGTGGTGCCGGCGTTCAGCGAGAAGCTATCGGCGAAGACCGCGCGCGCGCTGGCCGACCTGGGCGTCACGGTCCGCGAGCATGCAATGGCGACCGCAATCGATTCGGGGGGGCTGACGGTCAAGATCGGTAAGGGCGAGGAGCGCATCGCCTCCCGGACTGTGATCTGGGCGGCCGGCGTACACGCCGCCGGCCTGACCGAGGTCCTGGCGCAGGCCACCGGCGCCAGCACCGACCGGGGCGGGCGCATCGAGGTGAGCACCGACTGCACGGTCCCAGGTCATCCCGAGATCTCGGCTATCGGCGATATGACGTCTCACCCGGGGCCCGACGGCAAGCCGCTTCCGGGCCTGGCGACCACCGCCATTCAGCAGGCGCATCATGTGGCGCGGGCAATTCGCCGCGGCCAGCCCGGCCCATCCACCCCGTTCAAGTACCTCGACAAGGGAGCCCTCGCCGTGATCGGACGCGGGAAGGCCGTCTGCGACTTCAGGGGCGTCCAGCTCTCCGGCCGCCCGGCATTCGCGATGTACCTCGGCATCCACCTCACCTACCTGAGCGGCGTGCGCGGCAGGCGCCTGCGCGTGCTGGGAGCATGGGCCGCCGCCCGGTTCGGCACTCGGGAGAGCTGGGTCCTCGAGGACGAGCTGCCAGGCGCTGACATGGCCTCCCGCGATGAGGGGGCCCCTGCGCGGGAGCCAGCACCTCGCTAGTCGATGGCCTGACAACTCTCGCGGCGTCCTCGCAACTGGCTCCGGCGCGCAGCCAGATGGCGTTCACGCTCGGCTTCCACATCATCCTCGCCTCACTTGGGGTCGCGTTCCCGGCGATGATGCTGATCGCCAACTACCTCGGCCTTCGCCGCAACGACGCCGACGCCCTTGAGCTCGCGCAGCGCTGGTCGAAGGTGGCGGCGGTGACGATCGCCGTGGGTGCGGTTACCGGCACGGTGCTGTCGTTCGAGTTCGGTCTCCTGTGGCCGGAGTTCACGGGTCGCTTCGGGGAGGTGTTCGGGGTCGCGTTCGCGATCGAGGGCATCTTCTTCTTCCTCGAGGCGATCTTCATGGCGATCTATATCTTCGGCTGGAAGCGCCTCTCCGGGTGGGCCCACTTCTGGACGGGCGTTCCGGTGGTGATCTCAGGGGTCGGTGGCGCTTTCTCGGTCGTCGCCGTCAACGCCTGGATGAACCAGCCGGACGGCTTCACACTCACCTCGACCGGGCAGGTCACCAACGTCGATCCGATCGACGCGATCTTCAACCGGGCCACGGCGTACGAGGTCCCGCACATGATCCTCGCCGCCTACCTGGTCACCGGCTTTCTGGTCGCGTCGGTGTACGCGGTCGGGATGCTCAGGGGGCGGCGGGACCGCCACCACCGGCTCGGCCTGCTGATCCCGCTGACCGTGGCGGCGATCGTGACCCCGATCCAGTTCGCAGTCGGAGACACCGCGGCCCGCGCGATCGCCGACGACCAGCCGGTGAAGTTCGCGGCGATGGAGTGCGTCCAGCACACGCACAGGGATGTGACCGAGTACCTGGGCGGGCGCTGCACCTCGGAGGGGGTCAAGGGCGGGATCGGGATCCCCGGCTTCGACTCATTCCTGGTCGGCTTCAGCACAGACACCAAGGTCACCGGACTGGACACCGTGCCGCCCGATGACCGCCCGCCCGCGAACACGATGCTCCACTGGGCCTTCGACGCAATGGTCGGCATTTGCACACTGCTGATCGCGCTGGGCGCCTGGCTGGGTTGGGCCTGGTGGCGGCGGCGCGACATTCCGCGCTCGAAATGGTTCTTGCGCGCTACGGCGGTATCCGGCGTGGCGGCGATCGTGGCCCTCGAGTGCGGCTGGATCGTGACCGAGGTGGGCCGCCAGCCGTGGGTCGTCTACAAGGTCATGCGCACGGAGGAGGCGGTCACGGGAGCCAGCGGCGTCTGGGTCACCTTCTCGGCGGTGCTGGTCCTCTACACGGGGCTAGCAATAGCGACCGTGTTCATTCTGCGGACGATGGCGCACCGCTGGCGGGCAGAGGGAATCGGGGAGGAGGACGTGCCCTACGGGCCCAGCGAGCCTCCACACCCCGCCGCTGAGTCGTCCACCCGAGGGCCGGCGTGAGCACCGCCGATGCTGTGGCCGCGGTCCTCTGGGTCGGCGCGACGCTGTACGCGGTCTTCGGCGGCGCTGACTTCGGCGCCGGGTTCTGGGCGCTGATCGGGGGCCGTGGCGAGCGCGGGGAGCGAGCGCGGGCGCTGGTCGACTGGGCGATCGGCCCCGTCTGGGAGGCGAACCACGTGTGGCTGATCTTCGTGCTGGTCGTGCTCTGGACCGCGTTCTCGGTTGCGTTCTCGTCGATCATGTCGACGTTGTTCATCCCGCTCAGCCTGGCCGCGTTCGGGATCGTGCTTCGCGGGTCGGGATTCGCATTCCACAAGATGGCTCATAGGCTCCGCAACCGGCAGCTCGCGGAGCGGGCATTCGGCGTCTCCTCGCTGGTGACGCCCTTCTTCATGGGCACCGTCGTGGGCGCCATCGCGTCCGGCCGGGTACCGGTCGGCAACGCGGCGGGGGACCCGGTCACGAGCTGGGTGAACGCGCCCTCTCTGCTCACGGGCGCCCTGTTCGTCGCCACCGGTGCCTATCTCTCGGCAGTGTTCCTGGTCAGCGACGCCCGCCGCGCGGGCGACCCGGATCTGGAGAGGTACTTCTCGACACGCGCGCTGGTCGCCGCCGTCGCGTCCGGCGCGATCGCGGTTGCCACGATTCTGGTCTACCGCGCCGACGCGCCCTTCATCTACCACGGTTTGATCAACGAGGGCCTGCCGCTGGTGATCCTCTCCGGGGTGTGCGGAGCGGCGGTGCTCGCCATGCTCTGGCGCGGGGTCCGCCGCGGTCTGCGTCCACTCGCCGTGGGCGCGGTCGTTGCCGTGGTCTGGGGCTGGGGCGTCGCCCAGCATCCGTACCTCCTCCCCAAGGCGCTAACGATCGAGGAGGGCGCCAGCGCGAGCGAAACCCTGACCCAGGTGCTGATCGTCTTCGGCGTCGCGGTGGTGCTGGTGCTGCCGTCCCTCGGCCTGCTCTACACGCTCGCACAGCGCAGCATCCTCGAAGGGGAGGGCGAGGCGCCGCCGCCTGCCTCGCCGCCCGCGAGCTGACCACTCAGCCGGCCCTCACCCGGTGCCTGCCCGCGAGCCGGCGCTGAACCACAAGCGTCGCCGACCCCGCCACCAACAGCATCGCGACGTTGACCCCGAGCACAGCCAGGGCACCCGGCACCCGGTGGGCCTCGCCAACCCCGGTCGCGATGCCGAGATAGGCAGCGGCCGGGATCGTGGTGATCGAGATCGCCACGCCCACGGCCGAGCTCGCCCGCGTCTCGAGCGCCAGCATTCCCGCGACGCCGGCGGCCAGCGCCACCCCGATTGTCGCCGAGTTGACGCTGGTCAACCCCGAGAGTGATGACTCGCCAACAACGAACCCGGAGGGGAGCAGGTCGAAGAGGTTGAGGAGTGCGCCGAGCACGACCGCCGTCGCGCACGTCACGCCGAGTCCTACGGCCAAGGTCGCCAGCGCCCGCAGGGTAAGCCGCGTGCGACGAGCGACGAGCCCGACGCACGCGGCCGCGATCGGCAGGATGTCCGGGCTCACCGCCATCGCACCGACGATCAGGATCGTGTTGTCGTAGACGACGCCGAAGCCGGCGATCACCCCCGCCATCATCATGAAGACGAGATAGCGCCCGACCGGCCGGGCATTCCGGTGGGCTTGCCCCAGCACATCGGCCCAGATCAGGCTGGCGGTCATGCGCCCGGGGGCGATCGGCCCGATCTCGTCGAGCCGCGCCAATGCGACGTTCTCGGGCGGCACGCCGCGACTGACCACGAACTCGAGCACCGCATCGGCCGACCCCGGGCTGACCTCCGCGGTCAACAGCGTGTGCGCGGGTCGCACCGCCTCGGCGACCACCACGTGCCGCGCGTCGTCGCGCTGCTCGAGCCCCTCAGCGACCTCGATCAGCGAAATCGACGGACCAAACACCCTAAGGTGGAGCATCCCCCGTTAGAGGACCGCGATCGGGTTGAGCGGCGATCCGGTGCCGCCGACGATCCGCAGCGGCGCCGCGACGAACAGGAACTCCCAGCGCCCTTCGGCTTTGCATCGCTCGACCAGGTCCTCGAACTGCAGATAGTCGAGCAGGTGGACTCCCATCGAATTGAGCGCGAGGACGTGGATCGGAAAGGCCACGCCCTCGGTGGTGCTCGGTGCGGTGTCGTTGTTTCCATCCGACCCAAGAGCGGCAACGCCTCGGTCCGCGAGGAAACGGACGGCCGTTGGATGGAGCCCGGCCCGGGCGGCATCCGTGTCCCAGGGGCCGAGCTCGGCAAGCCGTGGCGCGTGGCCGGTGCGGACGAGCAGGATGTCGCCGGCGTCCACCCGAACCCCTTGAGCGCGCTCCGCCGCTTCGAGATCTTCGCTGAAGACGTGATCGCCGGGCTCGAGCCATGAGACGTCCCGAAGGCGGGGAACGTCGAGCAGCACCCCCCGGCCTACGAGCCCGTCCTTCAGCACCTCGATCGAGCCAAAGCTGGCGCCATCGGCGGTGATCGAGTCGCTCGGTTTCCCGTTGTAGATCGAGCCCTCGAAAGCGACGTGACATAGGGCGTCGATGTGGCTGTGGCCGGGGTTGTGGTAATCGAGTCCGACGTAGTCCTTCGCGAAGTGCACGGCGCCCAGGCCGATGTCCTCGTTGGCGAGCATCGTCATGTGATGATCCGCGGGCTCCGGGCTGTCGACGCGCGCCTCGGTCCTCAGGGGCTGGCTGAGTGTCACAACGGTCCCGTCTCGAACCAGCTGGGCGGCTGCGGCGACCCGCTCGGCCGTCAGGTTGTGGAGCGCGGCCCGCTCGTCATCGGCACCCCACCGGCCCCAGGTGGAGACCTCGGTGAAGATGGCGCGGAACTCAGCCGCCGATACCCAGGTCTCGGTGGCGCTCAACCCGGCTAGCCTAGCGCGGACCTGAATCCGTGAGACTACCCAAGCGAATGCGGGTCGCCGTCGTCGGGCACGTGGAATGGATCGAGTTCGCTCGCGTCGAGCGGGTGCCCAAGGCCGGAGAGATCGTGCATGCGAGCGAGACCTGGGAGGCCGCAGCGGGGGGAGGTGCGGTGGCTGCGGTCCAGCTGGCCCGGCTTGCCGACGAATGCACGTTCTTCACCGCTCTGGGCGACGATGCTTTAGGGCATGCCGCAAAGCAACAGCTCGAAGCGTTCGGAGTAGACGTCGAGGTGGCGTGGCGTCCGGAGGAGCAGAGGCGGGGATTCGTCTACCTGGACGCCGACGGCGAGCGCACGATCACGGTGATGGGCGCCCGCTGCGGGCCCCGCGCCGGCGACCCACTGCCCTGGTCCGAACTGGAGGGCGCGGATGCCGTCTACCTCACGGCCGGGGATCCTGATGCCGTGAGCGCAGCGCGCGAGGCACGGAGACTGGTCGCTACGGTGCGCGCGATCGAGTCGCTTGCTTCCGCTCACGTCGAGATCGACGCCCTGGTGGCCAGCGCCAGGGACGAAGGCGAGCGATACCGACCCGGGGATCTCGACCCGCCTCCGGGCTTGGTCGCTCGGACAGATGGAGCGGCCGGCGGAACGCTGACCGCGGCTGACGGATCGAGCACCCCCTGGGAGCCTGCCCCATTGCCGGGTCCCGCGGTTGACGCCTACGGCGCCGGCGACTGCTTCGCCGCCGGCTTCACCTTTGCGCTGGCCGACGGCCGGACGTCGAGGGACGCGGTCGCCTTCGGGGCGTGCTGCGGCGCCGCCTGCATGACCGGACGCGGGCCCTACGAGGGCCAGCTCAGGACACCAGAGTGATCGGGGAGCGCACCATCGACGGCTTCGTCGCGCTGACGCTTGCGTCCGAGGATCTCGAGGCAGCGTTCGTTCCGAGCGTCGGGATGGTCGGCTGTTCGCTCCGCCACCGCGGGGTGGAGCTCTTGGGGCAGCGGGAAGGCCTCACGGCCTATGCATCGGCGGGTGGGACGATGGGAATCCCTCTGCTGCACCCCTGGGCGAACCGGCTCGACCGCACGCGATTCCGGGTGGCCGACCACGAGGTCGTCCTCGATCGTGATTTCCCGCGACTTTCGTTGGACCCGAACGGGCTGCCCATTCACGGGCTGCTGGCCGCGGCACGCGGCTGGCAGGTGGAACGGCACGAGGCCACGGGTGACCGCGCGGTCCTGGAAGCCAGCTTCGATTTCGGTGCCGAGGACGAGCTGACGGCGGCCTTCCCGTTCGCCCACCGCATTCTGTTCGAGGCCACGCTGAGTGCAAATACCTTGACCATCGCGACCATGGTGTCGGCATCGGGAGACTCGGCCGTACCGATCTCATTCGGATACCACCCCTATCTGCACCTGCCTGAGGTTGGTCGCGATCAGTGGGAAGTGGAGATCCCCGTGCGTGAACACCTTGAGGTCGACCGCCTCATGCTCCCGACGGGCCGACGCGACGCGCTCGAGATCGCGAGCGGCGCGCTGGGCTCAAGGACTTTGGACGACGGCTTCGTGGCCCCGCCGGCTGCGGCGCCCTTCGTCCTCGCAGGAGGGGGCAGGAGGATCGAGCTCTCTGTCGGGAAGGGCTATCCCTTCGTCCAGGTGTATGCGCCCGAGGACGACGATGTGATCGCCTACGAGCCGATGACGGCGCCGACCAACGCCTTGGTCGTCGGGGGCCCTGATCTCCCGTTGGTGGCGCCGGGCAACGAGTACCGCGCGACATTCTCCATCGCGGTAGCAAGCGACGCGACTAAGTAGTTCCTAAAAGATCGCCGAGAGGCTCGGATTTTGCCCTGGCGTGCCGAATAATCAAGGTGTATCGCGCGAAGGAGGAATCTCATGTCTCCCGCTCTCATCGGTTTCGGCGTTCTCGACGCGATGATCGCCGCGCAGGCCGCCTATGCGGCCCGGGACCTCAAGAAGAAGGCCAGCAAGCGCAAGAGATAGCGGACTCGTCCGAGTCCAACCGCTGAACAGCTCCTGCGATGATCCGCGGCGTTCCGGCCGCTCCGAGGAGGTGTTGAGGTGAAGGTGGGGATCGTGGGATCGGGCTCAGTCGCGCGGGATCTGGGGCGCGGCTTCGTCAAGCGAGGGGATCACGTGAAGCTCGGCTCGCGTTCGCCCGAGAGCCTCGCGGACTGGGTCGAGGAGGTCGGCGATGGCGCCTCGGCCGGGACGATGCAGGAGGCGGCCGCCCATGGCGAGGTGCTGGTGATCGCGGTGAAGGGAACAGAGACGGACTCCGCGATCGAGGCGGCCGGCAGGGACAACTTCGCCGGCAAGGTCCTGATCGATCCGACGAACCCGATCGTCTTCGACGCCGACGGCCGCCCTGACCATCTGGCCTATGGACCGACCGACTCCGGCGGCGAGCGCCTGCAGCGTTCCCTGCCGGACACCATGGTGGTCAAGAGCTTTGGGATCGTCAACAGCGGACAGATGGTGGACCCGGACGTCAAAGGAGGGCCCGCCACGATGTTCGTGGCCGGAAACGACGGCGCTGCGAAGGAGACGGTGACCAGCATCCTCCGCGACTTCGGCTGGCAGGACGTCGCCGACCTCGGCGGAATCGAGGCGAGCCGCGAGCTCGAGTCCCTGTGCATGCTCTGGTGCCGGTATGCCCTGCCCAACCAGGCTTGGCAGACCGCCTTCAAGCTGCTGCGATAGTTGAAGCTCGGAGTTCGCGCCGGCGAACGGCGATCAACAGAAAGGGAGTGCGATGAGCACCACGACTCAGCTTGTCACCGGGACGGATTTCATCACCGTGTCGACCAAGGACCTCGATGCCGCGGTCGAGTTCTACGGCGGCGTGTTGGGGTTGCCCGAGTCCAAGCGCTGGGGGCAGATGCCGGCGGTCGAATTCGAGACCGGGAACCTGACAATTGCGGTAATGCAGTCCGAGGCCTTCGGCATCGAGCCGCGAGCCAACAACCATCCGATCGAGCTGCGGGTAGACGACGTCGACGCTGCACGAACCGAGCTCGAATCGCGCGGCGTCGTCTTCGAGGGTGACACGCTCGACTCAGGGGTCTGCCACCAGGCATTCTTCGAGGACCCGGACGGCGACGCGCTGGCCATCCACCACCGCTACGCGCCGCAACAGTGATCGGGATACGGTGCACGCGACACTTCGAAAGGAGCCGCGATGCCCGCTGTTGAGACCGAGACGCGCTCACCCGTTGAGATCGCCCGCCACATCTTCGAGGACGTCCTGAACCAGCGCGACGCCGATGCTCTTCGTCACTACTGGGCCAATGATCTCGTCGAGGAGCTTCCGACCGGGACCTACCGCGGGCCGGATGAGATGGCGAGCTATTTCGCCGAGACCTTCGCCGCCCTGCCGGACTTCCGGGTCGAGCCCGAGCAGATCATCGGAGAGGAAGACACGGTCTTCGTCAAGTGGCGTCTGAGAGGAACGTTCAACGGGCGTCCGTGGCAGGGAATAGAGCCAACCGGCGACCGGATCGAGTTGCTCGGCATCGACTGCTTTACGTTTCGCGAGGGGAGGATCACTCGCAACGAGGTGGTCTTCGACCAGACGTCATTCGCTCGCCAGATCGGCCTCTTGCCGGCACAGGACTCGATCGGCGAGCGTACGATGAGGGGCGCGTTCAACGCCCGCACGAAGCTCAAGCGGCGGCTCGGGCAGGCCAAGGGCTGAGCTTCACGCGGACCGGGTCCCAGGCGGGGCGGGCTTCGCGGTCATAAGGTCCCTGGGTCATGGGAGCCGCAGTCGGTTGGGGTTCGCTCGCGGCCTCTTCACTCGTCCTCGGGGCGCTCCTCGCCATCGCGCGGTCGTGGCCCCGGCGGCTCGTGGGCCTGGTCCTGGCCTTCGGTGCGGGAGCGCTGATCAGCGCGGTCAGCTTCGAGCTTGCGCAGGAAGGCGTTCGGGTGGGGGATCGTGGATCGACCGCGGCAGGCCTGGCGATTGGAGCCCTCGTCTACTACTTCCTGGACGGGCGCTTGGAACGGGCATCGGGATCCGCGGGGACGCCGCTTGCCCTCGGTGCATTCCTCGACGGCATCCCTGAGCAGTTAGTGCTTGGAATCGGCCTGGCCGTGGGCGAGGGGGTGAGTGTCGCGTTGCTGGTCGCCATCTTCGTCTCCAACCTTCCGGAGGCGATCGGCTCCGCGAGCGAAATGCGGACAGGCGGACGCGACGACCGGACCATCCTGCGGCTCTGGCTCGTGGTGGCGACCGTGTGCGCGCTCGCCACCGTCGTGGGGTACGCGCTTGCCGACGCCGTGTCGGACAGGCTGCAGGGGGCCATCGACGGCTTCGCCGCCGGCGCGCTGCTCGTGATGCTGGTCGATTCGATGATCCCCGACGCCCGGCGGGATGCGGGCCGCCGGGCCGGCCTCGCCACGGTGCTCGGCTTCGCACTGGCAGCGGGGCTTTCGTTTACCAGCTGAAGCCCCTCCGGACCCTAACGAGCGGCGGCCACCCCGTGTTGGATCAAGCTCTCGCCGGTCTCGGCGACCGTGTCCTCCATCGGGCGGGGCGCCCATCCGAGGGAATCCCTCGCCTTCGCGGATGAGAGCTCGGTTCGCCTGCCGAGCCCCCCGACGACGGAGCGAATGCCGGGATCGAACAGGGCCATGCCCCGCACGATCAGGTTCGGGACGTTGCGGGTGGGCACCTTCGAGGCGGCCGCCCCGAGGCGCTCGCGGAGGATCGCTCCGATTTCAATCATCCAGAGGAACTGGGTGGCGGCAATGAAGCGCTCGCCGCCGGCCTGGGGCGCTGTCATCGCCTTGATCTCGAGGTCGGCAACGTCTCGGACGTCGACCAGGCTGAAACCCAGCCTGGGCGCCCCGGGCGAACCCGACAGCAGCCGCTGCACCGCCTGCAAGGAGTACGACAGGTCGTCGTTCAGCACCGGCCCGATGATGGCGCCGGGGTTGACCACCGCCAATCGATCTTCCTCGCCCCGTTCGCGCACCAGGTCCCAGGCCGCGCGCTCCGCGATCGTCTTCGAGCGAACGTAGGGGGTCAGTCCCGGGCTGTCGGGATCCGTCCAGTCGCCTTCATCCAGCGGCCGGGTGGCCGCACCGTCGCTGAGCCTGATCGCCGCGACCGAGGACGTGACCACCACCCGCTTGACCCCGGCGTCCAGGCTGGCGCCCAGGACCCGGACGGTTCCCTCGCGCGCGGGCACGATCAGTTCGTCGGGGTCCTTGGGCTGCTTGGGCGGGAACGGCGAGGCGACGTGTAGGACGTATTCGCAGCTCTCCACCGCCTCGGCCCACCCCTCGTCGCTCATCAGGTCCGCGGCGAGGACCGTCAGGCGGTCTCCGGGATCCACCTCTGTAGCCACCGCGGCTCGCACCTGCGACTCCCGCGAGAGGCTGCGGACCGTCGTTCTCACCGTGTAGCCGCGGCGCAGGAGCTCGATCACGCACCAACCGCCGAGGAAGCCGGAGCCACCGGTGACCAGGGCCGTCGAACCGGGAGTCGCAACCATCGTCAGTCGCAACCCTAAACCGTCGAGGGCCGCGGGACGCGACCCGGGAGTCTCAGGCCGAGGACGGCGAGGCTCCGGGCTCGTTGGGCCCCGCCGGCTCTGGGCCCGCCTCCTGCTCCGCTTCGAGCTCGGCCCGTGCCCGTGCGAGGTCGGCCGAGATATGAACCGCAGCGGCAGTCAATGGAGCGGCGAGGATCAGACCAATGGTGCCGAACATGCTTCCGCCGGCGATCGTCACGATCAGCACCGCGAGCGGATGAATCCCAAGCGTGGCGCCGTAAGCGACCGGCTGCACCATTTGTTGAAGGGCGCCGTTGGCGAGCAGCACGATCACCGCGAGCGCCCCGGCCGTTTCCGGCCCGGAGCTGCCGAGCGCGATCAACACGGCGAACGCCCCCGCCGCCCAGGCGCCCAGATAGGGAATGAACCCACCGAGGAAGGTGACCGCGGCGATCGTGCCCGGGAGGTCGACTCCGAGCACCAGCGCCCCGAGGCCGACGATGGTGGCGCTGAACAGGGAGACGATCGTCATCCCGAGGAAGTACCCCTGCAGCGAGCGCGTCGTCCGTCCCGTGATCGTCCGGGCGACGTCCTCCGGGACCCCCATGTGCCGCTGGACGAAAGCACCGATGACCGGCGCGTCCTTGAGCATGAAGAAGAGGCTGAGCACCGTGAAGGAGAGGAACACCGCCAGCCCAGCGAGCCTGTCAATCCCCGACGCCAGTCCCTCGAGCAGCGCCTTGAACCCCGAGCTCACCGACGCGCTGGCGTCCGCTTTGGCGCTGTCAGCCGTCGACGGGTCGACGCCGATGTCCTTGAGCCAGCCGGCGATCCTCTCCGCGGCTCCCTGGAGGTGCGAGGAGATGCCGCCGCTCTCGTTCGTGATGCCACCCACCGTGAGGATGCCGACGCCGACTCCGAGCGCGATGAGCGCGAGGAATACCGTCACGACACTGACGGCCCGCGGCGCTCCACGTCGCTCGAGCCAGTCGATCGCGGGAGAAACCACGGAGGCGATGATCGCCGCCACGATCACCGGAATGACGATCGTCTGCGTCAGCGCCAGGAGCCACACCGCACCCGCCAGGAAGGCCGCGACTCCGACGAGCAGCCACGACGCTAGGCCCAGGTCGCGCAGCCATTGGGGCGCCGAGAAGACGCCGGCCAACTCGCGGGGGTCGATCTCGACGAACTCGTCGCCTGCAGGAGACTTCTGCTCGCGGCCTGACCAAGGCCGGCGCAGTCGCGCGCGGATCGGCCGTCTCATCTCAACAGCACTTGCGGTTCAGGCCTGGGGTGCACCCAGACCCGTTCGTGCGGGCAGCCACTTTTCCTTCCGCCTTGTCTGACCGGCGGGCTAGGCTACGGTGTGATGGAAACGCCTGGACGCGCAGTCGGCCAACCTGGTGGAGCCGGCGCCTACAGTCCGGCGGCGGCCCCGGTGGCGCTCCGAGGGATCGCGCGCCTCTGGTGGCTGTGGATCGTCTTCGGAATCGCCTGGATCGCGATCGCGGTGGTGATCCTGCAGTTCGACCAGGCCTCGATCACCACGGTGGGTGTGCTGATCGGGATCATGTTCGCGGGGTCGGCCGCACAGCAGTTCGTGATCGCCTCATTGGCCGAGCGCGGAAGCTGGCTCTACTGGTTGTTCGGCTTCCTATTCGTTATCGCAGCGGTGCTCTCGTTCATTAGCCCGGAGAACACGTTCGCGGCGATCGCCGACGTGCTCGGCTTCCTGTTTCTGATCGTCGGGGTGTTCTGGATCATCCAGGCGTTCGTCTCGCGTGAGCTCAACGAGCTGTGGTGGCTGGGCCTCGTATCGGGCATCCTGATGGTGATCCTCGCCTTCTGGACCGGCGGCCAGTTCTTCATCGACAAGGCCTATGTGCTGCTCGTCTTCGCGGGAATCTGGGCCATGCTCCACGGGGTCACCGACATCGTCAGGGCGTTTCAGGTTCGGAAGCTCGGCGAGCTGGTCTGACCCGAGTCCCAGCTAGATCGCCAGCGGAGGCGCCCGTATAGGATCCAGCGGATTCCAACGATTTGGGGGACCACTAAATGCTTGTAGCGGCCGACTATCCATTCCTGAACATCCTCTGGACGATGATCATCTTCTTCGCCTGGGTCGCCTGGATCTGGATTGCGATCACCGTCTTCGTGGATGTCTTTCGCCGCCACGACATCGGCGGCTTTGCCAAGGCGGCGTGGGTGGTGTTTGTGATCGTGGTGCCGTTCCTCGGTGTGCTGATCTATCTGATCGCCCAGCACGACGGAATGCGCGAGCGCAGCGTCAAGCAAGCGCAAGCTCAGCAGGCGGCCTTCGACGATTACGTACGCGAGACAGCCGGCGGGTCCGCCGCTGAGATTGCCAAGGCCAAGGAGCTGCTCGACGCGGGCACGATCTCCCAGGCCGAGTTCGACGCGATCAAGGCCAAAGCGGTCTCGTAGACATCTGGAGCCTTTAACGGCGAGCTGAAAGCCCGGAACGTGAAGCCGAAGCGGCGTCATCGCACGATCGTTTGGTCACTCATCGTGCTCGCGTCGGTGGTCCTGATTCTCTCGCTCATCGCGAACTGGGTTCAGCGCGAGACGCTGAACACGGACCAGGTCAAGAACACGACCGACGAGATCCTGGGGGACGAGGACGTGCAGCAGGCGCTCGCCACCTTCACGGTCGAGCAGCTTTACGCCAACGTCGACGTCCAGGGAGAGATCGAGAAGAAGCTGCCAAGTGCTGCCCAGCCGCTCGCGGTTCCGATCGCGGCGGCGACGAGGCAACTCGCCACCGACGTGGCCGAGCGGGCGCTGGCAACGCCTCAGGTGCAGGACCTCGTCTCGAGCGCCATCGGTCGGGCACATGGGCAGTTCGTCAGCCTGATCGAGAACAAGGACGACTACGTCTCGACCACCGGCGGCGAGGTCACCCTCGAGTACGGGAGGGTGGTCGCCGACCTCGCCGCCCGCCTCGGGGTGGACCCGGCGACGATCTCCAAGATCCAGGGCCTCGTTCAGGAGTACTCAACGGACCTCAAGCAGCGCTTGACCACGGCTCAGACCCAGATCGAGTCGGTGCGCGCGACCCTCTCCGGGTTGCAGGCGGGGGAGTTGAGCTCGGAGCTGCAAGGGGATCTCCAGACGCTCAACAGGAACGCCGCCGAGCTCCAGGCGACGGTCGCGAGCCTCCAGAAGAAGATCAAGGGGGTTAAGGGCAAGGTCCCCGACCAGCTCAAGGGCCGGTTGTCCGACCTCGAGGGCCGGTTGTCCGACCTCGAGGGCCGGTTGACCACACTCGAGCAACGGACCGCTGCCGTGCTCAAGGATCCCAGCAAGGCGAATGTCGAGGTGCTCGACGCCTCGCTCGCCTCGCTCCAGTCGCGGATCACCACTCTGCTTGGCCGCCAGGTCGTACAGCACCCCGGCGAGCTCGTCTTGATGACGTCCAGTCAGCTCAGCGGACTCCAGGACCTCGTCAGCGCGCTCCGAAACCTCGGCTTCGTGCTGCCGGTGCTGGCGCTCTTGCTCTACCTGGGCGCCCTCTACCTGGCGAAGGGGTGGCGCCGGGAGGCGCTGATCGCCGCTGGGGGCGGGATCCTGATAGCAACGCTTATCGTTCTTCTGGCCAGGCGCCTGATCGGCAGCGGGGTGGACTCGGTCGCTGCCTCCGAGACGGTCAAACCGGCCGTCACCTCCGTCTGGGACATCCTCTCCGAGGGGCTTCGTCAGCGGGCGCTGTTCGTACTGGTGATTGGACTGGCGTTCATTGGCGGGGGGCTGCTGGCGGGGCCGGGCCGCCACGAACTCGCGGCGCGACGCTTCCTTGCACCGTACCTGCGCGACCGTCCAGTCGCGGTCTACTCGGTGGTGGCGGTGTTGTTCCTGCTCTGGCTGTCGTTTATCCCCGGGATCAACAACGTCGGGCAGGTCCTGGTGATCGTCGTGCTTGCGGCGCTGGCTGTGGTGGGCGTCGAGATCCTGCGCCGCCAGACGGCGCGGGAGTTTCCGCCCGGGCCCGATTAATTCCCGACGAACGCTTCGACGAGATCGCAGGGAGCCCGCGCGGGTCGCGGGCTCCCTGGGATCGTCAGCTCAGACCGCTCCCGGCGTCCCTTCCTCGTCGAAGATGATGAGGCCGTGCAGTATGTAGATGCACAGGATGAAGACGCCCAATGACCACCACGGATAGGCGCCGCCGACCGAGATCAGCGACTCGATCGCACCGATGCTGGCGGCGATGATCCCGATCACGCGGCCGTAGGCCCCGCCGCCGAAGAGCGACAGCCCGGCGGTGAATTGGATCACGCCGAGGATGATCAGGACCCAGCCCAGTGTGTTGAGGTTGTCGAATACGAGCCTTGTGTCGTTCACGAACACGTTCGCATCACCCAACGCGCCGATGCCGTAGATGAAGTTGATCGTGCCGACAAACAGCAGCAGGAAAGCTACGAATACAACGCGTCCGGCACCTCTCACCTTTGACTCCTTTCGCTAGCTCCCACGTTCTTGCGGTGGTTGTGCGGCGTCGACGCTGCGCCGGCGCCAAGGGTGAGGCGACAGTAGCCTGCACTTCGGACGCGAACTTCACCCAGATTGGGTGATCGCTATTCGCCGCGGGGGGATAGGGTTCATGCAGGAAACCGGTTCCACGCATGGCCAGCCGTGCCGAAACCCCAGCCCTGACCGACGAGCAGCTTCGCGAGCTGATCGGACTGATCGAAGGCGCCGACAGCGTCGAGCTGAAGCTGACCGTCCCTGACGAGGATCGGAACTCGACCGTGGTCGCCCTCGGCATGGATCCGCTCGACGCCTACCTGCGCCAGGTTTTCTTCTTCGACACGCCAGATCTGGCGCTCGATGGCGCCGGCCTCGTGACCCGGGCGCGAAGGAGTCAGGGAAGGCCTGACGACTCGGTGGTGAAGCTGCGCCCCGTCGACCCCGGCAACCTGCCCGACGATGTGCGCGCGTCTGCCTTCTTCGGGGTCGAGGTGGACGCCATGCCGGGGGGTTTCGTCTGCTCGGGGTCCTACAAGGGTGAGCTGAAGGCGGGGCACGTGAAGGCGGCCGTCGCCGGGGAGCACCCCCTCCACAAGCTGTTCTCGAAGGAGCAGCGCGCCTTCTGGGCCGAGCATGCACCCGCCGGCGTCGATCTCGACCAGCTCTCCGTGCTCGGTCCGGTCAACCTGCTCAAGCTCAAGTACGAGCCCGAGGGGTATGGACGCAAGCTGGTGGCCGAGCTGTGGTTCTATCCCGACGGGTCGCGCATCCTGGAGCTGTCGACCAAGTGCAAGCCGGAGGAGGCCTTCGACGTCGCCGCGCGGACGCGCGCCTACCTGAGCGGGCAAGGCGTCAACCTGTCCGGCGAGCAGCAGACGAAAACCCGGACGGCACTCGAGTACTTCACCGCCCAGTTGGCCTAATGATGGGCACTCGGTGGGGACTGCGCCACGCGGCCGGCGCGGCGATCCGCGGGCTCGTCCTCTGGGGCCTGGTTGCATTGGTGTTCTGGGCGGCGGTCGGTCTGATCCCTGGAATCGACCTACCCAGCTTTCGCGCGGCGCTCCTGACCACCGCGCTGATTGCGCTGATCAATGCGCTGCTGTGGCCATTGGTGATCCGCGTGGTGCTTCCTTTGACTGTGCTCAGCTTTGGCCTCGGCTCACTCCTGCTGAGCGCAGCCGTGGTGGCGATCGCGATCAGGGTGGTGGACGGAGAATCACCGCCCTTCCTCGGTGCAGTCGCAGCGGCGTTCGTGATCTCGATCGCCCTGATGCTGTTGGCTCCGGCGCTGAGCTTCGACGACGACGCCCGCCAGCTTCGGATCGTTCGCCGCCGGGCGCGCGGCGTCCGCGATGCGAACCGCACCGAGGTTCCGGGGGTGGTCCTGTTCGAGATCGATGGCCTGGCCGAACCGGTCCTGCGCCGCGCGCTTAGCGACGGCCATGCCCCGAACATGGCGCGATGGCTGGAACGGGGAACCCATCGCGTCGTGCCCTGGGAGTGCGACCTCTCATCGCAGACCGGGGCCAGCCAGGCCGGATTGCTGCTGGGGAGCAATTACGACATGCCCGCCTTCCGCTGGTACGAGAAGGAGAGCGGGCGCACGATGGTCTCGAACCACGGCAAGGATGCGGCCGAGCTCGAGCGGCGGCGCTCCGATGGCGGGGGCCTGTTGGCGGTTGACGGCGCCAGCCGCGGCAACATGTTCTCCGGAGACGCCCCGCGCTGCTCAGCGACGATGAGCGTGATCAGGGATCGCCGGCGCTCGAGCGCTGGGGAGTACTTCGCTTACTTCGCCGACCCCTACGGCTTCACGCGGACCATCGCCCTGTATTTCTGGGACGTGCTGCTCGAGTTGAGGGCGGCTCGCCGCCAGAGGAGGCGAGGCGAGGAGCGCGTGGACCGCGGCGGGCTCTATCCCCTGATGAGGGGAGCAATCACGGTGATCATGCGCGACCTGAATATCGCCATCCTGCTCGGCGACATCGTGGAGGGTGTTCCGGTCGTCTACTCCACCTTCGTCGGATATGACGAAGTCGCCCACCACTCGGGGATCGAGCAGCCTGACGCCTTCGCAGTGTTGAGGCAGCATGACGCCCAACTCGCCCGCCTGGAGCGTGCGATCGAGCAGGCGCCGCGCCCCTATCACCTGGTCGTGCTCTCCGACCACGGCCAGAGCCAGGGCCGGCCGTTCCGGCAGCGCTACGAGGTCCAGCTCGGCGATCTCGTCCAGCAGGCGCTCCGGAGTGGCGAGGTGTTCGCGCCCGCACCTTCGGACGAGGGATTGAGCACGGTCGGCGGGGCGCTGACCGATGCCCGCGACGAGGACAACGCGGGCGCGAGGATGCTCGCCCGCGCCACTCGTGACAACCTGGTCGACGACGAGGTCGTGCTCGGGCCCAACCGCAAGGCCGTCGAGGAGGAGAGGCGGGACGCCTCCGAGCACGAGGCGGTTGTGCTGGCGTCAGGTGGCCTTGGCCTGATCTATTTGACCGAGCACTCGCACCGGATGACCATGGGCGAGATAGACCGGCTCCATCCCAGGTTGATCTCCACCTTGATCGCCCACCCCGGAATCGGCTTCGCCTTGGTGCGCGCCGACGACGACGGCGCGATCGTCCTCGGCCCACGCGGGTCACGGCGCCTGCGGGATGACGCGGTCAGCCGCGAGGACCCGCTGCGGCACTTCGGTCCGAACGCGGCCGACCATCTTCGGCGCACGGACGGGTTTCCTCACTGTCCCGATCTCCTGGTCAACTGCATTTACGACCCGGACGCAAACGAGGTCGCGCCATTCGAAGAGTTCATGGGCTCACATGGCGGCATAGGCGGCTGGCAGAGCCATCCCTTTGCCCTGGTGCCGAGCTCGTGGACGGAGGTCAACGGTCCGATCGTCGGCGTCAGGGCAATGCACGATGCACTCCGGGGCTGGCTGGCCGAGACCGGACTCGAAGTCAAACCGCATGCCGCCGTGCACCGGCCCTGAACGCTGGGGTTGACGGAGCCGCTGCCACCGGAATAGGCTCTCGGCGGCATGGGAGCACGGACGCTGACCGGTCCGGGGGGCCCGGCAAGCGACTGGAAACCAGCCACGAACGGGGCTCCGACCGCTTCCCGCGCGTCTCGTGCTGCTCAGCGCTCCGGCTGGGTACTCGAAGACGACCTTTCTGGCGGAATGGGCGGCGCCGAAGAGCGTCCCTTCGCCTGGCTTACGGCCCACCGCCGCCACGAGGATCCCACCCTGCTCGTGGCCTCGATCGTTGAGGAGCTCGGGGAGATCGAGCCGGTCGATCCCGACATGCTGGCCGCCCTCGCTACTTCGGATCCGAGCGTATCTGCCGAGCCACCTTTCCTTTCGCGAGATCGGGGAGCGAATCCACGTTTCGCCCAACACGGTCAAGACTCAGGCGCAGGCGGTCTATCGCAAGCTCGACGCGTCCTCCCGCGCCGAGGCGGTGGTCAGGGCTCGCGACGCCGGGCTCCTGGGCAAGGACCCGTTCCCGGGCACCTAGTAGCCTCGGGCGCGGCAATGTTCGTCGGGAAAGGAGTGCCGTGAGCACTGAGGAGCTTGAAGAGATGGGTCCCATCGACTTCCTGTTGATCGAATGGCCCGGGCGCCAGCCCACCGGGGAAGCGGTCCCACTCCTTGTCGATCTGGTAGATCGCGGGTTGATTCGCATCCTCGATCTGGTCTTCATCGCCAAGGCCGAGGACGGTTCGGTGGCTGGACTGGAGATCGCCGACCTGGGGCAGGAAGTGGAGGAGCTCAAGGTGTTCGAGGGTGCCTCCTCAGGTCTGCTTTCGGAGGACGACACCGCCGAGGCTGCGGCGGCCCTCGATCCCGGAACCTCGGCTGCCTTGATGGTGTTCGAGAATCGGTGGGCGGCGCCGTTTGCCTCCGCATTGCGCCGCTCCGGCGCCCAGCTCGTCGCCAGTGGTCGGATCCCGGTCCAGGCCGTGCTCGCCGCTCTGGAGGCGGCCGAGGAAGCCGAGGCCGCAGGCGCCAAGTCCTAACCAGAAAGGAGCAAGTCATGCCAGGATTGTTGAGAGGTGTAGCCCGAACGGCGGTGATAGCCGGCACGGCCACAACGGTCAGCAACCGCGTCTCCCGCCGCCAGGCGGCGCGCTGGTCCGAGCAGGACGCGCAGCAGGGCACGTACGGCCAGGCTCCCGCTGCGGCGGCAGCGCCAGCCCCCGACCCCGTCCAGCAACTGAAGGAGTTAGGGGAGTTGCGCGACAAGGGCGTGCTGACAGAGGAGGAGTTCGCCGCCCAGAAGGCAAAGCTGCTCGGCTCCTGAGGTCGTGCCACCAGATGTGAGACGGCGTGCCCACCTGTCATGCGCCACCGGCGCGTCTGACCTTGTCGGCCTCTGGCTGACCCTGGGCTTGGCGGTCGGCTTCCTGGCGATCCTCGCGGTCTTCTTCTTCGTTGGTCCGGTGGTTGGGTTGGTCGTACTGCTCGCTGCGGTCGTTCTGGCAATCCTGGGGGTCGTCGCGGTGGTCCGTCGCGCCGAGGAGCCTTCCGACTAGTCCCTGGCGACTGGGAGCTGTCTGCGCGGCCCGATCAGCCCGCGATGTTGCTGACCACGATCCCCACGAAGAGGAGAAGCACGAGCTCGTTGACGATCCAGGAATTCGTGTTCATCCAGTCACGCGCCTTTGGAAGGAACGCCTCCCCTCGCTTGCCCATGATCAGAATGATGAGGCTCGGCAGAGCCAGGAACAGCAGGGTGAGTGCGAGGAAGGCGAGGTAATACCAAAAGGGCGCGTTCTGCACTGACAGGTGGGCTCCGACCGAGATCGAGACGATCAGGTCGCTCGGGAAGACGCCGAGCAGTAGGAAGCCGAGCACGAAGCAGAACCTCGGGCTCGCTGTCTGCAGCTTCCCCATCCACTTCGGTGGCTCGGCCGTGTTCCTGGTGCGGAAGGCATGCACCATCGCGAAGAGGAGCAGCGCCAGGACGACGTAGTAGATGGTGTCATCCGCTATTCCCGCGTTGGAGGCGCCGCTGCTCAGTAGGAACGCGAGCGTGACGACAATGCTGATCGAAAGCGCCGCTCCCAGTAAGTAGGCGGCGGAATTGAGCCGCCAATGTTCGGTGGTGGCGAAGAAAATGGAGCTCAGGATCTGCGGCCCGGCGATCATCACGAACGCCAGTGGCAGGATTTGCAGAATGGTGCTCATGGGGGCTGGACCCACACTGCACCAGGCGGGGCTGGCAGACCTTAATCGGTTCGGCTGTCTAGGCGGGCGAGTTCCGCTCGGATCGCCTCGAGCTGCGCGGTGATCTCCTCGAGCCTGCGCGTGACCGGGTCCTCCCTGCCGGTTTGCCTCCGCGCCTGCGCCTCCGCCACGAAGGCGCTGGTGATTGCTCCCGTGACGACCGCGTACAAGGAGAGCCCGCCAAGCATCAGAAAGGAGGCGATCACCTTGCCGGCCGTATCGCTGGGCACAACGTCACCGTAGCCGACCGTGGTGACCGTCTGGAGCGCCCACCACATGGCGAGCCAGACGTTGTCGAAGGTCTCCGGGTTGACGAGGCGCTCTACAACGCCGAAGACCACGACTCCGACTGCCCAGAGCGAGACAATCAGCGACGCTGCGAGACGCGGGCGGAGCACCTTCCGCTGGAGGCGCTGCTGCATCGCTTCGCCGAACGGAGGCGGCGGCGCCTGTTGCTCCATTCACCGTGTTTCGGCGCCTAGCTCGGCACTCCTTGCCGACCGCGGCTATCCGCCGCGGCGCACAGTTTTCTGCTTATGAAGCAGCCGCGGCCGCTGGCTCCACGCCGCTGGCCTCGCCCCCCGCGACCGACTCAGTGGGCAGTTGGCGGGTGAACCAGAGCGACAGCAGCGCGGCGACGGCGACGGCCCCGAGCGCCAGCCGCAGCGCTTCGAGCTGCGCGTCGCCGTAGTCCGCCGCGACGGCCTCCGCCTGGTCCTGCGTCAGACCACCCTCGACCGCGGCCGTCTCGACGTCGTCCACCGGCACTATGTCGATCCCCCCTTCGGCGTTCGCAACGATCGTCTCGCGGGTGGCCGCCGGAACGTCCGGATTGTCGGCGATGCGCTGGCTGAAACCGGTGGCAAGCGACGCCAGAAGTACCGCGCCGATGATCGCCGTCCCAAGTGAGGAGCCAAGGTTCTGAGCGGTGCCCTGGAGGCCGCCCCCCTCACTGCTCTTCGCGGGTGAAACCGAGGACATGATCACGTTTCCAAGCTGCGAGGCAAGCAGGCCGGCGCCGGCGCCGAGGATGGTGAGTGCGATCTTGAAGCCAGAGTCGTTCAGAGTCACATCGAGCGTCGCCAGCATCACGATCGCGCCCACACTCACCGCGACCAGCCCAAGCTGCGCGACGGTGCGCGGGGAGCGCCGGGCCGCCATCCGCGGTCCCAGGAGAGCGAAGACGAGCATCGCCCCCGACAGCGGGAGCAGGCGCTTGCCGGTCTCGAACGCGTCGAAGCCCAGCACGACCTGCAAGTACACAGGGATGACGAAGAAGGTGCCCATCAGAACGAGCTGCTGTCCCAGAAGGGTCGAGAGCCCTGCGCGCAGCTGTGTGATCCGGAGCAGCGACGGGTCGAGCAACTGGTCCCGGCCGAGCCGGGCGCGGCGCTGCTCCCAAACGAAGAACGCCCCGAGCAGCGCCAGGCCGCCGAGCACCAGGAACGGCACCGGCGAGAAGCCAAGCGGGGTGATCTCCGTGCCGTTGATGGTCGGCGGCGTTCGCGGCTCCACGAACCCCCACACGCTGCTGCGCAAGATCGCGAACACGATCAGGCCGAGGCCGCTCGAGGAGAGTGCCACGCCGGCAATGTCGAGCCGGGGGCGCCGCTCGGCGGCCGCGGCTCGGGGAATCCGCCCCCGAAGCAGCAGGAGCAAGATCACGACGACGGTCTCGGCGGCGAACACATAACGCCACGAGAACTCCGTGGTCACCCAGCCGCCGATCAGCGGGCCCGCAGCGATGGCGACCGCGGCGACGCCGCCAAGGAGCGCGTAGGCCAGCGCGCGCTCGCGGCCCTCGTAGCTGGCGGCCGTGAGCGCTGCGATCGCGGGAATCACCAGCACTGCGCCGAGCCCCTCGACCCCCGACCAGCCGATCAGCAGAACGGCGAGGTTCGGGCTCAGCGCCGTGGTCAGCGACCCGGCGCCATAGATCGCCAGGCCGATCGCGAACCCGCGATTGCGGCCCAGGATGTCGCCGAGCTTCGCCCCGAGCAGCATGAACGCCGCCATCACGAGCGTGTACATCGTGATCGCCGTCTGCACCCCCTGGATCGTCGTGTCGAGGTCCTCGACGATCTGCGAGATCGCCACGTTCATGACGCTCGTATCGAGCACCATCACGAACTGGGCCGAGGCCAGCATGATGAGGGGGATCCACTTCCGCAGGGTCAACGGGCGATCCTAGCCAGCGGGTACTTCGACGCCGCGGTTGCCGTTGAGGCAGCAGGCACTAACTCCGGCGTCTGACGAGATCAGATGGCCGCCCGTCCGCGCCGCGAGGGAAGATGCATCCGTGCCCGAGGGCCGCGAATCCCATCCCCACGAGCCGGGCTCCGAGCCCCTCCCCGGTCGCGTGCTGGGGACGGGCGCGCGAGGGGTGCGCCGGGTGGCTGAGCTGACCGGCGTCGACCGTGCGATCGAGGCGGGCACGGAGGAGGCGATCGTCCGCGCCGCGGAGAGCCCGGCGGTGGAACGCGCCTTTGCTCGCATCCTGCAAGGCCCCATGGTCGAGGAAGCCGTCGCGCGGGCGGTTCAGAGCCCGGCCGTCGAGCGGGCGATAATCGAGGTGCTCGACAGCGAGATGCTCGACCACGTTTGGGACCGGCTGTTGGCCAGCGATGAGGCGCAGCGGCTGGTCGAGCGGATCGCCGAAGCGCCCGAGGTGAGGGCGGCGATCGCGGCACAGGGCGTGGGCCTGGTCGGGGACCTCGGGCGCCAGCTGGGCCGTGGCACGCGCGGGCTCGACGACATCGTCGAGCGGGTCGTCAGGGCCGTGCTCAGACGGCCGCGCCGGGCCGAGCGCACCCGGTTCGTTGGCGCGGCGACGCGAATTGTCGCGTTCGCCGTCGACGTCGGCATCCTCAACGCGGGATTTTTCGTGGTCTCCGCGATCGTTGCGTTCATAATCTCGGCTCTCTCCGGCGGCAGCGATGACGTCTCCGGGGAGGCGATTTTCGCCGGCGCGGTGGCGTGGCTACTGGCGGGCTCCGTCTATCTGCTCATCTTCTGGGCCTCGGTCGGGCAGACGCCGGGGATGAGGTTCGTCGGCATTCATTTGGAGGCGGAAGGAGCGGAACGGATCGGCAGGCGCCGCGCAGTCCGCCGGCTGTGGGGTGTCGTCCTGTGTGTCCTCACCCTGGGGGTGGGCTTCCTCGGCGTCCTATTCAACGAGCGCCGCCGTGGTCTCCACGACAGGGTCGCGGACACCGACGTCGTCTACGGCGATCAGTCGTCGTGAACGACGACGACCGGACAGGGCGCGTCCTTCAGGACCGCCTTCGACGTGCTGCCCTCCAGCCGCGCGCGGAGCCCCTTTAGCCCCCGCGAGCCGACCACGATCGCCGCCACCTCGCGCTTGCGAGCAACTCCGATGATCGCGTCCGCCACGTGGACCTCGTCTGCAACTGCAAGTGCGTTGGCGTTGAGTCCGGCCGACTGAGCCAGCTCGGCTCCGGCCTGCGCGGTCCGAACTGCGCGCTGATGAAGCTCTTTCTCCAGCTCGCGGGCGCCCTCGATGTCGACTGGGAGCGGCGACACGCCGAGATCAGCCGTCGGAATGTCGGCCATCGGAGTCTCGGCCTCATAGGCGAGGCTGGGCTCCCAGACCGTGACCACCAGCACCTGGCGCGAGCCGAACAGCTTGGCTGTCTCGCGAACGGCTAGGCGGGCTGCATCGGACCCGTCGTATGCGATGAGCAGGGGCGCGTCGGCGGCCATCGACGGCGCAGCTTATCCGAGGTGAGACGACCCAATTGGGATAGAGTCCCGGCACGGAATCGGGCCCCAAGATGGGAGCGAGCGGCGCCCGATGAGAGGACTGTCTGTGAGCTTGGCCCGCCCGACGGACGAATTCGGTCACGATAGACGAGCTTCGGAGGCGCCCGCTCCGCCTACCTGGATCGCGCAATCGCCGGTGCTGGCTCGGGCGTACCGCCTCGCCGCATCCGCTCATGCCTCGCAGCGTCGGGCCACCGACGGGGCACCATTCCTGGACCATGTGGTCGAAGTCGCGACGTTGCTCGAGGAAGCCGGCTTCGACGAGGAGTCCGTCACCGCCGGGCTCTTGCACGACGCGGTCGAACGCGGGACGCTTACCGCAGAGCGCCTGCGACGCGAGATGGGCGACGCGGTCTCGTCGCTTGTGCTCGCCCTCACCGAGGATGACTCGATCGACTCCTTCGCCGAGCGCAAGGCGGCGCTTCGCGAGCAGGTTCGGCAGTCGGGCCCGCAAGCGGTCACCATCTTCGCCGCGGACAAGCTCTCCGACATCAACGGGCTGCGACGAGGGATCGCCAGGTTCGGCGATGAGATCGAACAGCGGATGGGAACCACCGTCGGAGGCATGGCCTCTCATTACCGCGCCTCAGTGGAGATGATCGAGGCGAGCATGCCTCGGTCCGTCTTCAGTCCGGCCCTGCATGCCCAGCTCGAAGAGCTGGACCGCTACGCGGCCGCCAGGCACTGAGACTGAATTTCGGCTACGCCGAGCACCGATGAATTTCCCCAGGAGCCGCGGTCTCGACCTGCATGGACCGAGATTCACTCTTCCGGGGGTCCGGTGGGCTGCTCCCGCACGGCCATTCCGGGATGCACGCCGCGCCTCACGACCTTGTCCCCTTGCAGCCTCTGCAGCAGGTCGATGAGCTGCTCACGCTCATCGGTCTCGAGCCCGGAGCAAAGCTCGGTCTCGTAGGCGATCGCAACCTCGACGGCGGTCTTCAGGGTCCGCGCGCCCTTCGGCGTCATGTAGAGGGCGCGGACGCGCCGGTCGGTTGGGCTTGGCCGCCGCTCGACCAGGCCCGCCTGTTCGAGCCGGTCAACCAAGGCGACCATGCCGCTGGCAGGCATGCCGAGGCGGGCCGCGAGGGCCTGCTGGGACTGCCCTTCACTCTGCGAGACGTAGCGCAGCAGCGTCCACTCTCGTGGGCCGATGCCGAGCGGCTCGAGCGCTTTCATGAAACCCTGCGAGGAGACGAAGCCCAACTGCGAGATCAGGAAGCCGACGCTGCGCGGGGGGCGGTCCGGGTCCACGGACATGTCGGCCTTCTGCGGCATTCCAAGCGAAAGTTACAGCCGTATACGATTTTTGCTATGAATCATTCCTTCACCGAATGATTCTACCCAACAATCAAATGGCCTCGAATCAGACCACGCCCGCCGGACGCCGACGGCACCCGAGGACAAAGGAGATCGAATGACCCGCAGCCTCGCCCGCCTCGCCGATCTCGTCTACCGCCGCCGCGGTCGTGTGGTCGTGGGCTGGATCGTCGCGGCGATCCTGATCATCGGGGTCGGCTCCTCGCTTGCGGGTGAGTACAACGCCGACTACGACACCCCGGGATCTGAGTCCAAGGCTGCCAGCGACATCACGGAGCAGCGCTTCGACGGGTATTCGGGCCAGGAGATCTACGTCGTCGCGAAGGACCCGGCTGGGTTCGCCGGCCCCCGTGCCGCAGAGGCGCGACTGAACGGATTCTTCGCTCAGGCCGAGAAGGTCGAACACGTCGCCGGGCACACCCCCATCCGGATCTCGCAGAACCGGCAGATCGTGGCGAGCACCCTCCCGCTGACCGTCCCGGGCTGGGACGTCACGAAGGACCAGGGCGAGCAGCTGATCAACGCTGCGGAGGACAACGACGGCAACGGGCTGGAGATCAAGCTGGGGGGCGACCCCATCTATGCCGCCCAGAGTCAGTCCAGTCCCGAGGGGCTTGGGTTCGCCGGGGCCGCGATCGTGCTGCTGATCGCGTTCGGCTCGGTGGTTGCCGCCGGACTCCCGCTCGTCATCGCACTGGTCGGCCTGGGCATTTCGTCGGGCGGATTGATCGTTCTGCTGGCAAACGTGGTCAACGTCCCCGACTGGACCACCGCGGTCTCCGGGCTGATCGGGATCGGGGTCGGAATCGACTACTCGCTGCTTGTCTTGACCCGCTTCCGATCCGCAATACATCAGGGCAAGGATCGCCACGACGCAGTGGTCGAAGCGGTTACCACGGCGGGGCGGAGCGTGATCATCGCCGGCTGCACCGTGGTTATCGCCGTCCTGGGTCTGTTCCTCACCGGGCTCTCCTACATGTATGGGGTCGCGATCTCCGCATCGCTCGCGGTCCTCGTGGTGATGTTCGCGTCGATCACCCTGCTGCCGGCCCTGCTCGGCTACCTGGGGCCGAAGGTCGACCGCCTACGGATCCCCTTCCTCGGCCGGACGCTGCGGACCGAAGGAAGCGCGGACTCGCCGGCGGCGCGCTGGAGCCACACGGTTCAGCGCCATCCCTGGACGGCCGCGATTCTGGCAACCGCGCTGCTGCTCGCCCTGGCCGCTCCGGCCCTCGGCATGCGCCTCGGCTTCCCTGACGCAGGCAACGACCCGCCGGACACGATGACCCGCCAGGCCTACGACCTGAACACCGAGGGGTTCGGGTCGGGGACCAACGGACCGGTGCAGATCGCAGCCGAGCTGCCAAATAGCTCCGCCAAGGGCGAGATCGACTCGTTCGCCCAGCAGCTTCGCAGCGAGCCGGACGTCGCGTTCGTGGTTCCCCCCCGGATCAACGCCGCCGGCAACGCGGCCTTGATCACCGTGATCCCGGAGAGCTCTCCCCAGGACGAGGCGACCGAGGATTTGGTCAACCATCTACGAAACGACGTCGTGCCCTCGCAGCTGGGTGGAACCGGCATCAAGGCCCAGATCGGAGGCGTGACCGCGGCGCTGGAGGATCAGAGCGAGTACATGAAGGACCGTCTGCCGCTGTTCATCGTTGCGGTCGTCGGCCTCTCCTTCCTGCTCCTGCTGGTCGCGTTCCATTCACCCTTCATCTCGCTGAAGGCCGGGGTGATGAATCTGCTCTCGGTCAGCGCCGCATACGGAGTGATGACGTTGGCGGCGAATGGCGGTGGGGTCAGCTCGCTGATCGGGATCGACCACGCGGTTCCGATCGCGCCGTTCATGCCGGTGATGATGTTCGCGATCCTCTTCGGCCTCTCGATGGACTACGAGGTCTTCCTGGTCTCGCGGATCCGCGAGGAGTACCTGAAGGATGGCGACACGCGAAGAGCGGTCGCCGACGGCCTGGCGAAGACAGCACGAGTGATCACCGCGGCGGCAGCGATCATGGTGGTCGTCTTCCTCGCCTTCGTGACCGCGCCAGACGTCTTCCTGAAGCTGTTCGGCATCGGGCTCGCCTCGGCGATCTTCCTCGACGCCACGGTCGTCCGGATGGTGCTGGTTCCGGCGGTGATGCAACTGCTGGGTCCTCGCAACTGGTGGATCCCCGAGTGGCTAGAGCGGATCCTGCCGCGCCTGGACGTCGAGAGCGTCGCAGTGGGCACCGCGCAGAGCCGGCCCTGATCCAGCCGACGAAGTGATCAACTGTCGCGCCGCGGCGCTCGTTGCACCGGCGCGTCCGGTGGAACGCCCCTGGTTGCCAGGCTCTTGTTTGCGTACGCCGCGTTGCCGGTCAGCTCGTCGCCGAGCCACTCGGGTGGCTCGAAGGACTGCGGCTGGTCGCCCGGCGGGAACTCGATCTCCGCGGTGATCAGGCCCTCCAGCGTCTCCCTGTAGACGTCAACCTCGATATCGCCGCCGTCGGTTGGCACGTGATGGCGCGCCTTCGAGAGCCGCCGGCCAGCGGTCAGTGGCCACAGGGCTTCAAACTGCTCGGCGCCGACCTCTATCTCGACCTCGATCCTCTCCGGCCCGCTGCCGCGCTTGACCGTCAAGTACAAGTCCGTGCCGCTGCGACGGAGGCGCACCTCGATCTCATCGCCCTCGATCGCCAGGTATCCCTGTTCGATCTCCTCGACGGCACAACTCGAGAGCCAGTCGGGAGGGGTCGGGACAAGGAACTTTCGCTCGACCTCGAGAGGCAAAACGGAATCCGCTACGGAGCCACCGCGAAGAGCCGCCATTCGTCGGAGATTCCCTTGAGCTGCTGGGCGCCCCGATCCGCGAATGAAATCCCCGATCCGGCGACCAGATCCTTGACGGTGCTGGAGACGAGCACTTCGCCGGCGGCGGCCAGAGCGCCGATGCGGGCCGCGATGTGCACCGCGATCCCGCCGACGTCGCCGTCCATCAGCTCGACCTCGCCGCAGTGCAGGCCGATGCGCACCTCCAGGTCAAGCGAGCGGGCCGCCTCGGCGATTTCACGCCCGCAGCGGATCCCCCGCGCCGGGCCGTCGAAGGTGGCGAGGTAGCCGTCGCCGAGCGTCTTCACCTCTCGTCCGCCGAACCGCCCCAGCTCGCGCCGCACCGCCGCCTGATGCGCTGAAAGCAGCTCGCGCCAGCGCGCGTCTCCGACCTCCGCGGCTCGTTCCGTCGAGCCGACGATGTCCGTGAACATCACTGTGGCCAGGACGCGGTCGGGCTCGGGTACGGAGCGGGCGCCGGTCAGGAACTCCTCGGTCTCCCCGAGCACGTCCTCGGCGTCTCCCGCCCACGGAAGGTGGTCGAGTCCGGGGAGCTCCACGTAGCGCGCGCCTGGGATCTGCGATGCGAGCTCCTCCCCGGCGCGCCGATTTACCACGCGGTCCCCGCGCCGGTGGAGGACGAGCGTCGGAACCTGGATCGTGGGCAGGATGGCTCGCACATCGATGTCCAGGAACATCTCGAAGATCTGCTGAACCATCGCCGGACTCGCGGCGGAGCGCTCAAAACGGGCCGTGAACTCCACCGCTTCGGGATCGCCTGCGAGGCTCGGAGCGAAGAGCTCAACCATTCCCTCGGCCTGCTGCCCCCAGTAGGGGGCGATGAACTCGGCGGCGGACTCGCGAAGCGCCTCTGCGGGTGTGGCCCATGGGTAGTCCGGCGCCTCGGTGGTGCGTCCCATGGCGCCGTGGAGAACCAAAGCGCTCACTCGCTCGGGGTGGGTGGCCGCGAAGAGGACGCCCATCGGACCCCCCTCGGAGACCCCAAAGATGGCTGCCCGCTCCGACCCGGCAGCGTCCATGACAGCCCGAACGTCGTCGATCCGCTGCTCCAGGGTCGGCGCCTCGGTCACGGGATCGGACAGTCCGGTGCCGCGCTTGTCGAAGATCATCAGCCGCGAGAACCCGCTGAGGCGCTCGAAGAAACGAGCCATGGGAGGCGATTCCCACTGGAGCTCGAGGTGTGTCGTGAACCCGAGCACCAGAACCAGGTCGATCGGGCCGTCCCCGACGACCTGGTAGGCGATCGAGACGTCACCGGACTTGGCGTATTGCGTCGGCGGCGACTTCATGGGTTTCGCGTACCGACCTCCGCGTCGCTGCGCGCGAGCCGGGCGCGAAGGAGCTTCTTGTCGAACTTGCCCACGGACGTCTTGGGAACCTCGTCCATGAACTCGAAGCGCTCCGGGATCCACCACTTGGCGACCCGATCTGCGAGGTGCTCCCGGAGCGCGTCCGCGTCCACGTTCCCGCCGGCACGGCGGACCACGCAGGCGCACGGCCGCTCGCCCCAGCGTTCGTCGGGGACCGCGATCACGCTGGCCTCGACCACATCGGGGTGGGCCATGATCTCGTTCTCGAGCTGCACCGAGGAGATCCACTCGCCGCCCGATTTGACCAGGTCCTTGGTCCGATCGACGAGCCTGATGAACGCATCGCTCTCGAGCTCGGCGACGTCACCGGTGCGGAGCCATCCGTCGTCGGTGAACTTCTCGTCGCCGCCCGGCTCGCGGTAGTAGGCACGCGCGATCCATGGGCCGCGGACCTGAAGCTCGCCACCCGAGTCGGAATCGATGCGGAACTCGACCAGTGGCAGGATCCGGCCCTGGCTGGCTCGCAGCGCATTGGCCTCGTCGTCCGAGAGATCGACCCCGGCCGGCAGGCGGGACACCGCGGCCAGCGGACTGGTCTCAGTCATCCCCCAGCCCTGGACCAGCGGCACGCCAAAGCGCTCCTCGAAGGCGCGGATCAGCGGCTCGGGGACGGCCGAGCCGCCCGCCTTGAGCTCCCGCACCCTGGAGAGGTCGGGCGGCGGATCGAGCTCGAGGAAGCCGTTCCAGATCGTCGGTACGCCGGCGCTCCAGGTGACGCCCTCGGCTGCGATCAGCTCAGCCAGCCCTTGCGGAGTGAGGTCGGGACCCGGCAGGACCTGCCTCGCCCCGAGCATCGTGGCCACGTACGGGATGCCCCATGCCATGGCGTGGAACATGGGCACTACGGGCATCACCGAGTCGGCCTCGCGCATTCCCATCGAGTCGGGTAACGCGGCGCCGAGGGTATGGAGGACGATCGAGCGGTGGGAGTAGAGCACCCCCTTTGGCCGGCCGGTGGTGCCGCTCGTGTAGCACATCGCCGCCGCCGTGTTCTCATGGAGCTCGGGGAACTCGAAGTTCGGGTCGCCGCCCGCCACCAGCTCCTCGTACTCGAGCGCCCCCCGGCGCTCGCCCGGACCGTCGGGCATCAGGACCTCGTGGTCGGTGTCGTCGAAGCGCGGCATCGCCGAGGCCAGCGAGCCGTCGAGGAAGATCACCCGGTCCTCAGCGTGCTCGACGATGTAGCGGAGGTCCTCCTCGAACAGCCGGATGTTGAGCGTGTGCAGAACGGCCCCAATGCTTGGCACGGCGAGGTAGAGCTCCAGGTGGCGCAGCGAGTTCCAGGCGAAACTCGCGACTCGATCCCCGGGGCCCACTCCGAGCTCGCCCAGCGAGGAGGCCAGGCGCCGAGCCCGCTCGACGATCCGCGCGTAAGTCGAATGCTCCACGCCTTCCTGCGTCCGCGCGACCACCTCCCGGTGGCCGAACACCGTCTCCGCTCGTTCCGCGATCTGCTTGACGAGGAGCGGGCGATCCATCATCAACCCATCCAACGCATCATCTTCCTCGGCCGCATCGACCGAGCGGGGGAGTCTACGTGCGTTCGATTGGCGAGGCCAGCCGCTGGGCGGCGTCGTCGCCGTTGCCGCGCGCCTCGCCCGTCATCTGGTAGCTCAGGTACCAGATCAGATGCCGGGTCGCCCCGACACCAACGTTCAGCGGTGTCAAGAGCCGCTTCATCGCCCCCATCGACCCTAATACCCGCGCGAGGTTCATGCGATGCGGTCACCGGGCTACGGGGTAGCGCAGTTACCTGGTAAGGGTTAACCCATGAGAATCCTGATCGTCGGCGAGGGCGGTGCGGCCCCCGCGCTCGAGGGCGCGCTCGAGGGCGCGGGAATGGACGTTGAGCATGCCTCGGAGGGCGAGCTGTCCGTTCCCGGCGGCGACGAGGTGGGCGAGCTGGCCGGCGCCCTGCTCGCGTTCGACCGGCTCTTCTCCGACGACCCGCCGGACGCGGTGCTGGTCCTGTCGGCCTCGAATCTGGCGCTCTCCGCCGTCTTGGTGGCCACCAAGCTTCAGATCCCGGTCGCGACCCTGGCTGAAGGTTCGCCGGGGAGCCCCGCGCCCGGAATGAACGGTCGCCTTGTCGAGCAGCTCGCCGACGGCACGGTCGCCGATGACCCGGCCACAATTGCCACCAGCCTCCGCGACCTGATCGCCGCCTGAGCGACCTTCGGCTGCGCGTGCCGGTCCACCGATCAACCTACACTTAGCCGCTATGAAGGTTGGGATCATCGGGCTGGGCTACGTGGGCCTGCCACTTGCTGTCGCCTTTGCGGAGGCCGGGTGCGAGGTGGTCGGCGTGGACATCGACGGCCGCCGCGTCGAGCGCCTTCGCCGCTCGGAGTCCGACGTCGAGGACGTCTCGTCGGAGCGCCTTCGGGCGGTCGCCGAACGCTTCACCGCTACGGACGAATACAGGGGCCTCGCCGGCTGCGAGGCGATCGTGATCGCCGTTCCGACGCCGCTTGCCAACCATCGCGAGCCCGACCTCGGCTATCTGGTGGACGCGGCGACCCAGCTGTCGCGGGTCCTGCACGAGGGCCGGCTGGTGGTGCTCGAATCGACCACATATCCGGGCACCACGCGAGAGCGCCTGCTCCCGATCCTCGAGGAGTCTGGTTTGGCGGCTGGTCGCGAGTTCAACCTCGCCTACTCGCCAGAGCGCATCGACCCCGGCCGCACGGACCACTCGATCCGCACCACGCCGAAGATCGTCGGCGGCGTCACCGACGAGTGCTGCCGGCGCGCAGCGGAGCTGTATCGGCTGATCTGCGACGAGGTCGTGGAGGTTTCCTCGCCGGAGGTGGCCGAGCTGACCAAACTGCTCGAGAACATCTTCCGCTCGGTCAACATCGCGCTGGTCAACGAGCTCGCCCAGCTCTGCGACCGGATGGGGATCGACGTCTGGGAGGTCGTCGACGCGGCGGCGACCAAGCCCTTCGGCTTCATGCGCTTCGAGCCCGGCCCGGGGATGGGCGGGCATTGCCTGCCGGTGGACCCCTTCTACCTCGCATTCAAGGCCCGCGAGCACGACTTCTACACCGAGTTCATCGAGCTGGCCGGAAAGCTCAATCAGGCGCAGCCGCAGTTCTGCGTCGAGAAGATCGACCGCACGCTCAATCAGGCCCGCAAGCCGGTGCGTGGCTCGCGGATCCTGGTGCTGGGCGTCGCCTACAAATCCGGCGTCGGCGATCTGCGCGAGTCCCCTGCCGTGAAGATCATCAGGAGCCTGCGCGAGCTGGGCGCCGACGTCGCCTACCACGACTCGCACATCCCTGAGTTGCCGGAGTTCTCGCTTGCCTCGGCGGAGCTGGAGACGGAGCTCGGGCAGGCCGACCTCGTCGTCATCGTCACCGCTCATCCGGAGGTCGACTTTGAGCGGGTGGTGCGCGAGGCGGCATTGGTGCTCGACTTCCGCGGCGTGACGCGGGGCATGGGAGCGAAGAACCTGGTCAGATTGTGAGCGGGCTGCTCCAGCGGGCCCTCCGCCGGGGCGTCCGCCGTCGCGCGGACCGGCTTACCGTCGGCCTCGCGGGCCTGGCTGTGGCGACGGCCGGCAGCGTCCTGGCTGGTGAGGCGGTGCGGCTGGCGCGGCGGCGGGTGCGGCGATCCGAGTCGCCCGCCGGAGGGCACCGAACAGCCGGGCAGGCGCTCGAGACCGCGGGCCGGGCGACCCAGGACACGGTTGCGGTGGCCAGGGAGGGCTACGAGGCGACACCCCGCCACGAGACGGTGCTCTTCAACCTGCTCACCGGGTTCGTCTTGGCCTTCGCGTTGATCCGGCTCTCCACGGCTGGGATTCGCGGCGGCTGGTGGCCGTTCGGGAACGTTCGGCTCGGGGGCCGTCACATCCACCACTTCGTGCCGGGGATCCTGATCACGTTCGGCGCCGGCACCCTGGCGCTGCTCAGCGACGACGCACGCCTCGAGGAGTTTCTGGCGGTTCCCTTCGGGGCGGGAATCGGTCTCACGGTCGACGAAGCGGCGCTCTTGCTGGACCTCCGGGACGTCTACTGGACCCGTGAGGGCGTGCTCAGCGTCCAGCTGAGCTTTGGTTTGGTTGCCACCCTTGGCGGCACCATCCTCGCCCTTCGCATGCTCCGCCGCGGGGAGGAGCGAGTCGAGGCGGCCGGCCTGATCCCGGCGGCCTGAGCGCGAGAGCCGCCTTCCGCCAGCCGTCCGGAGCCGGATCAGGCGCGGACGACGGCCTCCTCCTCAGCCGCTTCGAGGATCCGATCCAAAAGGCCCGGGAACCGTGCATCGAGGTCTGCGCGTCGAAGGCTCGTCAGCCGCAAGGTGGCCTCCTGCCGCTGGCGGATGACCCCTGCCTCGCGCAGGACCTTGAAGTGGTGCGTCATGGTCGATTTGGTCACCGGGAACCCGAAGCTGCCGCAAGGGCGCTCGCTGTCGGCCTCGGCGAGCTCGCGGGCGATCCGCAGCCGCACCGGATCGCTGAGCGCGTGGAGCACGCCCTCGAGCTGGATCTCGTTGCGCTCCGGGTGGGAGATCATGCCTCGATTGTACGACATTCGCCGTACTTTGGTACGATGTTCGACGAACTTCGAACTACCCCCTACTTCCACTCCAGGAGGAACGCCAAATGAGGACTGAAAGCCGACCCACGCGCCTCGAGCCCCGGGCCCCGAGTCGGGCGTCAGAGCGCCGGCTCGAGGCCCTGGTGGCCGCGTACATCCACGAGCTGTCGTCGCGTCACCACGCCGAGCGCGAGGCCACGAGGGCCGAGCCGGACCCCGGCGAGCTTCGGAGCTGACACCCGCTGCCGCGCCCGGCGTCTACTCGGGCGGGCGGACGGTTCGGTAGCGGCCGAAGAGCTCGCCATCGTGTTCCAGGAGCCAGGCGAGCTCCAGGGGCCGCTCCAGGGCCGGCAGGCCGGTGACCAGGCCGGGCCCCTCACCCCCTGCGAGCTTGGGCGCGTGGGTGACGAACAGCTCGTCGACCAGGCCGGCTTCGATCAGCTGGGCGTGCAGAATGGGTCCACCCTCGCACAGCAGCGTTCGCACCCCCCGCTCGGTGCGCAGGTGGTTGAGCGCGGCGGCCAGCTCAACGCGATCCTCGTGGCGAACCACGGTCACCGGGGTTCGGGTCTTCGGCGCCTCGGTCTCGGAGGCGGTGAAGATCAACACCTCGCCGGCTCCGTCGGTGAACAGCCCAGCGTCCCACGGGACGTCGAGTCGGCCGCTCACCACCACCGCGAGGGGGTCTTGCGAGAGCCCGTCCCCCTCGCGCCGAGCGCGCTGGTCGGGATCGGGCACCACGCGGCCGTAGCGCTCAGCTCGCAGGGTGCCCGCGCCGATCAACACCGCGTCCACCTTGGTGCGGAGTCCAACCAGCATCTGGGTGTCGGTGTCGCTGCCGATCGCCCCGGAGCGACCCTGGATGGTCGCCCGACCATCGAGCGTGACCGCGAAATTGGTGATCACGTAGGGACGATCATCGTGGGCTCTGCTTGCCAGCTCGAGACCGTCGAGCTGCTGCTCAACGCTCGTCGGGCCGGGGTCGGGAAGCAGGCGGCGCACCGGGCGAGCTACTCGGGAGCCTCGATCTCCGAGAGGTGCGCGATGTTGGCCTGATCCTGCGCGTCGGAGCTTGGGCCGGAGTCGAACCAGGCGTCCAGAATCTCTCCGAGCTCGGCCTGGGAGGTTGCGCGCAGGCTGAGCGCGAGCACGTTCGCATCGTTCCATCTGCGGGCGCCGGCGGCCGTTTGCGCGTCGCCGCACAGGGCAGCCCTCACTCCGGGAACCTTGTTGGCCGCGATCGAGGCGCCCGTGCCCGTCCAGCAGCAGACGATCGCCTGGTCCGTGCGGCCCTCGGCTACGTCGCGGGCGGCGGCCTCGCTGGCCCAGGCCCAATCGTCGCGCTCGGCATCGCTGAGCGCCCCGTGGGCGATCGGCTCGTGGCCCCGGGTGCGCAGCTCCTCGACGATCGCCTCCGCGATCCCCACCCGCTCGTCCGCTGCGACTGCCACACGCATGCCCAAAGCTTAGGTATAGGGTCCGCCGACCACCAAACCGGAGAGGAGGCCGATGAACACCTACGTAATCCTGCGACGCAGCGGCTGGAAGTCACCCGGAGACCTCGAGGCTGCCGCCGAGCGGTCGCGTCAGGTAGGCGACGAGGAGATGTCGGACGACATCCGCTGGATTCGGAGCTACGTGCTCGAGGAGGGCGGCAGCTCGGTGGGAACGGTGTGCGTCTACCAGGCGACCAGTCCCGAGGCGATCCGCGATCACGCCTCGCGGGCGGACCTGCCCGTCGACGAGGTGATCCCCGTCGCCGACACGGTCCTGGTTCGACCCGACCCGGACTGAGTTACTCGAGCCAGCCGAATTCGCGACCGGCGACCCGCTCCAGGCGGGCAACGTCGTCGCGGTACAGGTCCGCGAGCTCCGCTCTGAGCGGCGGCGGCACCTCCGGCTTCGGCGCCTCGCCGGCGCCGGGGTCGTGAACCACTCGCTCCACCAGCCAGCGCAGCGACTCCGGGAGGCGGTCGAAGTTACGGTCCAGTGCCCTCAGGCCTGGGAGTCGCACCGCGCGGTCCATCAAGCGGAAGCGGCCGCCGCCCTTTGCGGTGCCGGTCTCCCACTCCCGGTCGAACTGCTCTGAGTTGAAGCCGGAGTCGACGCCGAGGAACTCGAACACGCGGCGCATCGTGCCTCGCCGGTCGCGCTTCAGTTCCTCGCGGCCGACGATCTCGATCCGCTCCTCGCCGAAGGCGTCCAGGTAGGGCTCGAGCTGGAAGAAATAGCGGCTGCGGTTCACGTAGGCGCTTTCGGGATCTGCGAAAGCTTCGGCAAGCGAGCGGTCGTCGTAGCCGCCACCGAGGTTGTGGAGGTAGTGGGAGAGCATTCGGTCGATCGGGTCCCGCACCATGTAGATGATGCGGGCGTCCGCGAGCATCGAGCGCATGCGCTCCGCGACCCCGTCGAAGCGCGGCCGGTTGGTGTAGTGGGGAGAGCTTTCGCCGCGAATCGGGGCCCCGCCGCTGAAATGGCTCGAGTACCAGTCGGGGCCCAGCGACCAGTTGAGCTCGGCGACGAAGAAGTTGAGCTCCTTGGGACGTGACATCTCGACCGCTGGGTGGAGGTCGATGTAGTGATGGAGGCTCGTCGTGCCGCACTTCAGGCCCCCGATGACGACCAGGTTCGGAAGCACACCTCCACGGCGCCCGGAACGGCGCTGAACGCGCCGCCTCTCCGCCGCGAAGCGCTCGTGCGCCCGCGCCACCATCGCCTCGTCGGCAGCGTCAGCCCGCGCCAAGTCTCTTCGCCGCCTCGCGAAAGTTCTTGACCGTCGCGGTTGGCGGCTTGCGCCCGTTGAGCTTCTCGCCCTTGCGGTTGACCCAGATCACCGGCACGTTCATCTTCAGCACCGGCGCGACGTCGGTTTCGTACCCGCTGGCGATGTGAACCCAGCCCTTCTTGCCGCCCATCCGCCGCGCGCACTCTCTGAAATGGGCCGGATCGGGCTTGTAGCTGCGGACCTGCTGAGCGGTGACGACCAGATCGAGCTCGGTTCGCAGGTGCCGGCGCGAGACGCCGAGCAGCTTGTCGTCGATGTTCGAGACGATTCCCACCTCGTAGCGCTTGGCGAGCCGGTCCATGGCCGCATTTGCCTCGCGGAACGGCACCCAGCGTTCGACGCTGTCGGGTAGGAACTGGGCGCGCGAGGGCTCGATTTCCCAGCCGATCTCGTGCGCGGCGCGCACGGTCGCTCGCCGCAGCACTTCGGCGTAGAGCTCGTACGAACCGCGGATGATCTCGGCCTGGACCTCGAAGAAGCGCTCGACGAACGGCCCGTCATCGAAGCTGAAGCCGTCGCGCTTGCCCTCAGCCGTGAAGGCATCCGTGATGCCCTTCTCCCAATCGATCAGGGTTCCGTAGCAGTCCACGGTGACCCACTGGATTTCCTTTAGCTTGGGTAGCGGCATGAGCGGGCGCGGGATTATGCCAAGCGCCACATTTGTCGGATAGGCTGCCGCGCCCAGTGGACCTGCTCGAGTACCAGGGAAAGCAGCTCTTCGGCCAGCACGGCGTCCCGGTTCCCGACGGCCGCTATGCCGACACCGTGCCTGCTGCGGTGGAGGCGGCGGAGGAGGTCGGTTACCCGTGCGTGGTCAAGGCGCAGGTGCGGATCGGCAAGCGCGGTAAGGCCGGCGGAATCAAGATCGCCAACGATCGTGACGAGGCGTTTAAGCACGCCGAGGCGATCCTCGGCATGGACATTCGCGGCTTCACCGTCCATGAGGTCTGGATCGAGCGCGCCTCGAGAATCGACGCCGAGTACTACGCCTCGATCATCCTCGACCGCTCGGAGAAGAAGCTGCTGGCGATGCTCTCCCGCATGGGCGGCATGGACGTGGAAGAGGTGGCGGAAGCGGATCCGTCGGCCCTGATCAGGCGCTATGTCGAGCCGGGCGAGGATCTCACCCACGAGCTTGCGCTGCAGATGTCGATGGACGCTCGAATCGACGAGGACGCGAGCGATCAGGTGGCGAGTCTCCTGGTCAAGCTGCACCAGTTCGCGCACGCCGAGGACGCGACCCTGATCGAGGTGAACCCGCTTATCGTCACCTCTGACCGCGAGGTCATCGCGCTCGACTCGAAGGTGACGATCGACAACAGCGCCCTGTACAGGCACGAGGAGCTGGCGGACTTGCGCGATCGCTCCGCCGAGGATCCCCAGGAGCAGATGGCGAAGGAGAAGGGCATCACCTACGTGAAGCTCGGCGGCGACATCGGCATCCTGGGCAACGGAGCCGGCCTCTGCATGTCGACGCTCGATGTCGTCGCCCAGGCGGGCGGCAAGCCCGCCAACTTCCTGGACGCCGGGGGCGGCTCCAAGGCGGAGGCGATCGTCAACGCGCTCGAGGTGATCACCTCCGACGAGAATGTCACGGCCATCCTCTTCAACATCTTCGGCGGCATCACACGCTGCGACGAGATCGCCAAGGGAATCATCGAGGCGTTCGCCCGGATGGACATAGACATGCCGCTGGTTGTCCGCCTGGACGGCACGAACTCCGAGGAGGGCCTGGGGTTGCTCGCCGATGCGGACCTTCCGGACCTGCACGTGGAGAAGACGATGCTCGGCGCCGCCCAGCGGGTGGTCGAGTTGGCCAGGGCATAAGGAGGGCAGCGTGGCGATCATCGTCGATGAGTCGACGAGGCTTGCGATCTCGGGCCTCACGGGCCGCGAGGGCAGCTTCCACGGGCTTCGCAACCGCAGCTACGGCACCGAGGTCGTCGCCGGGGTCACGCCGGGCAAGGGCGGTCAGGATGTGGAGGGAATCCCGGTCTACGACAAGATCGCGGAGGCCGTCTCCGAGCGCGACGCAAACACCTCGATGATCTTCGTGCCGGCGCGCTTCGCCGCGGACGCGATCAACGAGGGGATCGAGGCGGGCGTGAAGACGGTGATCGCGATCACCGAGGGCATCCCGGTGTACGACATGCTCGCTGTCTACTGGAAGGCCAAGGAGGCCGGCGTGCGCGTCATCGGGCCCAATTGCCCGGGCGTGCTCTCGCCCGGCAAGTCGAACGTGGGGATCATCCCGGCGCAGTTCTTCGATCCCGGCTCGATCGGCGTCGTCTCGAAATCCGGCACGCTGACCTACCAGATCGGCAATGAGCTGAAGCAGGCGGGGGCGGGCAACTCGTCGATCGTCGGCATCGGCGGCGATCCGATCGTCGGCTCGGACTTCATCGACATCCTCACCCTGTTCGAGGGGGACGACGAGACCGAGCTGATCGTGATGGTCGGCGAGATCGGCGGCGACGCCGAGGAGCGTGCCGCCGACTTCATCGCCGAGCAGGTCTCGAAGCCGGTGGTCGCCTACATCGCCGGCTTCACCGCCCCGCCCGGCAAGCAGATGGGCCACGCCGGAGCGATCATCTCCGGCTCCTCCGGCACCGCTGAGGCGAAGAAGAAGGCCCTGGAGGGCCGTGGGGTCCGCGTCGGCCGCTCGCCGACCGAGGCGGCCCAGCTCGCGGTGGAGGCAATCGGCGCGCGGGCCTGAGCCCCGCGCCCCTCACCTCGTTGCGACCTCGCCGCCGAGGTTGACCGGCCCGGCCGAGGCCGGCTTTTCGTTGTCGCCGATGTTCTGAGTGTTCGCGTAGCCGAGCTGGCCGTCAGACCCAAGCCCCCAGCTGCGCACCCGGCCGTTGTCGAGCAGGGCGAAGGTATGCCGGCCGCCGGCCTGAATCGCGACCGCCTTTCGCCCCCGGCCAAGCTTTACCGGGCCCACGGAGCCGGGGTTTTCGTTGTCGCCGACATTCCGCGTGTTCCCGTAACCCAACTGCCCGTAGCGGCCGGTGCCCCAGCAGCGCACCGTACGGTCGTTGAGGACCGCGCAGGTGTGCTGGCCGTAGGCGGAGATCGCGATCGCCTTCCGCCGGGCGCCCAGCTTCACCGGGGAGACCGAGCCGGGCGTCTCGTTGTCGCCGATCTTCTTCGTATCGCCGTAGCCAAGCTGGCCATTGGAGTTGAGGCCCCAGCATCGCACCTTGCCGTTGTCGAGGATCGCGCAGGTATGGAGATAGCCACCGGAGATCGCCACGGCCTTTCGCCCCTTGCCCAGCTTCACGGGCGGGACGGAGCCGGGCGCCTCGTTGTCGCCGATGCTCTTGGTGTTTCCGTAGCCGAGCTGGCCCTGGCTGCCCTCGCCCCAGCAGCGCACCTTGCCATTGTCGAGGATCGCGCAGGTGTGGTAGCCGCCGCCGGTAATCGCCACCGCCGTTCGTCCCGCGCCGAGGTCGACCGGTCCCACTGATCCTGGCGTCTCGGCGAAGCCGATCGACCGCGTGTTGCCATAGCCAAGCTGGCCGTTGTCGCCGTCGCCCCAGCAACGCACCCTGCCGTTGTCGAGGATCGCGCAGGTGTGACGGCCGCCGCCGGTGATCGCCACCGCCGTGCGTCCCGCGCCGAGGTCGACCGGCCCGACCGAGGCGGGCGTCTCGTCATCGCCAATTTGGTTGTTCGTGTTGGGGTAGCCGAGGGGCCCGGTGCCCCAGCAGCGCAGATCGCCTTGGTCGAGGATCGCGCAAGCGTGATAGAAGCCGGCCGAGATCGCGCGGACCGTTCGTCCCGCGCCGAGGTTCACCGGGCCGACCGACGCCGGCGTCTCAGTGTCGCCGATGTCATTCGTGTTGCCGTAGCCGAGCGCGCCGTAGGCCCCGATCCCCCAGCAGCGCGCGCGGCCGGTGTCGAGACGGGCGCAGCTGAACCGGGCTCCGGCCGCAACGAAGCCGGACGCCCGGCGGTTGATCTTTGACCCCGCCTGTTCCGCGCTGGCGTCGCTCGGGGCGAGCCCCACACTCGCTAGAACGACGAAAAGCGCTGCAATCGCGATGAGAGCCGCTTTCACGTGGTGCATGCGGGTCACTCTACGTTGCCCACCGCCAGGTGCAAGCCACCCTAGGGTGAGAGGGCCAACACCTTCCCGGCCCGCTGCGTTCCTATACTCGCCTGGCGCATGGCAACTGACCTGATCAGCTTCGCCCGTGGGGCGCCCAGCGCCGACATCCTGCCCGTCGAGGCGGTCCGGGAGGCTGCGCAGCGGGCGCTCGCCGACGACTGGAAGCGGGCCCTCTCCTACGGCACCGGGGAGGGACACCCCGGGCTCTGCGAGTGGGTCGCCGCGCGTCACGACCTATCCGATCCCTCCCAGGTGATGATCACCAACGGCTCGCTCGAAGCCGGCGCGATGCTGTTCCAGCACCTGATCACGCCCGGGGACCGGGTGATCGTCGAGCAGCCGTCGTACGACCGGACACTGCTGCTGCTGGAGCGACTGGGCGCCGAGCGCGTCGGGGTACCGCTCGACGATGACGGGATCGACGTCGAGGAGCTCGAGCGGGCCCTCGACGCTGCGCCCGTGAAGCTTGTCCACGTGATCCCCAACTTCCACAACCCCGCCGGCTGCACGATGTCGGCCGCAAAGCGCCAACGGCTGGTGCAGCTCGCTGACGAGCACGGGTTCTGGATCTTCGAGGACGACCCCTACCGGGAGCTCCCGTTCGAGGATCCGCCCCCGCCCACCATGCTGTCGCTCGACCGGTCGGGCCGGGTGATTCACTCGTCCTCGTTCTCGAAGACCGTCAGCCCCGGTGTGCGCGTTGGCTACCTGGTGGGTCCCGAGGAGGAGGTCACGAAGCTCGCCAAGCGCGCCAACGAGGTCTATATCTCGCCCAACATGCTCGCCGAGTCCGTGGTCTGGGAGCTCTGCCGCTCGGGCGCCCTCGACGAGAACATCGTTTTCGTCAAGGGAGCGCTCCGCGAGCGCCGCGACGCCCTGGTGCAGGCGCTCGCCGAGCGCCTCCCCGAGGCCAAGTTCGTGGTGCCGGGAGGCGGGTACTTCCTCTGGCTGACCCTGGGCGATGACGTGAACTGCGAGGAGCTCCTCGCCGCGGCGCTGCAGCAGCAGGTGGCGTTCATCGCCGGCTGCGATTTCATGCTGGAAGGCGGTCGCTCGAGCATGCGTCTCTCGTTTGCGAGCGTCCCGGCCGCGCTGATCGACGACGGCGTCGGGAGGATCGCCAAGGCGCTGGAGGCGCTTCGGTCGGCGAGCCCGGTCTGACCCCCTCGAACTTTTACTCCGGCGTTACATCGCGCTAAGAAACCGGAGCTACCTTCTGCCCAACCGGCAACCGGCCGGCGACGGAAGTCCCGCGAGTTCAGGAGGTAGGCCGAGATGACTCCGATCACGATGGTCGAAGGCACCCGGAAGCTCGATGCGGTGAGCGAGCGAAATGTCGCCGAGCGGCGCTTCTCCGCTCTGGCGTCGGCCGTCCGCGAGCACGAGGCCTCGGTGAAGCGCCGCCAGTACGCGACGCGAGCGCAGGACCAGGCGCTCTACCGCCGTCTGCGCCAGATCTGCGGCGAGCTCTGAGTCAGCGGCCGTAGCGGTCGCTCGACAGCACCAGCTGCTCGGGCAGGGGCGGGCGCGGGGGCGGCGAGGGATCGGCGCGGACGGAGACCGTCTCCGCGACGCTGCGCGAGACCACGTGGCTGCCGTCATCCGAGGCGACGACCACCTCATCCTCGCTGGAGCTGTCGAGCGTGCCGTCGAGCCCCGGCCGAAGGCCCGCCTCCTTCAGGTAGTGCAGGAGCTCCTCGGCCTCGTTCTCGAACCTGAGCACGTGAACGGTGGCGCCGGGCGCGACATCGGCCAGAAGCACGCCCTGCTCGCGCGCGCCCTCGACCAGGGGGTGGCCGTGCGGACAGGTCTTGGCGTCGCCGATCGCCGCCAGCATCCGCTCCTCGAGCACCGGAGACATGGCGTGCTCGAGTCGCTCGGCCTCTTCGTGCACCTCGTCCCACGGGACGCCGAGCACGTCGGTCAGGAAGCGCTCGATCAAGCGGTGCCGTCGGACGATTGCCTGGGCGTGCTGGCGCCCGTCGGCTGTGAACACGAGGGACTTGTCGGCGCGGCGCTCGACGTAGCCATCTCGCTCCAAGCGGCCGATCATCTCGTGGACGGTCGGTGCCGAAAGCTGCATGGCCCGGGCGATGTTCGCCCCCGTGATCGGCAAGCCCGCCTCCTCGAGCCAGAACATGATCTGGAGGTACTCCTCTTCGGCGACGGTGACTTGCTCCTGGGTCACGCCCCGATAGTAGTGGTCGCTATGACCCCCCAGTTGCCGCCGGGAGCGTGCGGCGACATGAGAGGATGCGGCCGTGCGGATCGAGCCCGGCACCAGGGCGATCGTCACCGGCGCATCGCGCGGCATCGGCCACGCCCTGTGTCTTGCGCTGGCATCGCGCGGGGCGCGCTTGGGGCTCGTCGCTCGCGACAAAGAGCGTTTGGAGGAGGTGGTCGAGCGGCTTCCCGCCAGTCCGGCCGGCCCGCACCTGGCGCTGGTCGCCGACGTCGCCAAGCGCGGCCAGCTGCAGCGGGCGGTGGACCGATTCGTGAAACGGGCCGAGGGCCTCGAGCTGGCGGTCGCCAACGCCGGCATCGCCCACTACGGGCCGTTCGTCGACGCCGAGATCGAGCGAGCGGAAGAGATGGTCCAGATCAACGTGCTGGGCACGATCTACACGGCGGCCGCGACGCTCCCTCACATGCTCGACAGGGCTCGCGGCCACCTGGTGATCCTCTCCTCGGGAGCCGGGATTCGGGCCTTTCCCGCGGCCGCCGTCTACGGCGCCACCAAGGCGGCCGACCGTGGCTTCGCGGAGGCGCTGCGGCATGAGCTCTCGGGCACCGGGGTCTCGGTGACCACAGTCTTTCCGGGCGAGATCGAGACGGGCCTCCACGCACACGAACGCCACCTGCTCCCTGACTGGCGGGAAAATGAGAGTGAGCTTCCGCCGCAGCGGGTCGCCGAGGCGATCGTCGAGGCCGTGGAGGAGGACCGGCGGTCCGTCTACGTGCCCGGGCTGGTCCGGCTGCTGGGGCTGAACGGGCTCGCCCCGAGGCTCACGGACGGGGTGCTGCGCCGCATCCGCGGCGCGACAGCGGCTCCTCGGCGCGATTAGCGGCGCTCGGCCAGGGTGGAGACCACCGCCTCGTAGAAGCCGTCGCCGTTGCTGCCCTCGGTGACGGTGACGTTGGGGCGGCCTCCTATCCCCTCGCGCAAGCCGGGGTCGCGCGCCGGCCCATTCGCCACCACGAAGAAGCGCCCCACGGCGTCGGCGACGTCCAGGTCCTCGAGCGAGTCGCCGATTCCGATGCAGTCACCCGGCGCATAGCCGCGGGCGCGTGCGTGGAACGCAACCGCCTTCGCCTTGCTGGCCCCGCCGGGAACGAGGTGGTACGCGTGAGCCGGTCCGTCAAGGCCCGGCATCGGCGTCGTGATCGCCCCGTTGTCGAGGAAGCGAAGGTCCTCGTGCCCGTGCTGCGCGAGCAGCGCGTTCGCCTCGGCGACGTCGACGCTGCCGCGGAACAGGTGCGACAGCACGCGATCGACGTGCCAGGGGCCGTGCCACTCGAGCCTGTCGGGAAATTGGTCGAACAGCAGGTCCGGGATTCCCGCGGCGAGGAGGCGCTCCGCCGGCGTCCCGTCATCGTCCGGCACCCAGCCCCCGGTCAGGAGCGTGCGCTCCCCGTCGATCACGAGGCCGCACCCGGCCTCGTATATGTACGAGGATTGGCCGATCAGATGGGCGTCGGCCATCACCTGGGCCTCGCGGCGCCCCGACATGATCACGACCTCAACGCCGGCGCGGTGGCAAGCCTCAAGCGCACGCGCCTGCTTGAGGGAGAAGTTGCCGTCGGCGTCGCTGAACAGCGAGCCGTGGAGCCCGAGCAGGGTGCCGTCCAGGTCGGTGTAGACGCAGCGCAGAGGCACGGCCGGGCAACGGTATAGGGCGCCGGCCGCGCTACGTTAGGCGGCGGATGACCCGCTGGCGCCTCGCCGATCGACTGCTCACGTTCCCGCCCTCCCTGGCTGTCGGGATCGTCAATGTCACCTCCGATTCGTTCTTCGAGGGCGCGCGCAGCGAGACGCCCGAACGCGCCGTGGAGGACGGGATGGCGCTGGTCGAGGCGGGCTTCGATTTGCTGGACGTGGGCGCCGTGGCGGCCCGCAGCGGGCCGCCGGTCTCGGCGGACGATGAGGCGGCGCGGCTCGTCCCCGCGGTCGAGGAGCTCGCTGGCCGGGCCGGTGTGCCGGTGACCGCCGACACCTTTCAGCCCGAGGTCGCGCGCCGGGCGCTCGACGCCGGCGCCGCGGCGATAAACGACATCTCCGGTGGCGCCGATCCCGGAATGCTCGACCTGGTGGCCGAGAGCGGCTGCGGCTATGTGCTCATGCACATCGAGGGCCCACCCCGCGCCGACCGCGAGCCGGCCGGTCATCGGGACCCGGCCGCCCATCTGCAGCGGTGGTTCCGGGAGCGGATTGAGACGGCGCTGGAGCACGGAGTTGCGGCGGAGCAGATCGCGCTCGATCCGGGGCTCGACTTCGACCTCTCGGTGGACGATGACCTCGAGATCCTGCGCCGCCTGGGCGAGCTGCGCGACCTCGGCCATCCGCTGTTCGTCGCGCTGTCGCGGAAGGACTTCCTCGGAGCGGTGCTGGCGGGATCCTGGGAGGACCGGGCTGCCGCCACCGAACGGGAGTGGGCGACCGCGGCCGCGACGGCGCTGGCCGTCGCCGAGGGGGCCGAAATGGTGCGGCTCCACGACCGAAGCGCGCTCGACGCGCTGCACACAGCCGCGGCGATCAGCGGCCGCCGAGAGCCTCGGCAACCCTCCGGCGCTGCGAATGGCTAGTCGCGTGAGCACGAGCCCCGGCGACCTCGCCGCCTCGGTGGGCTGGGAGCACGCGATCGAGCCGGGGCGCGCAGACGGTCGCCTGGTTGCCGAGAGCCTCGAGGCACCGCAAGCGGCCGAGCGTGTCGGCCTCCCCGCCACCTTGGCTCCCGAGCTGCAGGCCGCCCTGCCGGCGATCGGCATCCAGGCGCTCTACTCGCACCAGCTCGAGGCCCTGGAGGCAGCAGCCCAGGGGAATGCGGTGGTTACCAGCGGCACGGCGTCGGGCAAATCGCTGTCCTTCAACCTGCCCGTCCTCGACCAGCTGGCCCGGGACGACGGCCACCGGGCCCTCTACCTCTACCCGACCAAGGCGCTCGCCCAGGACCAGGCACGAAAGCTGTCCGCCCTGGGACTGCAGTCGCTTCGCCACGCGATCTACGACGGCGACACGCCGCGCGAGGACCGGCCGCAGATCAAGCGTCGCGCGAACCTGATCCTCACCAATCCGGACATGCTCAACGTCGGCATCCTGCCCCACCACAAGAGCTGGGCCGACTTCCTCTCCAGGCTTGGCTGGGTGGTGGTCGACGAAGCCCACATGTACCGGGGGGTGTTCGGCTCGCATGTGGCCAACGTGCTTCGTCGGCTGCGCCGGATCGCCGCCCTCTACGGCGTCAGCCCGCGCTTCATCCTGGCCTCGGCCACGATCGCCAATCCCGTGGAGCTCGCGGAGCGGCTGGTCGGCGAGCCCTTCCGTCTGGTCGATTCGGATGGGGCTCCGCGAGCCGGGCGCCGGGTCGGGATCTGGAATCCGCCGGTCATCGACGCTCGCTCCATGACGCGGCGCTCGGTCCTCTCCGAGGCCGCCGAGTTGCTCGCCGACCTCGTGAGCGAGGGGGTGCGGACCATCTGCTTCCTGCGCAGCCGCCGGGGAATCGAGCTGATCCAGCGCTTTACGCGCGCCAGGCTCGAGGAGCTGGGCCGCCCGCATCTCGCCGAGCGGATCGCCCCCTACCGGGCCGGCTACACGCCCCAGCAGCGACGGGAGATCGAGGCCCGGCTGGCCGCCGGAGAGTTGCTTGCGGTGGTGGCCACCGACGCGCTCGAGCTGGGCATCGACATCGGCGAGCTCGACGCGGCGATCTGCGTCACCTTCCCCGGCACCGTCGCGAGCCTGCGGCAGATGTGGGGGAGGGCGGGCAGGCGCACCCAGGGCCTAGCGCTCTACGTTGCGGGCGAGGACGCGCTGGACCAGTTCTTCTGCCGCCACCCCGACGAGTTTCTGGGGCGCCCGGTGGAGGCGGCGATCCTGGACCACCAAAACGAGCGGATCCAGCTCGCGCACATGCTTGCCGCGGCCTATGAGCTGCCGCTCTCGGATGAGGACGCGAACGTGTTCGGCGAACGGTGGAGAGAGCGAGCCGACGCCCTGGTCGCGCTCGGCGAGCTTCGCCGGGGTCGCGAGGGACGCTACCTGCCGCGCGGACCGCGGTTCCCCGCCGGCGACATCTCGCTGCGCTCGGCATCGCCGGACTCGGTTGCGATCGTCGAGGCAAGCTCGGGCGAGCTCCTGGGAGCGGCCGAGGCGGAGCGGGCCTTCACCACTGTGCATCCCGGCGCGGTTTACCTGCATTTGGGGCGCTCCTACGAGGTGCGCGAGCTGGACATCGAGGCCAGGCGCGCGATCGTCGAGGGCTTCGAGGGCGACTGGTACACCCAGCCGAGGAAGGAGACGGAGGTGTTCATTGAGGAGATCGTCGCGAAGAGCGACGATCCCGTGGGAGGCGCCCCGGGCATCGAGCTGTTCTTCGGCGAGGTGTCGGTTACCGAGCAGGTGCTGGCCTTCCAGCGCAAACGGCTTTCCGATCATCAGGTGATCGATATGCAGGGGCTCGAGCTTCCGGAGACGAACTTCCCGACCCAGGCGCTGTGGTACGTGCTGGGCGATGAGCTTGTCGGCCCGGGGGCGCTTCCGCCCGAGGTTCTCCTGGGCGCGCTCCATGCCGCCGAGCACTGCCAGATCGCGGTCCTGCCGCTGCTCGCGATGTGCGACCGGTGGGACATCGGGGGCCTGTCGACCAACGTTCACTTCCAGACCGGCCGGCCGACGATCTTCATCTACGACGGCTATCCCGGAGGGGTGGGAATCGCCCGCCGCGGTTTTGACCGGTTCGAGCGGTTGGTCGCGGACGCCGCGAAGCTGATCGCCGAGTGCCCCTGCGCCGACGGCTGCCCGTCATGCGTCCAGAGTCCCAAGTGCGGCAACCTGAACGAGCCGCTGCACAAGCAGGGCGCGTTGGAGCTGATGACCTCGATGTTGCGCCCAGCTCCGGGCCGCGGGACAGATGGCTCGTAAGCGGCAGGTCGCAGTGATCGGCAAGGGGACTCCGGATGAGGAGCTCACGCCCGTGGCCGAGGAGGTGGGACGCCTGCTCGCCGAGGCCGGGGCCGTGGTCGTGTGTGGCGGGCTGACTGGGGTGATGGAGGGAGTAGCGCGGGGGGCCTCCGCCGCCGGTGGCACGGTGATCGGCATCGTGCCCTCGAGCTCCCGGGAGCAAGCCAATCCCTACTGCACCCACGTGGTCGCCACCGGGATCGGACAAGCGCGGAACCTCGCTGTGGTCTCCTCCGGCGACGCGGTGATCGCCATCGGCGGCGAATGGGGAACGCTGTCCGAGATCGCCTTCGCGCGCGAGCTCGGCCGCCCAGTGGTCGCGCTCTCGAGCTGGGAGGTCAGCCCCGGGGGCGTCATGGAGGGTGGCCCGGGGATCGAGGTGGCCTCGAACGCCGCCGCGGCGGTCGAGCTGGCCCTCGCGGGCGCAACCGAAACCGATTGACTTCGTCGCTAGCCTTAGCCGTCGCCGGCGAGGTAGCTCAGTTGGTAGAGCACACGACTGAAAATCGTGGTGTCGGCAGTTCGATTCTGCCCCTCGCCATCCCTTAGCCAAAGCGGTTTGCGGTGCCTGCGACGAGGGTGTTTAAGGGCTGACGGTGATTTCGGCCAGGGGCACGACACGCTCCTCCAGCTCGACCTCGAAGACACCTTCGATGGTGGCTGGGACGTTGAACTCGACGCTGCCACCGGCTTTGACGGGCTTCGGAATGTCGTAGCCGTGGAGGTGGACCTCGTCGGTGACGTCCGACCTGACCCGGAACCGGATGTTGTCTCCCTTCTTGAAGCTGAGCTCCTGGACGCCTCCCACCGGCTTCGCGTTACGAACAACGATCGTCGGAACACTTGGCTCGGAGCTGTCACCCCGGACCTGGTTGGGTGTTCCCTGGGCGGTCGTGTTCGTGGTGGTCGAGTCGCTGTCGGACCCGCTGTCTTTGAGCACGACGAACAGGACGACAGCTACCACGAGGGCCACCACGGCGAGCCCGATGCTCACCCGCCTCGACTGCATCAGGGCAACCTACTCGACCGACTTGATCGCGATCTGAAGCTGGCTCAGTGGCAGGATGCCGGAACCGACGACCTTCTTGCCTCCCGGTCCCTGGACCACGAACGTCGGGGTCGAGTTGATGCCGAGGGATTGGGTCTCGCTCTGGACCTTCGACAACGCTGCGTCCCATTTCGGACTCTGGCGGTCCTGGTTCCACTTGTCGAGATCAGGGACTCCTGCCCCTTTGGCGACGCTGGTGAGGAAGTCATCGGTGACATAGCCGGAGTTCTCGGTGCCCTGGTTCCGGTAGAAGAGCTCCACGAAGTTCCAGTAGCGGTCCTGCTCGCCTGCGGCCAGTGCCGCCTTCGCGGCGACGGCGGAATCCGGGCCGATGATCGTGTATTGGCGGAGGTCGTACGTCGCAGTGTTCTTGCGGACCACCTGCGAAATGAGGTCGGGTGCAGTCTCGGTCGAGAATGCTTGACAGACCGGACACTGAAGGTCGGCGTACTCGATCACGGTGACTTTCGCATTCGGATCCCCGAGGACCGTGCCGTGCTGGGGAATGCCACGAAGCTGTTGCTTGACCAGTGCGGCGTCCTCGGTGCCGCTTCCCGACGAGCCGCCGCCGGATTGGCTGATGATGACCAAGACGGCGACGGCGCAGACGGCCAGGAAGGCGGCAGCGCTTCCGTATTGGACCAGCCGCCGCCGCCGCTCCTTCGCTTGAGCTTCGGCCTCTTGGGCCAATCGCTGCTCGCGAAGGCGCTCCTTCTGTGCCTGTCGAGTCGCCATCAACTGAACCTAAAGCGCCAATCTAAAGCTGCTCTATCCGGCCTCATTTCGACCGACCGACGCGAGTTCCGCTCCAGCGTACGTGAAAGCTCGGGTCGCATTGACGGCCAGGAGAAGGGCCATCAGGACCGCGCTCGCCACGCACCAATGGCAGATGGCGTCGATGACAAAGAGTTCGAGGTAGGTGAGGTAGACGCTGAAGCCGAAGCCGATGGCAGCAAGCAGAAAGCCGCCGAACCGCCCGAGGTCGCCAGGGGTCAATGCTGCGGCCAGGATCAGCACATAGCCCAGGATCCCGAACACCGCCACGTTGATGCCCGCGAGGTGGGAGTAGTGACTCTTCGCCACCGTCGCGCAGCCATGTCCGCCGGCGAGGCACACGGGGGACCCGCCTCCGGCATCTGCGATCGCGATGTAGGTGGCCACCCCGATCCCGGCAAACGAGAGCGCTGCTGCGACGGTCCTCAGTACCCGCTCGCGAGGCACGAACGGACGGTAACGACTCGATGACTCCCGGAGGCGGGACTACCAGCGGCCGGTGAAGACGTCGGTGCCGAAGCTGCCCGGGTCGGGCGATGCCGCGTAGCCCAGGAGGGGAAGGCCGAACAGCTGCTCCAGCGTGCGCAGCGCGGAGAAGTGGTTGTAGTCGTGCGTGCTGACGGTTCCCGGCCGGATGAAAGGCGACAGGGCCACCGCGCCGACGCGCCCGCCCCCGCGGCCCGGCACCGGGCCGCCGTTGTTCGGAGTGTTCGGGAATTGCGCCTGATTGCAGCATGCGCTCGCATCGGGGGCGGAGCCCTCGGCCTCAGCCTCATCGAAGGTGATCAGGAGCAGGCCATCGCGCTTGAACGCGGGAGACCCGGTGATGCGCGGCACCCACTCTCGCAGCCAGGCGTTCGCGCTCACCAGACCGCCCGGCTCGCCGTTCGCGCACGGCTCGTCGTGGCCGTCGTGGCAGAGGTCGGGTGTGATGAAGCTCAAGCTCGGGGTCTTTTGCGCCTTCGAGAGATCGGCCGGGAGCCGGGTGAGCGGCACGACATGCTGCTCGCAGTAGTAGTTGTCGTCGATGATCGAATGGAAGTAGACGAACGGGTTGTGGCGCGCGGCGTACTGGTCTTCCTCGCTCGCGGTCTGCGTTTCGTCATGGGTGTTCAGGCCCGGGTGTCCGCACAGCCCGCTCTCGCGGGTTGGATCGTTCCCCATGTCCTCCATGTAGCCCATCCACTTCAGCCCGCGCGCGTTGAGCTGGTCGGCGATCGTCTTCACGTTCGGCGGAAAGACACAGCCGTTGCCGAGCGCCTGCCCGTCGGGGCCGATCAGCCCGCCCACAAACTCGGAGAAGATCTGGCAGTCGGCCTGGATCTGCGGATTCGAGCCCTGGCCGCTGACGAAGCCGGTGTAGTTGCCGAGGCTCAGGTGCGTGATGCCGTAGTACCCGGGGATGAACGCACCCCGGCTCGGCAACGTCTGCGAGAGATACGGGGCGGGCGAGCCGGGGCCGAACGTCACGTCCGCGTTCTCGTTCTCCAGGAAGACGACGAACGCGTGTCGGACGGGTGGCATGGAGGGGCGCGCAACCGCCTGGGCCGGCGCGGCCGAGGCGAGCGCAGTCACCGTGAGAGCCGCGATGAGAGCCAGCCGCTTCATCACGCGAGCGCCTTCTGGAGGGAGTCGGGCTCGCGGAAGATGTCCGTGGCCGCACCCGTGCCCGTCGGGATGCCGAACTGCTCGGCCAGGTCTTCGAGCGCGGCGAGATCGCTCGCGTGCGTTTGCTGGGAATCGAGGACATCGCCGCCGCCGAGCGTGCAGGGGGTCGAGACGATGCGATCCGGGTCGGGGAGATCGGGCCGCTCGAAGTTGGGCGTGGACCAGTTCATTGTCTGGCCGATGTTCTGGGCCTTCGCGTCGCGAGTCGTCAGGCTGCCCAGCCCGAACCGGTAGGTGATCAGCTTGATGATCGACTCGAACCCGCTCAGCTGGTGGCTGACCGCGCCGCGCTTGGCGAACGGGGAGACCACCACCCCCGGAATCCGGAAGCCCATCAACCCGAAATCGAGGTCCATGTTCGAGCTCTGGCGGGCGTCGGGAACGCTGGGGGGCCGCACGTGATCGAAGAACCCGCCCCACTCGTCGTACACGATGAACAGCGCACCCCGCTCCCAATTCGGTGACTCGATGAACGCGTGCACGATGTCCGACATGAAGGCCTGGCCCAGCCGCACGTCGCCCAAAGGGTGCTCGTCCGCCGAGATCCCATCGCCACCCCCGCCGTCGCGGAAGGGCGGGTCCACGAAGCTGATGCTCGGAAGGGTCCCCGCGGCGCAGTCGGCGTAGTAGTCGGCAACGGGTCGCGTCCAGGTGGCGCCACGCGCCCCCCACACGGCCGAGAACGGAAGGTCCGAGTTGTAATAGCGGGCCGTCGGCCCCCTGCCTGGGACGTTTGCCGCATTGGCCTTCAGCGCGCGGTCGAAGAGCGTCTCCCACTGGTTGCCGAGCGTGCCGGCGGGCGGGTCGTTGCTGATCTTCCCGCCGGACTGGGCGGACCACATGTAGTAGCGGTTCGGCCAGGTGGAGGCCATGAGCGAGCAGTGGAACCGGTCGTAGACGGTGAACTCGCGGCCGGCCGCATGAATGAAGCCCAGGTCCCCCTCGTCGTAGTAGCAGAGAGCGAACTCGTCGTTGTCACCCGCAAGGAACCCGTCCGGCTCGCGCTTGGGGTTGGTTCGGGAGCTGCCGAGTTCGTTGCGCCCGCCCGACCACGAGTGGTCCGGATCGGGATGCCCGCACCCCTGCCATTCGGCGTTCCCGAGGGTCGAAGCGTGACGCGTGGCGACCAGCGCTCCGCCGTTGTCGGGATCCGGGTAGGACCGCTGCTGAACGCCATCGGCATTCGGCAGCCAGCCGAAGTAGTGGTCGAACGAGCGGTTCTCCATCATCAGGACCACGAAGTGGTCGATCGGCATGTTCTGTGGCGAGGGCATGCCTGCGGCCAGCGCCTCGCGCTTGGACACCTCGCCGAGCAGCAGGTCCAGCGGGAGCGAGGCCATCGCGGCCCCGAGCCCCGCGGCGTATGCGCTGCGCGACAGGAACTCGCGGCGGCGCATCCCGGACTCGGGCGCCTCCGCGAGCGCTCGCTCGCTAGCGTCGGCCAGCCTCAGCTCGGACCCTGTCAGCCTCCGACGCATGGCGCCTGTGACTACCCGTTTGCGCCACGTGGCAAACCTCCGGTCACAGGGTGTTCACGGCGCGGGCTGCGCCGGGGATGCGGCTCGACCCGGAGGTCGTGCTCTAGCCCGGGCGTCCGCGACCGCGAACGATGCCCAGCGCCTGGTAGACGATCACGGCCGAAAGGATGTTCTTCAAGCGGCCTTCGGTGAGCTTCTCGAGCTCTCCGTGGAGCACGAGAGGGCCTGCCTCTTCACCCTCGGTCTCGATCGCCCGGATGGTCACGTCGAGCATCCGGTCGTAGTCGGCCAGGCGAGCTTTGGCGATCTCTTCGCCGATGTCGCCGGAGCCATTGCCATTTAGCTGCTTCTCGCTCATCCATCCCTCTCGGTCCTAGTGGCTTGAACCGCGACCGGGTCCCGCAGTTGCGGTCGTCGTTGCGAGAAGTACCTGGTTTCAAGCGCATTCGCAGCGCGGGTTGCACAGGCTCGTCAGGTCGACGATCCGCTCGACGACCCCCTGCACAGGGGAGAGTTGGCCCGTCCGCACCCCTGTCTACTGTGAGCCGAGTCATGGGCAACCAGGTTTCATTGAGCGAGCAGCCAGTGTTGGGCGAAAGCGTCACGAACGGCGCGGGCCTCACCGGTGATGGGGAGCGACCCTGGGTGCGCGACCTCGTTGACGGCCAGGCCATCGATGCTGTGTTCGGCGTTCGAGAGCGCGAGCTGCGCCAGCGGCGAAACGGCGGGCAATGGCTCAGGCTGTCTGTGTGCGATCGCTCCGGGACGGTGGAGGCGGCCGTCTGGGATGGCGTTGAGGAGTCGTTCGAGATCGCCGTCCCGGGTTCCGCGGTTCACCTCAGCGGACGCTTCGGAGTTCATCCGCAGTACGGGCCGAAGATCACGGTTGAGGCGATCCGCCCCGCCGATCCAGGGGAGTTCGAGGGGGCAGATCTCGCCGATGGTCCCAGCGTGCCGGTGGAGCGCCTCGAGGCCGATCTCCGCGAGCTGCTCGAGACGATCCAGAGCCCCCAGCTTCGCGAGTTGCTCGACCGCTTCTTCGACCAGGGCTCGCCTCTCTGGGCCAGGTTCCGGGAGGCGCCGGCCGCCAAGTACTACCACCAGGCGTACCGCCACGGGCTTCTCGATCACACCGTCTCGGTTGCGCAGGCGGTGAGCGCCTCCGCCTCGGCCTTCGCCGGAGTGGACCGTGACATCGCGGTGACCGGGGCGCTGCTCCACGACATCGGCAAGACCATCGCCTACAACGACGACCCGCTGGGAATCGACCTCACCGATGCCGGCCGCCTGCAGGGTGAGATCCCCCTCGGCTACTACCTCGTCCGTCGCGAGATGGAGCGAATCGACGGGTTCGATCCGGAGCTTGCGCAGGCGATCCTTCACATCGTCCTCTCGCATCACGGGACGCTCGAGAACGGCTCGCCGGTGATCCCGGCCACCCGCGAGGCCACCCTGGTGCACGCAATGGACAACCTCGGCGGCCGGCTGGGCAGCTTCGATCGGATCGAGCGCGCGCTTCCGGATGGCGAGGCTTGGTCGCGGTTCGACCGCGGGATCGACTCCGCCGCCTACTTCCGGTCCCGAGCGGCTTAGGACTCACGCGGCTCCGCTGATCCGAGCGCCGGCGGCGGTCGCGGTCTACCCAACTCCAAGCGTTGCGAGGGTTGTCCCTTGATTTGGGGAAAACCGGTTCCTAGACTGATCGTAACCCGGCTGCCCAAAGGCCGGGGGCGCCCTGAAGATGACTGAGGAGGTCTGGACCGAAGTCGTGAACTCCGTTGCGCAGGACAAGAAGAGCAGGGAGGCGGCGCTGGCGAGCCTCGACGATAAGAGTGGGCCTTCGGCCGAGGACCCCGTGGTGGTGGCCAGAAGGCGCGTCTTCCTGCTCCTCGAAGCCCACCGCGAAGAGCTGGGCGTCCAGGTGCGACGCCGAGTGCGGGTCCAGGGGCGCTATGAGGACCTGTGCCTGATCAAGATGGTGACTCGCCTGGAACGCGATTACCTCACCCGGCCTTCGCCCGGCGCCGGCGCTTCACCGGGGGTCGTCCGTGGCGCGTACGGAATCGCCGATTGGGCGAAGCCATGGGGGCAAACCTTCTTGCTCCAGTTCCAGGCCGATCTCAATGTCTTCGACACGAAGCTGAAGAGCTCGCGCCGGTGGCTCTCCGCCGCCACCCAAGGCCGGGCGGAAGCTCTGGCGGCGGAGCGCTTTGCCT